>CAZSTZ010000204.1:0-12861 GCA_964609515.1 uncultured bacterium | reverse complement strand
AACCGCTGGCCCCCTCAATGCCATTGAGGTGCTCTACCAACTGAGCTATAGCCCCTAGTCACAGTTTTTAATTATTACTCAACCTCTTTTAATTTGTCAAGGGGTTTCGCAAAAAAAATTTTTTGGGAATTTTTTGGACATTTTAACGGGCCTAAGTTAATATTGGCCCGCTTCCGCTGGTCCTTAGGATGGGATAGATTGCGGAATGGACAATAGCTGCTCTAACCATTCCCCATTCCCCTCTCTTCTCCCCCTTTTCCAAGGGGGGCCGGGGGGGATCGCATTCCCCATAAATCTAAAAATATGTGTAAGCGTGTTGGGACATCTCGGTAATATGAGTCATACAAGAACCCATGAGAAAATAGACCACTGCCATTGCGGCGGCGGAACTGGCTACTAGGAGGCCAGCAAACATCAGAGAAAATTCCCTATTTTGGACTGCCGACTGCATCAAACGCAGAGACCAGGCAACAAGGGCGACATCAATTATTAAAATAGCGACCAGCATAAGTTACGTTTTGTAACAATAGATTCCATTGTAACAATACTTTAAATTTCTTAACAGGTCGCTTAACAAGTAATTGCACTTAAATTTTTCAGTATTAATACCTAACTGGGACTTGGTGGCCTCCGAGATAATCCTTAATTTCGGCCACGCTCAGTTGACCGTAATGAAGTAAAGATGCCAATAATGCGGCTTCGGCCCGACCTTCCGTTAGGGCCTCGTAGATATGATGGCAGTTGCCGGCCCCCCCAGAAGCAATAACGGGAATTTCCACGCTATCGGCCATAGTCCTCGTTAGCTCTAAGTCATAACCTGCCTGAGTTCCGTCGGCATCCATGCTGGTAACTAATAGCTCCCCGGCCCCTCGTTGTTCGACCTCTTTTGCCCAGGCGATCGCATCTTTGCCGGTATTTTCCCTACCCCCCCGAACGTAAACATCCCACCCGGGATTATTCGGATCGGTACGCCGACGGGCATCAATGGCCACTACGATGCATTGATTCCCAAAGCGATCGCTGGCCCGATTTATGAAGTCGGGCTCTCTAACTGCGGATGAGTTGACGCTCACCTTATCGGCCCCGGCTCTTAACAAATTTTTAATATTCTCTAAGGATTGGATGCCGCCGCCAACGGTTAAGGGTATAAATACCTGTTCTGCGGTGCGATAAACTACGTCGATAATGGTGTCTCGGTCTTCGTGGGTAGCGGTGATATCCAGAAATACCAATTCGTCGGCCCCGGCATCGTTATAAACTTTGGCCAGTTCCACCGGGTCGCCGGCATCCTGAAGGTTAACAAAATTAACCCCTTTAACGACTCGACCGGCGTTAACATCCAGACAAGGCAAGATTCTTTTAGCTAGCATGATTTTTTATTTGGGTAATGGGTAATGGGTAATGGGTCATGGGTAATGGGTAATGGGTAATGGGTAATGGGTAATGGGTAATGGGTAATGGGTAATCAATTGTCAATTGTTAATTGTTAATTGGTAATGGGTAATGGGTCAAATTTCCGATAAACTGTGGAATGGTTAAAACCAGAGGAGAACAAATCTAAACGAGATGGAAATAGATCAACAAGTAAAGGTACGGGGTATCAAAGAGCGGATACCTGCCCAAATCGTAAACCAACTGAAACAGAATCGAGTCGGCAAAATCGTGGGCTACAAAATGGTTGATGGTAGCGGAGTCGGCTATATTGTAGAGTTTCCCAACAATATTTCGACTTGGTTTTTTGAAGACGAATTAGAACCTACTTCATAACTGGCATGGGGTATTGGGGGTCGGTCGAGGGTGGGAGTATGTTTCTGACCTCAGAAATAATGGCCCCTCCCCCCAAATTCTAATGGCGTTTGATAAACTACGAGACAGTTTTAATTAATTGAAAGTTTAAGTTATAAAAAATGGCCTTAACATTAACTTTTTTGGGCAAAGGCGGTACCGGTCGCAGCACGATCGCGATCGCCACTGCTAAAAAATACGCCGCCGAAGGCAAACGAGTCCTCTTCGTGGGACAAGAACCAACTCCGGCCCTGAATTGGCTTTTGGGGGCAGAGCTTGGCCCGGAGCCGACAGAAATTGCCCCCAATTTGAAAGCGGTCAGCATGGAGGCCACGGTACTCCTGGAACGGGGTTGGGAGGAATTGAAAAAATTAGAGGCCCAATATCTCCGCACTCCCTTTTTTAAGGACGTTTACGGACAAGAACTGGGAATAGTGCCGGGCATAGAGGAGGCCCTGACCTTAAACAGTCTCCGCCTCTACGATGCCAGCGGCGAATACGACCTGGTGATTTACGACGGCACGGGCGATAAAGCAATGGTGAGATTGTTGGGTGCGGCAGAAATTACGAGCTGGTATTTCCGCCGCTTCCGTCAGGTTATCTTAGATTCGGATCTATATAAATCCCTGTCGCCGTTTTTTCAACCTATTAGCAGTGCGATTATGAATGTTGATTGGACGAATAACGATTTTGCTCAACCCACGGGAGAAATTAATAATTTATTAGATAAGGCGAGGGATGCTATTGCAGATCCGACCCGGGTGGTGACATATTTGGTGACGAACGACGATCCGGTGGCGATCGCTACTGCCCGTTTTCTCTGGGGCACGGCCCAACAGGCCAATCTCACGGTGGGAGGGGCAATTCTCAATCAGGGAGAGGTTACGGGGGCGATCGCCGAAAAATTTGCTCCCCTCTCTATTACTTCTCTGCCAAAAATGACAGGGGATAACTGGCAACCTCTGATGGATGCCCTGCCTTCTTTCTCGGAGGCGGTTAAGGCACCGAGACCGATAACGATAGATTTAGCCAAACGTCAAGTTAGTTTGTTCTTGCCCGGTTTTGACAAGAAGGATATTAAGTTGACTCAATACGGACCGGAAGTAACTATAGAAGCGGGAGACCAACGACGCAATATCTTCCTCCCACCAGAGTTGAAGGGCAAGCCGGTTACTGGCGCTAAGTTTCAAAATAGTTATTTGATAATTTCTTTTGGGTAATTATCAATTAACAATTAACAATTAACAATTAACAATTAACAATTGCACGATGGAAGAAAAAATTAAAACAGAAGAAAAACAGGGTAGTAAAGCCCGCCAAATGCTGGGCATGAAGGGTGCGGCTGGGGGCGAAACTAATATTTGGAAGATTCGCTTGCAATTGATGAAACCCATCACCTGGATCCCTTTAATCTGGGGGGTGGTTTGCGGGGCGGCATCTTCCGGGAATTACGTTTGGTCTGTGGAAAATTTCTTGATTTCTGCAGCTTGTATGTTGATGACGGGACCGTTGATGACGGGTTATACCCAAACTTTGAACGATTTTTACGATCGCGAAATCGACGCGATTAACGAACCCTATCGCCCCATTCCTTCTGGCGCTATTTCGGTGCCTCAAGTTGTAACTCAAATTTTGGTTTTATTGGGGGCGGGGGTTGCCATTGCTTGCGGTTTAGATTTATGGGCGGGACATCAATTTCCGACGATGACGGTTCTTTGTCTTTTGGGAGCGTTTTTAGCCTATATTTATTCGGCCCCACCGCTGAAGTTGAAACAAAATGGTTGGCTGGGAAATTATGCTTTGGGTGCCAGTTATATCGCTTTGCCTTGGTGGGCGGGTCACGCTCTTTTTGGGAACTTGAATGCCACTATTGTCGTGCTGACTTTGTTTTATAGTTTGGCAGGTTTGGGTATTGCGGTGGTTAACGATTTTAAGAGCGTCGAGGGCGATCGCCAGTTGGGTTTGCAGTCTTTACCCGTGATGTTTGGCGTAACTACTGCTGCCTGGATCTGCGTGGTGGCAATTGATGTTTTTCAAGCGGGAATAGCGGCTTATTTAATCGGCATTGAAGAGAAGTTGTATGCGGTTATTCTGCTGCTTTTGGTGATTCCGCAAATTACTTTTCAGGATATGTATTTCTTAAGAAATCCTCTGGAAAATGATGTGAAATATCAAGCCAGCGCTCAACCTTTTCTAGTTTTAGGTATGTTAGTTGCAGGTTTGGCTTTAGGTCATGCGGGTGTTTAAAGCAGTTCCTTTTCTAATGAGGTACAAGAGTTTGACGATTTGGGCAAGAGGCAACAGGCAAAAGGCAAAAGTTAAGAAGTAACAGCCTTTTAGACGAGGATTAACAGAAACGGAGAGGTTTAAAAAATAGCGGTTTTTTCCTTGGAAAAGCCGCTATTAAAATAGGCAAAAAATATTTGCAAAAATATTAGGAGTTAAAAAATGAAGACAGATACTAATATAAATTCCTACGACGTAACTAATATTTTGGGAAACAGTATGACAGAAGAGGAGCAATTATTAATTGCTAAAAGTCAATATGTCGTGGCAATAAATAATTTAAAAAGTAAGGAATTGTTGCCGGAGGAAGCGGGTAAAAAACAACCTTGGCGAGCGCCGAAATTGGAAGATAAAGCTAATACTAATGAGGCAAAAAAGAAGCTCAAACGTTCTCTAAAATTAAGCGAACTTTTCCCAGAGATGGCAACAAAAACTGATAAGAAGAAAGCGAAAAAACCGCTCTACAGTCGCCCTTTGTTTTGGGTGGGTTTGGTGTTTTTAGGAGTGGGTGGAGGAGCGATCGCTTACGGTGGCATGACGTGGTACAGTTTGGAACAAAGTCTGCCGGAAATGTCGGATATTTCGGCCTTTAACCGAGATGGTACTTTGACTATTAAAGCGGCTGACGATACGATTATCTTTCAACAAGGCCCTGCCACTAGGGAACAACTGACCCAAGAAGAAATACCGGATTTGTTGAAACAGGCTTTTGTGGCGATCGAAGACCGACGGTTCCACGAACATAAGGGAGTTGATTATCCGGGGATAGCTAGGGCGATCGCTTCTAACGTTCTGGAAGGAGATGTGGTACAGGGTGGCAGTACCATTACCCAACAGCTAGCGCGGATGGTGTTCCTCAACCAAGAACAAAGTATTCGTCGGAAGTTGCGGGAGGCGATGTTGGCTTGGAAAATTGAGAAGGTGCTAACTAAGGAACAGATTTTGGAACGTTACCTCAATTTGGTGTATCTCGGTTCCGGCGCCTACGGGGTGGCGGATGCGTCGAGGGTTTATTTTAGCAAGCCGGTGCAAGGGCTGACTCTCCCAGAAATAGCGACTCTGGCGGGTTTGGCTCCGGCACCGAGCGAGTATTCGCCTTTGGAAAACCCGGAGGCGGCGAAGACTCGGCGGAATTTGGTGTTGCAGCAGATGGCGGCGGCGGGGTATATTTCTGAGGAGACGGCGACGGTGGCGATCGCTAAACCTCTGGAGGTGGAGCCGAGCCCGCCGAAACGGTTGAAGGTCATCGCTCCTTATTTTGCTACTTATATTAAAAAGGAATTGTCGAGATATCTGCCCCAGAAGTTAATCGATGCAGGAGGGTTGACGGTAGAGACGACTTTGGCTCTGGAGTGGCAGAAGGTGGCGGAGAGGGTTGTTGGGGAAGCGGTGGATATTGATGGCTACCGTCAGGGTTTCGATCAGGCGGCTTTGGTGTCTCTGGATCCTCGCACTGGGGCGGTTAAGGCTTTGGTGGGAGGTCGGGATTATACCAATAGCGAGTTTAACCGGGCCACTCAGGCTCAACGTCAGCCTGGTTCTACTTTTAAGGGGTTGGTTTATGCGGCGGCGATCGCTGCTGGTTTCTCTCCCACTGACGGCTATCCCGACGTGCCGTTTACGGTGGATGGTTATAAGCCGAAGAATTACGGTAATAGGTATGCGAGCTGGCGATCGATGGAGAATGCTTTGACTAATTCTACTAATGTGGTGGCGGTGCAGGTTTTGATGGAGGTGGGTTTCGAGCCGGTGATGAAATTGGCGAAGGATATGGGGATTAAGTCGGAGATTAAGGAGACTTATTCTCTGGCTTTGGGGGCGTGGGAGGTTAATTTGTTGGAGCTGACTAATGCTTACGGTACTTTGGCAAATCAAGGGAAGTTTGTGGAGGCTCACGGTATCAAGCGGGTGATTAATGCCCAGGGGGAGGTGGTATATGAGGCTAATTTTGAACCGAAGCGGGTTTTGGATGAGAAGAGCGCGGCGATAACGAGTTGGATGTTGGAACGGGTTGTGGAACGGGGTACGGGGGGTATGGCTTATTTGAGCGATCGCCCCGTTGCGGGTAAGACGGGCACTTCTGAGGAGGCGCGGGATTTATGGTTTATCGGTTATATTCCCCAGGTGGTGACTGGGGTTTGGTTGGGTAATGATAATAACGATCCTACTTGGGGGGCTAGCAGTACGGCTGCTTTTAATTGGCGGGAGTTTATGAAGGAGGTTGTTAAGGAGATGCCAGTGGAAGAGTTTCCCGAGCTGCCGGACTTTTACGATCGCGAACCGAGTATCGAGGCGAAACCGGTTGAGTATCGCTGGGTGCGTTATGGGGAGGTGGGACCGGACGGACGGGAGTATAATGCTTCTGGGCGTTAGGTTCAAGGTTCGCACGCTCTTTTGGGAGATTTAAGAAACCGGGTTTTGCAGAAATTACCTGGTTTCTGCCGTGGGATAAGTATTGATGCGCCAACAACCCATCCGCTGCTAACCGGGAGCACGTCAGTTTTGCATATTTATTTTCTCATGACGAGTACTCATGACGAGTACTCATACTCAAAAAAACCGCTTTTTATTTGAGTATTCGTCACGAGTATTCGTCACGAGTATGAAATTATCGAGAGAGAAAAATTACAAAACTGACTTGCTCCCTGCTAACCTTATTTTTTGACCTGTTGATTAATTAATCAAGCGTAGGGGCGAACTCCCCCTGATAGTCTTAATATAACAAAAAAAATTCCTTATGACAAGGGGTAAAAGGAAATTTTTTTTTGGGCCAATTTTGGGCCAATTTTGGGCCAATTTTTAGGGGGCGATCGCGCTTTGGGAAACTTAAGAAACTTGAGACGAAACCGGGTTTTGCAGAAATTACCCGGTTTCTGCCGTGGGATAAGTATTGATGCGCCAACAACCCATCCGCTGCTAACCTTATTTTTTGACCCGTTGATTAATTAATCAAGCGTAGGGGCGAACTCCCCCTGATAGTCTTAATATAACAAAAAAAATTCCTTATGACAAGGGGTAAAAGGAAATTTTTTTCGAGGCCAATTTTGGGCCAATTTTGGGCCAATTTTTAGGGAGCGATCGCGCTTTGGGAGACTTAAGAAACCCGGTTGGCAAAAAACCGGGTTTCTGGCGTGGGGTTAATTGTTAATTAAACGCACCATAAAAAACCCATCCAGATGATAACGATGAGGCCAAACCTTCACCCATCCGATCGCTTCTGGGGGCACCATAAAATCAGTCGGCGGCGGTTCGATGCTCCAGTCTGGATGACTCGCCAAAAAATCTTCGATAACTTCGTCATTTTCCCAAGGATGAATAGTGCAAGTCGCGTAAACCAACACCCCGCCAGACTTAACCCAAGTCGAGGCAGTTTCTAATAACTCTCTCTGGAGACTTCCTAACTCGCGAATATTTTCCGAAGTTTGCCGCCAACGAGCATCCGCCCGACGATGTAAAGTTCCCAAACCCGAACAAGGAACGTCTAATAAAACCCGATCGCCCCTGCCAACAAACTGACTCAACTCCCGACAGTCGCCGGGCACCGCCGAAATAGAACTTAATTCCAGTCGGGCGGCGTTTTGGCGGAGTTTTTTGAGACGGGAAGGAGAGCGATCGCCGGCAAAAACCTCCCCTTTATCTCCCATCAACTCAGCGATGTGAGTAGTTTTACCTCCCGGGGCGGCGCAGACATCTATTATAGTTTCGCCAGGTTGGGGGTTTAATAAATAAGTAACGAGTTGGGCGCTGGCATCTTGCACCATCCACCAACCCTCGTGAAAACCGGGTAACTTGCGGATATTGCCGACGGCGCCGGTTAATTTCAGGGCGAAAGGCAACGGCGGGATGCGACTGACGGCGACTCCCGCTTTTTCGAGGGCGACTTCTACTTCTGGGAGGGAAGTTTTGAGGGGGTTAACTCTGAGATGGATGGTTGGCGGTTGGTTGAACCACTGACACAACTCCTCGGTTTCCGCCAAACCCAACTGCCGACTCCAAAACTCAACTATCCAGTCGGGGAAACTGTGCAAAACTGCGAGTCGCCCGACGGGGTTTTCTGGCAACTGCAAAAGTTCGGCATCGGGTAAGTCTGCCAGACGGAGATATTGTCGCAAAATACCGTTGACGACTCCCGCCAATTTCCCCAAACGGTTTTCCTTCGCTAACTCGACGGTAGTATTGACGGCGGCGGAAGGGGGTATTTGTTGGAGGTGGCGGAGTTGGTACAACCCGAGATGGAGGATGAGGCGGAGGAGTGGGGGTTGCTTTTGGGATTTTTTTTTGGCGAGGCGATCGATGATGGCATCTAGCGATCGCTTCCTTCTAACGCATCCATAGACTAACTCGGTGGCGAGGCGGCGGTTGGTGTCGCTGAGGTCGGTTTTTTGGAGATGGCGATCTAAAGCGACGTCGGCGAATGCTTGGCGGGTTTCTATTTCTTGGAGGATGAGGAGGGCGGTTTGGCGGGGGTTCATAATTAGGTAAAAGGCAGGAGGCAAAAGGCAGGAGGCAGGAGGCAAAAGGCAGGAAGCAGGAGGCAGGAGGCAGGAGGCAGGAGGCAGGAGGC
The DNA here is from genome assembly GCA_964609515.1 of uncultured bacterium. Lineage (GTDB taxonomy): Bacteria > Cyanobacteriota > Cyanobacteriia > Cyanobacteriales > Microcoleaceae > CALKCV01. The sequence goes on along the minus strand of CAZSTZ010000204.1, from coordinate 4,226 downwards.
AAAAAGTAGGAATTTTTTTAAGTAATAAAAATATAGAGATGCACCCACTGAAGGCGGTTTTATAAAATTACGCCTTCGAGGATGCTGATATCTTCCGGGGTAGGGGTAATTTTAGTTAGTTGAAAACCGGCGGTTTTGAATAACTCGCGAAATTCTACTTCGGTACGTTCTCTTCCCCCAGAAGTCATTACCAACATTTCCAGATCCAGCAACTTGTCAAAAGCGGGTTCGTTTCCTGGGAGGATGATTCTTTCTATTACTAATAGTTTTCCTTTTTGCCCCATTGCCCGGCGGCAGTTGCGCAAAATGGCGATCGCTTTTTCGTCGTCCCAGTTGTGGAGGACGTGTTTGAGCAGGTAAAGGTCGCCGCCGGTGGGAATGGTGGTGAAAAAATCTCCTTCTATTAACTGGCAGCGATCGTTTGCGCCGGCGTTTTTAAGAACTGGCGGCGCTTTCTTGATTATTTGAGGCAATTCCAAAAGCACTCCTTTGAGGTGGGGGTTGCTTCTGAGGATATCGGAAATTAAAATGCCGGCATCTCCACCGACATCCACCACAGTTTTAACCTCGGCAAAACTGTAACTTCCGGTAATAGCTTTTGCGTTTTTACGGGAGTTTTCGGTCATGGCGCGATCGAAGACTTCGCCAGTGGCGGGGTTTTCTTGGATATATTCAAAAAATGACATCCCGTGCAAATGCTCGAAACTGCTTTCTCCGGTTTGCACCGAGTGGAGCAAACTTCCCCAGGTGTCATAATGCACTTCATCCACTAGCATCAGGGTCATATCTTTAACGGAGTTGGGGACGTCGCCGCGCAGGCATTCCGCCATTGGGGTAAGTTGGAAGCAGCGAGATTCGGTTTCCGCGAAAACTCCGACGCTTGCCAGGGCCCGCAAGATTCGATAAAGGCTGTCGCTGTTGGCGTTGGTGGCGGCGGCCAGTTCGTTGCAATGTTTGGGAGAGTCGGTTAAGAGGTCGGCGATGCCGAGTTTGGCGGCGACGTAGAGACATTGGGAAAGCCAATATCCCAATGCCATTTGTTTGATTTTGATTTCTGGTGGAAGTTGGTTTGGCGGGTTCATGGCAAGGTTTTTATTTTGGTTCATGTTTTTATTATAGTTGGGAATTGGGAATTGGGAATTGGGAATTGGGAATTGGGAGTTGGGAATTGGGAATTGGGAATTGGGAATTGCTGATATAGCATTTTCAAATCAGATGTAAAAAACTAAGGGTTATCGACTACTAGCAAAAATTTTTCTGAACCTTCTTTCCATTCCCCATTTCCCATTCCCCATTCCCAAAAAGCGAGATTAGTTTGCTTCGCAGACTCGCAACTCCTCGCAACGCTTCGCGCTTTTTTATCTCCAAATAAAACTGCTATAACAATTAACGATTAACAATTGACAATTAACAAAAAGCGTTCGATATGTTAGCTAGCGTTCTCTGGATTTTATTGATGGGATTTTTTGCGGGTCAAATAGCTCGGCGTTTGGGAGCTCCGCCTTTAATCGGCATGATTTTAGTTGGGGTTATCTTGGGGCCGCAAGCTGCCAGCGTCCTCAGTTCGGAGGTGTTGGATTCTGCCGATAGCCTGCGGTTGGTGGCGGTTACGATTATTTTGATGAAGGCAGGGTTGGGGCTGGATCGGGAAAAATTGGTCCAGCAAAGTTCGGTGGCCTTGCGTTTGGGGTTTTTGCCGGCGGCTTGCGAGGCGATCGCCATTACTTTTGCCACTATGGCAGTTTTTCGGTTCGACTTTCCGACTGGCTTGCTGTTGGGCTGCATCATTGGGGCCGAATCTCCGGCGGTCATCGTGCCGGGGATGTTGCGACTGAAAAGTTTGGGGTGGGGCGTTGCTAAAGGAATACCCGATGCGATTCTGGTGGGCAGCGCTCTTTCTGATGTTTTGTTGCTGTTGGTCTTCAGCTTGCTGCTCAATTTTTTCGGTCGGGGAGGAGTTGGCGCGGTCGCCTTGCCAGGAGGAGTCACTCTCAGCGCGGTTCAAGTTTTGCCTTTTCAGGTTTTGTTGGAAATCGGACTCGGGATTTTAATTGGTTATGGGGCTGCCAGAGCGACCGTTTCTTTGTTGGTTCGGCAAAAGTGGACTCAAAATGGGGTGCAGGATTCTTTGCTCGGGGCCTGTATCGCTCTTTTGCTGGTGCTGGGGGATAAAGTCGCTCCTTATTCTGGCTATTTGGCGGTCATGGCAATGGGTTATTTTTTGGTGGAGTTGGATGGGCCTTTGGCGAGGCGGTTGCGATCGGGGTTTGACAGTTTGTGGGTTGTGGCTGAGATTGTCTTGTTTGTGCTGTTGGGGGCGAGCGTGGAGTTGGGGGTTTTGGAAAATGTTTTGCTGCCGGGGTTGTTGGTTTTGGCCGTGGGTTTGTTTGTCGGTCGGAGCGTCGGTTGGTATTTTTCGACGGCGGGGAGTAATTGGAATTGGCGAGAAAGGCTGTTTTTGCTTCCAGGGAATATGGCGAAGGCAACGGTTCAAGCTGCTATTGGGGCTATTCCTCTGGCTGAGGGGGTGGATGGGGGAGAGGTTATTTTGGCGATGGCCGTGCTTTCGATTTTGACGACGGCACCCATCGGCGCTTGGGGAACTGCGATGTTTGCGCCAAGGTTGTTAGAAAGGGGTGAGGTGGATCCGGCTAAGGTGGCGGTGGTGACTCGTAATGTTTTTTTGGCGGCGGTGGATGCTTCTGGTTTTGCGACGGCGGTTTTGAAGAAGGCTGGGAGTTTGGTCCGCCAGGGGGAGGGGGAGGTGGTGGTGTTGCATGTTGTTGATGTTGGTGGGGAGGGGGCGGTGGCGCGGTTGAGCGATCGCTCTCGGAGGTTACTTTCGGATATTCGCTATCGATTTATTACGGTTAGCGGTTCGGTTCCAGAGGAGATTATTCGCGCTGCCGAATTTTATGGAGCGACGGATATTGTGATGGGAAAGAGGGGTCATCAACCTTGGGAAAAGTTGTTGGTTGGTTCGACTTCTCGGGCTGTTCTTGAAAGCAGTTCGATTCCTGTAATTTTTGTAGAAGAAAGGGGTTAAGTAATTAATAATTTCTGCGTTAGTAGTTAGTTTTTAGTTGGGCAACTGACAACTAACTACTAACTACTAACTACTAACAAAAAGCATTTAATTTTTTGGGTTTTGACGAAATTGAGATGCACCCTTAAAATAAGCGAAATATAAAAGGATAGCTGTAAGGTTTGTCTGGATTTTCGAGAACGTTCATTATGGCAATTATGGGCATGACGAAACTGACTATTGCTAGTAAGATTAATAGAGGTATGCCGACGACCAAGAAAACGAGAATGGCAAAGACGAAGGCATAAATATAAATATTGATGTGAAAGTTTAGAGATTCTTTAGCGTTCTGTTTTATTACTCTGTCTTCAGTAGTGTAAAAAATAATAATTGGAATGGCGATGCTGACAATTGTGGAACTAAAAAATATCGCTCCATGAGATATTGCGGATAAGATTTTTCGGTTGTTTAATTCCATGATAATTAACAATTAATTTTTGGGAATAGGGAATAGGGAATGGGGAATGGACGAGAGTTTTGGAGTTTTTTTCTACTTTTTAAATTGTTGCAACTTATTTAGGATTGCTACAACAACCTTATTTTTAATTATCACAATTTCCCTCTTTTGTCAACTCGCCAGTTTTCGCCCTCAAAAAAATTTGTCGTTTTAAGTGGATGCCAGCTTATCTAGTTTGAGGAAGGTTTTACGGTTTTATGGGGTTTGAGGAGTCTCGTTTTCTTTTTGGTTAAACGATGCCCCAGATATTAGTCTATGTACAAACTTTGTACCAAATTGAAGGCAATTTGTCAAATAACGCAAATTCGTTAGCTTATTGACAACATTCTCAATTATTCTGGGGCTGAAAGATTAGCAATCTAAAATGAAAATGGTTTTTCTATAAGTTAGGGTTATTTTTTGGTGGGCGATCGCGAAAATAGTTGTTAAATTGATAGAGTAATAAAACGAAGGGGAAAAAAATCCATCCCAGAAACTCAATTATTAATTATTAATTGTTAATTGTTAATTGTTAATTGTTAATTGACAAAGTGGAAGATTCAAGAAACCGGGTTTTTGCGAAAAACCAGGTTTCTGCTGAGTAACGAGATTTGCGTTTTCCTCCCAAAAACCCATCCGCTACATCCGCTTCAAAATCCGCTGCCAACCAACAACTCCAATTATTAATAGTTAACTGATAATTGA
>CAZSTZ010000203.1:0-12863 GCA_964609515.1 uncultured bacterium | reverse complement strand
TGGAGAGATTTTTGTGCGCAATTGCGCACTTTTTTTGACCTTCCCTCAATGACAATTGTCAGTTGGGGAGATTTTTGTGCGCAATTGCGCACTTTTTTTGACCTTACCTCAATGACAATTGTCAGTTGGAGAGATTTTTGTAACCAATGTGGTAACAATTTTTTGACCAGAAACCTGGTTTCTTAAAGAAACCAGGTTTCTTGGTTTCTGTTGGGGAGATTTTTGTAACCAATTGGTTACATTTTTTTGACCTTACCTCAATGACAATTGTCAGTTGGAGAGATTTTTGTAACCAATGTGGTAACAATTTTTTGACCAGAAACCTGGTTTCTTAAAGAAACCAGGTTTCTTGGTTTCTGTTGGAGAGATTTTTGTAACCAATTGGTTACATTTTTTTGACCTTCCCTCAATGACAATTGTCAGTTGGGGAGATTTTTGTAACCAATTGGTTACATTTTTTTGACCTTTCCTCAATGACAATTGTCAGTTGGGGAGATTTTTGTAACCAATTGGTTACATTTTTTTGACCTTCCCTCAAAGACAATTGTCAGTTGGGCAGATTTTTAACAATTGACAATTAACAATTAACAACTAACAATTGACAATTAACAACTAACAACTAACAATTAACAAATATCAATTCGAGGTCAAGATATCAATGCTACTAACACCACCACCAATAACGATGATGGAATTCTTCAAAAAAAGCGAAGGAGTCTGGTTCTCGGAACGCACCGTTCATCGCTTTGACTCTGCCGGCGATGAGTCTGGGGAATCTAACTTAATTATCAAAGTATTAGATAAAAACGACCCCGCAGTGCTGGAAATCTGCCAAGAACAAGGTGCCGATCCGACCTTAGCAAGCGGTGGTGCTAGCTTCCAGTGGCAGGGTAACTTAAGCGAAAAAGAACCAGACCCCAATTATAGGGCGATTTTAGTCGATATTCCCAACCCGGACAACCCCCAACAAGGTAAATTTCTGCGCAACAAAGGTTATGTGGAAGGAATACCGGTTGTTGGCGTTTATCGTTTTGCCGATGATGGGGTTATGACTATCGAGACGGAATACGAACGAAACCAAGGACAGGAAAGAGCTTGGTTTGTCACCGATGATTTTCGGGTGCGCGTCAGCACCGTTAAGATGATTAACGGCGTCAACTTGATGACCTACTGTTCCGAACGCCGCTGCGTTTCTCCTTCTTTCCTTGAAGAGCTAATGGAGCAAAATCGCAACAGAAGTAGGCAAGAGGCAATAGGCAAGAGGCAATAGTAGGCAGAAGGCAATAGGCAAGAGGCAATAGAGAAAATTGCCAATTACCCATTACCTATTGCTTCTCCTAATTTTCAGGGAGACTATACCACAAAATCGGCGAAAAACTCTTCTATTACAAAATATTACTTTCTGGATGAGAAACGAGACGGAAGCGAAAATTTTCCTTTATACTCCGAGAAAGCTCTAGTGTCCCCAATCCCAACTCTATGTTTCAGCCTTTTCTCAGATACCTAGAAACCCAACTTTTCGGTCGTTTCCAGTTACGGACTCGTCCAATTCCCCCTAGTTTGGAATTTCAAGTCAGCCAGCGCGGGAAAAATCCCGCCATGATTGAGAGCTGGTGTTATGAATGTCCCGAATTGCGCAAAATCCGTTATACTTACATCAATGCAGGAGAAACGGCTCAGATTTTTAATAGCGTTATTTATCCCAGCTATCAATACGATTTGCCTTTACTGGGAATTGATTTTTTGTCTTTTGGTAAGAAAAAAATCTTGGTAGTTTTGGATTTTCAACCTTTGTTTCGCGACCCGGAATATTTAGAAAAATATATCGAGCCAATGGCTCCGATTAAAGATAAATATAAGGAGTTAGCGCAAGATTTAGAAATGAAGTTTTACGATGCCGATCGGTATTTTTCTAAAAACCTGCTCTTTGCTAAAACTGATGCAGATACGGTTGTAAATAAACTTTTTCCTGCCTACAAGGAATATATCCAGCTATATTGGCAACTTTTGGAACGGGCAGAACCTCGAACGGAACCAGAGGCTATAGAAAGGGTGGTTCGAGCTCAAAAAGATTACGATATTTACAGTGCGGATAGAGACCCGGCATCGGGATTGTTTTCTAGCTATTTCGGTAGCGAATGGTCGGAAGAATTTCTCTATGAGTTTTTGTTTGAGGATGCGGTGCCTTTGGCAGCGGCGACGAGTAAAAAGTAACCAGAAATCAACAATTAATAATTGTAAATTTTTAATTGTTAATTATGAGGGGAGCATCTCATATTTGCAAAAGGCTTTCTGGAGCAATTAACAATTGACAATAGAAAATAGACAAAAAGCGAGATTGCTTCGTTACCTCGCAACGCTTCGCGATGCATGGTTTTATTCAAAATTGAGATGCACCCATTATGAGTCTTTACCAACCTTTTTTAGATTACGCGATCGCTCTGCTTAAAGAGCGACTCCCTCTGGAACCCTATCCCATTCCCACGGGGTTTGAACGTAAGGAAGCGATAACGGGTAAGGGCAAGCGGCAAGAAACTGTTCTTACTACCAGTCACGCTTTTAAAAGTCCCAAACTCAGACAAATTCGGGCCGCCCACGTCGAGGGGGGCAATTCTTTGCAGGTTCTCAATTTCGTTATCTTCCCCCAGTTAAACTACGACTTGCCTTTCTTTGGCGCGGACTTGGTAACGCTGCCTGGGGGACATCTCATAGCTTTGGATATGCAGCCCCTATTTCACGACGAGGCTTACCAGCAGAAATATAGCGACCCAATTTTACCTATCTTTAAACAGCACCAAGAACATCTACCCTGGGGCGGAGATTTTCCAGATGAGGCGAAACCTTTCTTTTCCCCCGTTTTCCTCTGGACTCGCCCGGAAAAAACGGAAACGGTCCAAACCAGAGTTTTTGAAGCGTTTAAGGACTATCTGGGGGCCTATTTGGATTTTGTCGAGGGAGTAGAAGTAGTAAGCGATCGCCAACGCCTCGACGAGATTAAAGATGCCCAACTCCGTTATCTCAATTACCGAGCTGCTAAGGATCCTGCCCGGGGAATGTTTACCCGTTTCTATGGCGAAGAATGGACTGAGGAATACATCCACGGTTTTCTATTCGACTTGGAGCGATCGCTCAACAATTAACAATTAAAAATTATCAACCATGACCGTTCAATTAAGCGAAAGAGCAAAAGAATTAATTCCCAAATCCCGCATTGTCAGTTTTGCTACTTGGAAAAATTTACGTTCTGATGAAACCATCCATATTTTTCAGCAAGCAGATGATGAAGGACGTTATTTAACTGATGAAGATGTAGAGAAAATAACAGCTATTTCTCCAGAGACATCTGCCTCGGTGGCACGAGGAATATTATTAAGAGAAAAAGCAGTTGAAATTGTCGATAAGGCAAGAGAAGCAGTTTTGGTAAAGTATCCCAATATTACCGCTGCTGGTGGAGAATTGTACCCGAAAGAACGGGCGGAAGCTTGTTGGCGAGATTTCTGGCATTTTCTCCGCTGCATTACTTATGGCATAACAGGAAATAGCACCGAATTTACCAGCGCTGAAGGACTGAAAAATATGCAGTTGCTTTATGAAGAATTGCGAGTTCCTTTACCCGCTATGATTTGCGGTTTAGAAGAGTTAAAAAGTGCTAGTTTAGAAGAGTTTAAAGGTGAAGAAAAAGAGGCGATCGCTCCTTATTTTGACCGTTTGATTGCCGCTCTCAAGTCTTTTCAAGAAAGTTAATTTTTTGTTAATTGTTAATCCTAACGATTAGCAATAGGATTGCCCCGTGTTAATACTTTAGCACGGGTTTTTTATTTTATCTATAAAAATAGATCGGGTTTTCAAATAAAATTAGCAGTTCAGCCAAATTATGAGAAAACCCAACTCTTGAAATTCCCAAAACCCCTATTAATCCCGTCCATCTTGTCCTTTTTAGGTCTAATTTGTAAAGTTATGTTGCAGAAATTAATAATTGTCGGCAATAAAGCCTTATATTTGATTACTAAGCCTAAATTAGCATTGGCCATCGTAGAATAGGTATCTTGCCTCTGGGAATTGGCCAAGCCTGTTAGGACAAGATAAATTTGGCCAACTGATGGCCTGAAAGCTAAAAACGGGGGGCGGAAAGAATGAGCGATCGACTGGAACTTGGCCAATTTCAGAATATTCTTAAACCGCCCTCGACCAAACTTTCTTTAATATTGAGGAGTTTTTTTTTAACATGACCTTTGGACCCGCTTCCCGACTGGGAGTCGCCTTATATGAAGAGACTCCACCCTTAGAAATGATTCCAGGCTGCTCTCAAGAAGAGGCACAAATAATAATCAGCGCCGTTTATCGGCAAATCCTCGGTAACGCCTACGTTATGGAAAGCGAACGAGCGATCGTTCCCGAATCCAAATTAAAACAAGGCGAACTGAGCGTCCGCGAATTCGTGCGGGCAGTAGCCAAATCCGATCTGTATCGTTCTCGCTTTTTCGATACCTGCCCTCGGTATCGCTTCATCGAACTGAACTACAAACACTTTCTAGGTCGGGCCCCCGACGGTCTAGAAGAAATGCGGGCCCACAGCACCATTTTAGATACAAAAGGTTTCGAGGCCGAAATTGATTCCTACCTCGACAGCGACGAATACCAAAACGCCTACGGCGAGAATATCGTCCCCTACTACCGAGGCTACAAGACCCAACCGGGCAAAAATATGGTGGGCTTTACACATATGTTTGCCCTGGCCCGGGGAGCTTCCAGCAGCGACCTCAAAGGCAGTCTTTCTGGAAAAACTCCAGTGCTGAACAAATATGTAATTCAGGAGACTCCTCTAGCAGTGGTTCCTCCTTCTGGGGCCAGTGCCGGTTGGTCTTTCCAAGACTCAACGATGGCTGCGCGCACTCGTTTGGGTGCCGGTTCGGGGGAAGAAGGTAAAGTCTTCCGCATCGAAGTTACCGGTTATAGTTCTCCCGGCAAAGTCAATCGGGTTTCCAAGTTCCGTCGGAGCAACCAGGTTTACTTGGTGCCTTACGAGAAGCTATCCCAAGAATACCAGCGAATTCACAAACAAGGCGGCAAGATCGCTAGCATTACTCCTGTTAACTAGCTAGAACTTGAAATCCTGGCGAAAACCTTGTATCGATAAAACTGTTTAGGAGAAGGTCAATGAGTCTAGTTTTAGATACCCCAGTAGAACTTCGCGAGTTGGCGAGTTCTGAAGATGTAGCAGCAACGATCCGAGCGGTTTACAAACAAGTCTTGGGCAACCCCCATATTATGGAAAGCGAAAGACTTGTCACCGCCGAATCTCAGTTGTGCAATGGCGATTTAACAGTACGGGAATTTGTCCGTGCAGTGGCGAAATCTGATTTTTACCGTCGTCGTTACTTTGAATCTTGCGCTCCCTATCGCTTTGTGGAGCTAAATTTCAAACATTTGTTAGGACGAGCTCCCACCGACCAGGCCGAATTGTCCGAACATATTCGCCTGTGTATCGAACGGGGTTACGAAGCGGAAATCGATTCATATCTCGATAGCGAAGAGTATCAGGAAAGTTTCGGCGAGAATATTGTGCCTTACTATAAAGGTGCTAAATCTCTGACTGGCAAGAAGCAAGTTGCCTACAATCGCACTCTTTCTCTTTATCAGGGATATGCAGGTGTTGATAGCGCTTTCAAAGCATCTCGCTTAGTGGAACAAGTAGCTACCAACAGTGCTAGCAAGATTACTTTGCCAAGCAAGGGCGGTCGCTTGTCAGCCTACAAAGATGCTACGGAAAAGACCTTCAAAATTGTGGTCAAGGGGTGTAAATTTGATAACCCGCGTCGGGTGAGTACCAGCGAGTATATCGTGCCTGGCGATCGCATGACTCCCCAAATCCAACGGATTAATCGTTCTGGCGGTACTATTGTTAGTATCACAGAATTAGCTTAAGCGTTCTAGAGTCACAAACTGTCTGTTGGGTAATGGGTAATAGGTAATAGCCAATTGCCCATTCCCCATTCCCGATTCCCCATTCCCAAAAATTATGGATATTAGTAAATTCGTCGAACTTTCTCTAGGACGTTGGGCTTCCCAACGCAGCGTCCACCATCTAGCTTTTAAATACTTCGAGCAAGTCACTTCGACGATAGATATTCTCCCTTTGGGGAAAGAAGATAATGAAGTAATAGAATTATGTAAATCCAATAAAATCGACCCCGATCTGGCAACAGCTCCATTTCGCATGACCTGGGAAGGAGAGTCAGACTGGGACGAAGGAGAAACCTCCCAGGGAACGACAATATTAGTTCCCATTCCCGATGGGGATAGCCCTAGATCTGGAATATTGCTCAGAGACCAAGGCTATGCAGAAACCATCCCTGCCATTGGCAAATATCAGATAGGAGAAGATGGAACCTTTGTTCTCTTAACCGAATACGAAAACGCGGCGGCAGAAGAAAAAATTTGGTTTGTAAGCCGCCGCCTTCGGATGCGGGTTTCCTTGATTAAAACGAGTAAAGGTTCTGGGGTTGTCACCGCTTCTTTTTCATCGGAAATTCGTTCTTTGGGAGAATAATTATGACCGACAATTTGGTTAATTCTGGAGAAAGAGAAGACAACTTAATGGTGACTTTAGCTCGCTGGATGGCGGGGGAATTTAGCAATCAAAAACAATCCTTTGCCGATGCCAAAAATTTCGCCCACATCCACGTTTTTTTCCGTCCGTTACCTTGGGAGTTTTTCTCGGGAATTGGCTTTTATTCCGAACAAGTTTACGATTACGACCTCTGGAGGCCCTATCGCCAAGGAGTTCATAGATTTGTAGATAGAGGCGAAGATATTTATATTGAAAATTACGGACTAAAAGATGGGATTTTTTATGCAGGTGGGGGCAGAGAATTAAGTATTTTAAAAACTCTGACTCCCGATGCGATCGCGCGGCGTTATAACTGTTCGATGGTTTTTAAAAGGGATGGAGATTTATTTCGCGGTGGCGTAGAAGGCAATAACTGTCTGATAGAAAAAAGAGGCAGACAAACTTATTTAGTCAGCGAAGTAGAACTGACAGAGACGACATTTGTTAGCTTGGATCGGGGAATGGATGTTAATACCAACGAACAGGTATGGGGTTCGACTTTCGGCCCTTTGAAATTTGAGAAAGTTCAGAGTTTTGCCGAGGAAGTACCTAGAGGCTAGAGGACCGGTCAAGAAACCCGGTTTTTCTGTAAAAACCGGGTTTCTGAGAACTCAAAAAACGTTGTTAGTTGTTGGTCGGTTGAGTTGTTAAAAACGGGTGGTTCTAACTAAAGGATAGATAACGATGCTCCCTCCAGTAGCTAGTAAAAAAATGCAAGCTTGGATTCGCAGTCGCCACCTAATTTGTTCGGGTAACTTTTTCATTTTTGAAACTCTAGATTGTTCGGCATTAGAGCGATTCGAGCAATGCGTTGCCAGTTTGGGAGGAACCTTAATTTCTGTGGAAGCTCTCAAGCGGGTTTGGATAGGAAATCACCGACAAATTCTGCTTTATCAAGCTAAAGCTAGCTTGCATACTCCCCACCACGATTTGAAACAATATTGGTATAAATACGGCAGTTTTCGTACTAGATTTGATGAAAATCCTTAATAGGGAATGGGGAATGGGGAATGGGGAATTGCTAATTGAGTTATTTTCGGTTATCAATTCCCGATTCCCAATTCCCCATTCCCCATTATTGGGGTTTGATATAAAAATTAACGTATCGTCCGTGGTCGAAAGCTTTTATCGCTTGATATTGTATTAATTCTACAAACTGAATAAAATCTTTCACATGAGCCTTAGTAACTTCCACCAGAGCGTGAGGTTTAGAAGTTAAAAATAAATTTCTACCACCTTCTAAAGCATCCATTTCCGAACCTTGGACATCTACTTTAATAAAACCAACTTTTTCTGTAATTAACTCATCTAAAGGAACTATCTCAATAGGGGCGGCGATCGCCTGAGATGGAGCTGCCATAGAAACCTCTGTCAAACACCAATCTTGCGCTGGATGCTCCTCAATAACTGCCTTACCGCGAGTCTTACCTACCGCATAACCCAACTTAGACAAATCGACATTATTTACCTGATTAATAGCGATATGCTTTTTCAAATTCTCAATAACAGTTGGATGAAACTCCGTAGGAATAACCTTAGCGACATTCATAATCTTAGCAAAATAGACCAAATGATTGCCGACATTTGAGCCCACATCCAAAACCACAATATTTTTATCGGGCAAATTCTCATAAACAAATTCCAACTCTGGCAATTCGTAAAAAGAACCGGCAGCATTAGCAACCTCTACTGCTAAATTTTTGCCAGTAAGCTCGAATTGAACGGGAACGCCGCGATGAGTAAAAGAAACTTTATTTTCGCCTTTTAATAACTTATCGACCAGAGTAAACCAGATTTTGGCGATGGTATAATTTGGATTAATTTTAATAGCATTAGCAAACTCAGCTTGAGCTTCTGCCAGTTTATTTTGTCTCACCAATAAATTACCGATCGCCTGATGAGCTTGATGGCTTTTTGGAGACACTTGTAAAGCCTTGCGGAAAGAGCCGAGAGCATCATCAAATTTACCTTGCTGCACCAAACAATTACCAATATTTCCGTAATATTCTACTGCCGAACCCGGTTTAATTTCTAACAACTTCTGCCAGTAAGAAATTGCCTCATCCAAAAAACTTAATTCTTGAGTTAGCTTTGCCAAAAGATAGAGTACATGGAAGTTTTTTGGTTGTTTGGAAAAAGCATATTTATAATACTGAAGCGCCTCATCTAATTTACCTTTTTGTTGTTGGAGCAATCCGAGGTTTACCAAAGCACCGATATTACTACCGTCCGACTTAAGGATATTGATGTAAATAGATTCAGCTTCGTTAAATTTACCTTGTTTTTGGAAGTCGATCGCTTTCTGAAGTTCTTGATTGATAGCTACCATGTTTCTTTTATTTTTTATTGGTGTTTTTTATTTGCTGAAGGCCAAAGCAACTGCTTTTTTTTTTCTTGCTTTTTTTTTCTAGAGAGGCGGTCAAGAAACCAGGTTTTGCCGAAATTACCTGGTTTCTGGGATACCGAAAAACAGAGTTTTCTGATAATACAAGACCTGCTCTAGCACGAAAATACTATATCAGATAAAAGGCTGGACGGATTTAAGATTGCCTCGCCGTCCCAATTCTGGAAAAAAGACGGCTGCCTTGTGACAGTTGTTCCACTGGCCCACAGGTCAATAAACCCGTTCCAACTGACGAAAATCTCGTTCGACTTCCATCCACAGAGCCCGGTTGTGGGGGTCAGTTTTGAGAGCTTTTTTCAGATAACTTCTGGCCTTATCCAATTGTCCCTCTGCAATTAACTGACGTCCCCAACGTTGATAAGCGATGGCCTGCCATTGGCGCACTTCTCGGTCTTGGGGCATCCGCTGGGCCAAACCTTCTACCAGAGCGATCGCCCTGGGAAACCTTTGATATTTTAATAACCGCTGTAACTGTAAATAAGAATTTTGCTTTAACTGGAGCTCTAGATCGGGAAAGTGGGCGTTATTTTCAATAGGTGTCTGCTTGCGAACGACCTTAACCCTAGTTCTTGGGGCAGGTTCGGGGCTCGTTTTTCTCGCTGCTGTAGTTGTCGGCGGCGGTTGAGTTTCTCGCGGGGCAACTGCCACCAGCAACTTATAAGCTTCGGTAACTGCAATAAACTTTTCTTGAGCTTGTCGGTCGTGGGGATTAACATCGGGATGAAGTTGTCTTGCCAATCTTCGATAAGAAGTTTTCACCTCAGCTAAACTCGCCCCCGAATTTAACCCTAATTGTTTATAGCAATCTGCAATGTTCATTACTATTATTTATATTAGTTAGGGTGCGCCCAGCGCACCCCCGTTAATTAAGTAGGACGTTCCTCAATTACTTGGTCGATTAAACCGTATTCTTTAGCTTCTTCAGCAGATAGGAAATAATCGCGATCGCTATCCTTTTCTATCTTTTCTAAAGGCTGACCGGTACGCTCTGCTAAAATGTTATTAAGCAAAGCCCGAATGCGTAATATTTCCCTGGCTTCTATCTCAATATCTGTTGCTTGACCTCGGGTTCCGCCCATCGGTTGGTGAATCATTATTCTGGAGTTGGGCAAGGCGAGTCGTTTGCCTTTAGTTCCAGAGGCTAAGAGGAAGGAACCCATGGAAGCTGCCAAACCGACGCAGATGGTTACTACTTCGGATTTAATGTACTGCATGGTGTCGTAAATTGCCATGCCAGCAGTAACGGAACCGCCGGGGGAATTGATATAAAGATAGATGGGTTTGCCGGGGTCTTCGGAATCCAAATAAAGCATAGCGGCAACGATTGAATTTGCCAAACTATCGGTGACTTCTTGACCTAAAAAGAGGATTCTTTCTAGGTTCAGACGGCTGTAAATACTAATCCACTCGGTGTATTGACTGCCGGGGTAGCGGTAAGGGACTCTCGGAATTCCAATAGGCATAGTAGTCTCTCTTTTTGTTAGTAATTGGCGGTTGTTTTTTTTCGCCGAGTCACAGGCAAGATGCCTGTTCTACGGAGGGGAAAAATTTCGCTCTCTAACAGGCAAGATGCCTGTTCTAAGGAGGGGAAAAATTTAGCTTTTTCACAGGCAAGATGCCTGTTCTAAGGAGGGGAAAAATTTGCTGTAGGACAGGCATCTTGCCTGTCAGAAATTAAGTCAAAGCGGGAGCCGGTTTTGGCAATTCTTTCCTGCTTTCTAAAACGCGGTCTATCAAACCGTATTCTTTAGCTTCTTGGGGAGTCAAATAGAAAGTTCTATCCGTATCTTTGGAAATTTTCTCTTTAGCTTGACCGGTATTTCTTGAGAGAATTTCCAGAAAAGTCGTCTTGTTAGCAATGACTTCTTTTGCCCTGATTTGAATGTCTGTTGCTTGACCCCTCGCTCCAGTTTTAGCTTGATTTAAAACTATGGTAGCATGGGGTAAACTGGCGCGAAATCCTTTGGTACCTGCGGAGAGAATCATTGCCGCCGTCCCCATCGCTTGACCGATGCAAATTGTATGAATTGGCGGCTTGACATAACTCATGGTATCGCAGATAGCAAAGGCTTCTGTTTCAAAACCAATTGCATCTCCGGTGTACCAAGAAGTACCGGTAGAATTGATGTAGAAATAGATGGGTTTTTCGCGATCGTCAAATTGTAAATAAAGCAATTGAGCGATGATTAATTCGGTAACATCGATGCCAACATTCCTTTTAATTTCGTCTGAGGAATATAAAGGCAATCCCAAATAAACAATCCGTTCTTTTAAGAGCAAAGATTGTATGTCTGGGGGTGGAGTTCGATAGTAGGCATCTCCGTAGGAGGCAGTTTGCGCTGCTCTTATTGGTGAATCCATGGCATTCTAAATATTTATTTTGCTGGTTATTTTCAAATCATCATAGCGCGACTTTTTCTAATTTGGGCGGTGGGAAATGAGAAAATATTTTTAAGCTTTGGTTATAGCAGAAAATAATTTTTTTGTCTAGGTGGTAATTTTACCCTAATTCCCCAACTATTGAGAAAGTCGGTTTATTGTAACCCAGAGCGTAATTTTTCCCTGAATTGATGTAGGTTTCTTTAAAATTGTAATAGGTAAATCTGAGAAAAAGTCTATGAAAGTTAATTTACAACCTACTCTAAACGATCGCCACCTAGACGGAAGTCAATCTTCTAACCAGAGACAATTGGCCATTTCTCTTTCTGCTATGGTCCAGGACCGGCAAAGAACTGTCCCATTAAATCTCTGTCTGATTTTGGACCGCAGCGGGTCCATGGAGGGACGGCCCCTGGAAACGGTAAAGGAGGCCGCAGGCCAACTGGTGGACAAGTTGAAGGGGGGCGATCGCATCTCGGTAGTTGCCTTCGACCATCGGGCCAAGGTCATTATCCCAAATCAGGCCATCGACGACCCAACGGACATCAAGCGCAAAATTAAGAAGTTACGCGCTTCTGGGGGGACTGCCATTGATGAAGGTTTGAAGTTAGGCATGGAGGAGTTGAGCAAGGCTCCTAAAGATAGTATCTCTCACGTTTTTCTGCTAACCGACGGCGAGAACGAACACGGCGATAATATCCGTTGTTTAAAATTAGCTCGACTCGCGGTAGAGTATAAAATTACAGTAAATTCCCTGGGATTTGGGGACGATTGGAATCAAGATGTGCTAGAAGAAATTGCGGATGCCGGGGGCGGTACTCTTGCTTTTATCGAACGTCCCGAAACAGCGTTAGAAGAATTTGGCAGAATTTTAAATCGCATTCAGTCGGTGGGATTGACTAATGCTTATTTGTTAGTTTCTTTGATGCCAAAAGTACGTTTGGCAGAGTTAAAACCCATCGCTCAAGTGGCACCGGATACTATCGAGTTACCGGTGCAAAAAGAAGATGATAAAATTGTGGTGCGTTTGGGCGATTTGATGACTGACGTTCCTCGGGTAGTTTTGGTTAATGTTTATATCGGACAGTTACCAGAAGGAAAGCAGGCGATCGCCGATTTACAAGTGCGTTACGACGACCCTTCGACGGGGGAAAATTCCGTAATTTCGGAACCTTTTTTAGTGGAGGCAGATGTTGTTAAACCCTATCAACCTTTAGTTAACCAAGACGTACAAAAACACGTTTTAGCGTTGGCAAAATATCGTCAAACTCAGATTGCGGAAACTAAACTGCAACAAGGCGATCGGGCGGGGGCGGCGACGATGTTACAAACTGCTGCGAAGACTGCTTTACAAATGGGAGATAAAAGCGGGGCGACGGTGTTACAAACTAGCGCCACTCGCTTGCAGGAAGGGGAACAACTTTCCGAAGGAGAAAGGAAGAAAACCCGTATGGTTTCCAAAACTATTTT
>CAZSTZ010000202.1:0-13068 GCA_964609515.1 uncultured bacterium | reverse complement strand
CCCCAACATTTGCGTTGGGTTCCGTTTCACTGCACCCAACCTACGAAAAAATGGCGAAGGTATTGAGAGGAATTACCGGGTTCCTGAGCTAAGAATGGGGAATTGGGAATTTATCGGATAACAGGCAGGATGCCTGTTCTACGAGCAACTCTTTATCCAGGATTTTGGAAGAGGGTTTCCAGATACACCCTAGCCGCTTGGCGATAGTAGCGAGACGACTCCGGGCTATTGCTATCTCCGTTTTGCAATAAGAATAAGGACAATGCTGCGGCAAATACTCGGTCTTGGTCCCACTCTGGATTTTTTTCTAAGTAGCCTTGCAGGGATTCGTGTAAGGCCTCGGGCACTTCGGTTAGAATACTCACTGTTACTTTCATAGTTTTAGTATTACTCTCAATATTGTTTTTTTTCTTACTCTTGAGTTGGTGGACCCTGCCTCCAACTACAAGCTTCCCTATTTTGTGCCGCCACTACCCACTATTGTCAATGTTAAGAAATGTTACGAGGAGCTTCAAAAAAAGAAACTTTTAACGAAAAAATAAGGTTTTGAGACGAATTTTTGTTACAAAGCTTTACATAAATGAACGGAGTTAGGGGAGTCTAATAGTAAGGTTGGGAAATCCCCAGTTTGAGAGCAAGAGTCGATCCTGCTGTTGGTTTCTGTGGAAAAACCTGTTTAATGTGTGGAAAATTGTCGATGTGTTTGTGGAAACGCTGTGGAATCTATGGGGAAAAGAAAGCTAAAAGATAAGAATTTTAAACAATTAACAATTGACGCAAGAATGCCACTCTTGAGCTTTTTGGCGGATGGTTTGGAGTTGTTCGGGGGTCATTTTGTCCAAATTGGCAAGGATAAAACTCATGCGGCCTTGAGACTTTAATCGGTCTCGATGTCTGGCGAGGAAGTCCCAGTAGAAAAAGTTGAAGGGACAAGCGGATGGACCGAAGCGATCGCGGCGATCGTAAACGCATCCCCGACAATAATCGCTCATTTTATGAATATAATTGGCCGAAGCCGCGTAAGGTTTGGAGGCCAAAACACCACCATCGGCAAATAATCCCATACCGATGACGTTGGTTTGCATCACCCAATCAAAAGCATCGATAAAAGCTGCATGAAACCAGTTTTCAACTTGTTGGGGGTTGAGACCGGCAATTAAGGCAAAATTACTTAAAACCATCAATCTTTGAATGTGATGGGCGTAACCGGTTTTTTCCACTTGAGAAAGGACTTGATGCAAGCAATTCATATCGGTTTTTTCCGCATCCCAAAAAAAGTCTGGTAGGGGGCGATCGTGTTGGAAAAAATTACGCTCCGAATATTCGGGAGGCATAATAAAATAAACGCCGCGAATGTATTCTCGCCATCCCAACACTTGACGGATAAAACCTTCTACGCTATTTAGGGGTAAATTCTTGTTATTTCTATAAGCTTTTTCGACCTTTTTAATTACTTCTAAAGGTTCGAGCAAACCCAAATTTATATAGGGAGAAAGTAGAGAATGCCACATAGTTTGTTGTCCGACAAGCATGGCATCTTGATAAGCACCGAAATTAGGCAAGCAATATTCGACGAAATGCTCTAAAACTTGCAGCGCTTGGGAGCGAGTTACTGCCCATAAAAAAGGTTCTATTTTGCCGTATGTTGGTATTTTTAAAGAATTAACTTTAGCGATGACTTCTGTAACGATTTCGTCACGTTCAAAGTGGAGAGGAGGGGGAGGGTTGAGGTTTTGTTTGGGAGGTTTGCGATTTTGTTTGTCAAAATTCCACTCTCCGCCAAGGGGGCGATCGCCATCCATTAAAATGTTAAAACGCTTGCGTCCTTCTCGATAAAAATCCTCCATTAAAAGACGCTTGCGACCGTCGGCCCATTGACTAAAATCCGATTCGCTCCAGAGGAAACTATTGTTAGCGATCGCCTTAATTTTACAAGGTAAATTGAGATTGTTAACCAGCAGTTCAAAAGGCTTATCCGCAGGTTTCATTACCCGCAATTCGGTAATTTTATTAGTATTAATCCAGTTAATTAAAGGTGTTTCAAAATCGTCAGATACCGAGTAAGTTACATCCCAACCATCGGCCTGTAATTGGCGGGCAAAATGTCGCATCGCCGACCAGACTAAAACTAATTTTTGTTTGTGATACGGTCTTTGGCGAATAAAATCGAGAGACTCAATGAGAATAAGCGGGTTTTTTTGTAGGTTGCTGCTGTGCAAAGCAGCTTGATTAAGAGAGAGTTGGTCTCCTAAAATCCATAAGCCAACAGTCATGTTTAACAATGAACAATTAACAAATCTTGTATTTGTGGTAGGATGGTAAATAAAAAAGAATGGCCCAGTAGGAACTAAGCTCATAGAACTACCATCAAGCATTAATATTAATCGTAATGTTAAGGTGGTTAATAAAAATCCCCGAGGGAAATTAAATTAGTCTGGTCCCCTAAGAGAGGGGAATGGCTAGCAAGCAGTAGGGGCGGGCAACGGTATTGAATAATTTAGATATTTTGTAATGATTATTGCTTGTCAATTCTCCCTTTTAAGAGTGGAAAGAGAAGCGATTCGCTAAAAAAAGCCCATGACTAAGCAAGGTAAATCTTCCTTTCGCTGGATTCTACTGTCGCGGATTTTACTGCTGACAGTACCAGTTCTATTACTCGGCCAATATGTTACCTACAGAAAGGCCCGTTCTACTCTGCTGGAAACTGCTCGTCAAAATCTAACAGAAAGCGCCAGCAGACAGGCAGAGGCTTTAGAAAATTCCCTCAAAGCCATAAAATCTAACTTGGCCAGCGCCAGTGAAAGTTACGTTCTCAGGTCGGGTAATTCTTTGAATTATCAACAATTTATCGCTGGACTTGACGAACGATTGTCAAGAGAGGTAAATTGCGTCCAACTTACGGAGATACAAACAAAACAGGTAGCGGCCAGTAGTTGCGGCCCTAGAGCTATTAACGCTCTCCCTGGAAATTTATGGCCTCAAAGACAACAGCAATTGACGGAAAATAACTCAATTTATGTAAGTTATTTATGGCCAGGGGAAAAAAAAGGAAATTCTGCTGTCGCCGTGCCCGGCAAGTCTAGCGATAGCGATGTTGCCGTCGCCGTGGGCCAGGAAAATGAAGGCCAAATAAGTTTGGTTTTAAGCGCGCCAGTGTACGCGATCGCCCCCGAAACAGAACAACTGCAATTGCGTTATACCTTAACTGTAAGGTGGGAGCTGCCACTAGAAAGAAATGCAATCAAAGGCTCTCTAACTGGCTCCACTGTAGTAATTGACGAAGCTCGAACTATTCTAGCCCACCCCAACGGCGAGAGAGTAGGACGTAATGTTAACCAGGAGAAAGATGCTTCGAGACTGGAATCTATTATCAAAAATGCCTTAGCTGGCAACCAAGATTTTATCCATTTATTTTCTTTTGAGACAAATACAGCAGAAGAGTTCTCCCTTAAGGAGAAAAACCTGTTCAGTGAAATCGGAAGGATACTTAATAATTTAAAAAAAGATTTATCGCTGTTGCTTCGCTTGAGGTTGTCAGAAGAAGATGAATTATTAGCAGGTTATGCTGCGACTTCTAATCCCATCGCTACAGACAATAATAATCGTTGGGTAATTTTAGCTGTTACTCCTTTAGAATATGCTTTATCCGGTCTCGAAGAAATTCAGCAAGTTCTCTTAAATTTGATTGTGGGTTTAATTGCCACGAGCATAATTGCAGCAATTTATTTAGCTCGCACTCTGGCCGATCCTTTAGAAAAATTGAGAGACTATGCGGTCAGCGTTAACGATTTAGACTCTCCGCAGCAAGTTCCCCAAAATCTAAAAATTCAGGAGTTTAATCAATTAGCAGAAGCTCTTAATAAGATGGTGGAACGATTGAAATCTTGGGCAGAGGAATTGGAAAAAGCATCCCAAGAAGCTAATATTGCTAACGAGTTAAAAAGCGAGTTTTTAACTAAAATTTCTCACGAATTGAGAACTCCTTTGAATGGGATTATCGGTTCTATTCAATTAATTTTGGATGGTTTTTGCGACGATCGGGAAGAAGAAATAGAATACTTACAACAAGGTCACGATTCTGCTATGCATTTGTGGCAAATCGTTAACGATATCTTAGATCTGCGCAAAATAGAGTCGGGAGCTATGTCAATGTTACTAGAAGATACTAATTTGACTGAGATATTGTTCGAGGCGATCGCCGAGGAGGAAGAAACCATCGTCGCTAAAGGTTTGGAATTAAATAAACCTTTCCTATCGGAAGCTATCTTTGTAGATGCAGAGCCAGAAAAACTCAAGCAGGTTTTTTTAAATGTTCTCAGTAATGCAATTAAATTTACCGAAAAAGGCAGCATTACTATTTTTGTGGAAGTGGATCCCGTTCCTAACAATAACGATTTAGTCAAAGTTAAGGTAGAGGATACGGGTATTGGTATAGATATGACTGTTCCTGAAAGTAAAGGAAAAATCTTTGAAGCTTTTCAGGCGATTGATGCTGGTAAAACTAAAAAGTTTGGTGGGGTGGGTTTGGGTTTAACTATTGCATTACATTTAATAGAAGCTATGAGAGGTAGCATAGAAATCGAAAGTCATGGTATAGACAAAGGAACGTTAGTTACAGTAACTCTGCCAGTGAAAAATCTACCACCCTCTGTTAACGGAAAAGAAGCACCGAAAGAGACAACTGTTGATACTTACAGCAGTTGAACGAGCTGTCCTCCTTGGTGGAGAGATTCGCTCAAACCGCAAAGGGTTTTTACTAACTCGACTCCCGCTTCGGCAGAAAAGGAAGCACCAGAGGTATCGCGAACTAACTGTAAAAAGCGATCGCAGGCTTTAGCTAAAGGTTCGGCTTGTTCGATAGCTACAACTTCCCGACTTTGACCGGCAGCGGCCTTCCAGCGCTCGCCCTCTCTCTCTAAATGACCCCGCTGTAAGCTTAACGGCGCTTCGGAGGACATCTCGTCAAAAATTAAAGTTCCCTCGCTGCCAACCACCGCCAAACGACGTTGTTTGTCAGTATTTAACCAGCACATATGTAAGAAAGCTTGAAAGCCGCTAGGATAAATCAATTTAGCCGTTACCAAATCTGACAGTCCGCCATTGGGCAACCAAGCGGTGCCGCTAGCTTGTACTTGGGTGGGAGTTTCTCCCAGCCAAGAGTTGAAAATACACAAATCGTGAATGGCTAAATCCCATAAAGCATCGACATCTTGGCGCACCGGTTCGAGATGGGTCCGGGTGCCGTATCCGTATCTCAATTCTCCCAATTGACCGTCTGCGACTAGATTTTTGCCCCCTTCAACGGCGGGATGGAATAAATAGGTGCGATCGACGAACAGTTGCCGCTGCTGCTTTTCCGCCAATTGGCAAAGTTCCAGGGATTCGTGGTAGTTGAGGGTTAGCGGTTTTTCTGCAAAAACGTGATATCCCCGGTTGAGAGCTTCTTTAATTAAGTTGTAGTGGGTGGATGCGGGAGTAGCGATCGCCACTGCATCTATGCCCGGGGTCTCCATTGCCTCCAACCAATAGTTAGTGACAAGCACGTTGGAGTCAAAATTAAATCGTGGTTGTACTTCTTTCAATCTTCTGGAATTAGGATCTACTACGGCGACCACTCGCGAGTCTGGATGTTGGTGGAAGTTTCGGACTAAATGAACTCCCCAACGACCGGTTCCAAAAATGGCTATTCCTAAACTCATTGTTAATTGTTAATTGTTAGTTGTTAGTTGTTAGTTGTTAGTTGTTAGTTGTTAATTGTTAGTTGTTAATTTCTCCAAAGCTTCCTTAGCGGCAGCTTGTTCGGCAGCTTTAATAGATGGACCCTTACCGCAACCGAGATGTTGGCCTTGAAACCAGACTTCGGCGATAAAACGTTGGCGATCGC
This sequence comes from uncultured bacterium, assembly GCA_964609515.1. Classification (GTDB taxonomy): domain Bacteria; phylum Cyanobacteriota; class Cyanobacteriia; order Cyanobacteriales; family Microcoleaceae; genus CALKCV01. Next base: position 7,184 of record CAZSTZ010000202.1, on the reverse strand, counting down.
CGTGTATCTGATTTGCTTCTTCTACCCTATACTCGGGCAAACTTTTGTAACGACCTTGAGTCCATTCTTGGAGGGCGGCTTTATAATTTTGCCGGGCGGGATCGCTTCTTATTTCGGCGATCGCTCTCAAAAAATGAGGATCTAGCCAAGGCCGAATTAATTTTAAATTATGAGTGCTGAGATATAAAGCTCCCAACACGGCCTCAAAAGAATCTGCCAGTCGCGACTCCCTGCCGGCTTTATCGGAAACGGCGCTTTTCGCTACCAACAGATACCGAGGCCAATTATAACTGTCTGCTATTTCTGCCAAAGAGCGATCGCTCACCAAAATAGACCGAATAGCGGCAAACTCCCCCACATGAAGGTCGGGATAATTCTCCCACAATAACTCCGAAGTCGCCAGTCGCACCACCGAATCTCCCACAAATTCCAATTGTTCGTAGTTGCCAGTGGCGGAGAATGTGGGGTGAGTTAGGGCTAAATCTAGCAGGTTCCAGTTAACAGGGGAATTTTCGGGAATGGGTAATTTTTCTGTTAAAGACTGGAGTTGCTTTTGGCGGGGATGATATAGCATTTTCATTTGAGTCGCGTCCAACAGTTTGTCGCTTTTAGGCAAAAGGCAAGAGGCAATAGGCAATAGTGAAGAAAGTAACAGTCATTTTTTGCGTAAAAAGCTCATCCTTAATAGAAGCGCTATAAAAAAGGAGACAGGTAAAAACCTATCTCCTCTGAAAAACTTTTCTGGAAGATTAACCACCAGCGACGGCGGGAACGATGCTTACTTCATCCCCATCCTTGAGGGCGGTTTTACTTCCGTCCAAAAAACGAATATCTTCGCTATTAACATATAAATTTAAAAAGCGCCGAGGTTCGCCTTTCTCGTCGCAGAGGCTTTTTTTTATACCGGGGCAATTAGCTTCGAGAGAATCGATTAACTCAATAATATTGCTACCATCGCAATTAATGGTAGCTTGGTTGTTGGTGAATTTTTGCAGGGCAGTGGGAATTAAAACTTTTACAGCCATAGTTGTGAGTAGTTAGTTGTTAGTGGTTAGTGGTACAGAAGAGGCAACAGGAAACAGGCAATAGGCAACAGGCAATTTCCCATTCCCCATTCCCTATTCCCCATTCCCTATTCCCCAAGATTAAACGAGAACTTCTTGCCAGTCGAGGCGTTGTAAAGTCCGAGACCGTTCTAAAGCTGCCTCGAAAGCTTCTAATTTTGGTTCGATGGTCAGGGGTTCGCCGATGTAACCTTGTACTGCTTCTTGAGTTTTCAGACCGTTGCCGGTGATGTAAACAACAGTGGTTTCATCGGGATCGATTTTACCCGCTTCTACTAATTTTTTCAACACGGCAACGGTGGTACCGCCGGCGGTTTCGGTGAAGATGCCTTCGGTTTCTGCCAGGAGTTTGATACCTTCGATAATTTCTTCGTCGTTGACAGATTCGATGTTGCCGTTAGTTTTGCGGGCAATTTCCAGGGCGTAAACGCCGTCGGCGGGGTTGCCAATGGCTATAGATTTAGCGATGGTATTGGGTTTGACGGGGGTTACGAAGTCGCGACCTTCTTTGAATGCTTGGGCCACTGGGGAGCAACCTTCGGCTTGGGCGCCGCTGAAACGAACTGGTTTTTCGTCAATTAAGCCGACTTTGACAAATTCTTGGAAACCTTTATAGATTTTGGTGAATAAGGAACCGGAGGCGATGGGGGCCACGATGTGGTCTGGTAGCTGCCAGCCAAGTTGTTCGGCGACTTCAAAGCCTAGAGTTTTGGAACCTTCGGAGTAGTAAGGGCGGAGGTTGATATTGACAAATCCCCAACCGTGGGTGTTGGCGACTTCGCAGCAGAGGCGGTTTACTTGGTCGTAGTTGCCTTTGACTGCCATTAAGGTTGGGTTATAGATTAGGGTGCCGAGGATTTTGCCTGCTTCCAAGTCGGCGGGGATGAATACGCAACAGTCTAAACCGGCTTTGGCAGCGATCGCTGCTGTAGAGTTTGCCAGGTTGCCGGTGCTAGCGCAGGATACGGTGGTAAATCCTAATTCTCTCGCTCGACTGAGGGCTACAGATACTACTCTGTCTTTAAAGCTGAGGGTCGGCATATTGACCGCATCGTTTTTAATATAGAGATTTTTGAGACCCAGGCGGCGTGCCAGACGGTGAGATTTTACTAGAGGAGTCATGCCGGTACCGACGTCGATGACGTTATCGGTGGCCACTGGTAGGAAGGGACGGTAGCGCCAGATGGAGTTGGGGCCAGCTTCGATGGTGGCGCGAGTTACTGTTTGGCGCAGTTTCTCGTAATCGTATTGAACTTCCAGGGGGCCAAAGCAGACGTCTTCGCAAATGTGTTTGGCTTCCAGGGCGTATTCTTCGCCACATTCTTTGCATTTCAGCTTTTCGATGGCGTTACTGGCGGTCTGGGTTTGGGTTGCAATGGCCTGGGTCATCTTTTTTTTCCTCTATATTTATTATTTAGTCATTTTTTTCGAGCTTTAGTGGATACTAACACGACTAAAATCCTACTGTCAACCATACCCGACTTAAATTGTCGGGATTAGATGTAATTCATTTTTGATGGGGGTTTTGAGCGTTTACGAAAGCGTCAAGGGGGGTTTTCCGAAAAATTATCTAAAATCTAAAAGTTAAGGTGCGCGGTGCGCACCCTACTTGTCCCAATGATGGCCTTTTTTTGTCCCGGTGCGCGGTGCGCACCCTACTAGGCCACCTAGCCTCCACTGACAGGCGGGATGAAGACTACTTCATCGCCTTCCTGGAGCCTGGTGTCGGGGGGGACAAATTCGAGGTTGATGCCGAAACGGGTTAGGTCTCGCCACTGTTCGAGTTGGGGATGTTGGGCGAGGAGGCGATCGCGCAGTTGAGATACGGTGGTTTCTGGGGGTAAACTGAGTTGGAGTTCGGGAACGCCGTAGGCTTCTTGGTAGGCGGCGAATAGTTTGAGGGTAATGCTGATTTCTGATTGAGACATAGCTGGATTTAAAATTGGTTTTCCATCGCTTTCTTCTAAGATAATAGAACCAGAGACTTACCGCTTTTTGGGAATGGGGAATGGCTAATGGTTAGGATTAATAACTAATAAAAACGCAATTTAAAAAATATGGATCGTAAAAATTATGCCAACAAAGTATGTATCGTCACTGGTGGTAACTCCGGTGTTGGTTTGATGACTGCTGTCGGTTTAGCGAAAGCAGAATATCATGTATTTATTGCCTGTCGTTCTGCAGCGAAAGCGGCAAAAGCTGTCAATTATATTCGTCAAAAAAGCGGCAACGAACGAGTAGAGTTTTTGCCTCTGAATCTGGCTTCTTTAGATTCAATTCGTCAGTTCGTGAAACTATTTGAAACCCGAGAAATTCCTCTGCATCTGTTAGTTAATAATGCGGGAATTTTTAATCAAACGGGCACGACCCAAGAAGGTTTTGAGTTGATTTGGGGTACTAATTATCTGGGTCATTTTCTGTTAACATATCTGCTGCTGGAAAAATTGAAACAGTCGGATAGTAGAATTATTATGGTGGCTTCCGATTTGGCATTGCGCCCTCAAGTTATTAAATGGAATCTTTTGGTAAAAAAGACGCCAATTAACTTTTTAGAACTTTATTCACTTTCTAAATTTTGCTTGTTGTTGCTAACCGTTGAATTGGCAAGAAAACTGAAAAATACTAAGGTAAAAGTTAATGCAGTTCACCCGGGATTTGTACGGTCTAATATTACGATTTGGCATCGCCTCAGCAAATATTTAGGGTTGGGAATATCGCCAGAAAGAGGGGCATATAGTACGTTATTTTGTGGGCTTTCTGGGAAAGTGGCAGGAGTTAGCGGCAAGTTTTTCAATAGTAAAGCGAGAGAATTTCCCTTGCCTAAATTAGCGGAGGATGTGGAACTAGCTAAAGAACTTTGGCAAAAGAGTTTAATCTGGACTGGATGCGATAGCGAGCCAAGAAATATTGCTATTAATTACGATAAATACGAACATATTAGCGGACCGTATTCTCTGGCTTTGGAAAATAGAGAAATTGCGGAGATTAGCGAAACAATTTTTAAGGAAGTTTTACCAAAACCTCCTCAGAAAAATTTAATTTTTAGTTGGTTGAAGTTGTGGTTAAAAGGGGAAGTTGGTTCGGCGTTTTTGCTGTTGGTTCAATTATTTAAGCGGGAGTTCCACATGGAAAGACATCTGGATGCTGCTGCGGTTTGGAGAATATGTCAGGATAAGAATTTATTGGCAAAATTGCGGGAATATTTAGGAGAAGATTTGGCTTTATGGCGTTCGGAATTGTGGGTAAATTATCCAGCAAAGCAATTAATTCCTTTTTGGCATCGAGATGTTTATCCGAAGTTACTGACTGGGGAGGGTAAGACGATTAATGTTTATATTGCTTTAACGGAGGTGAGCGAGTTTAATGGGTTTGAGTTTTTGGATAGTGGGGCGATCGCTGATAATTTAGCGGTGAAAGTTACGGATCCTTTTAGCGGTAATTCTTTTTTTAAGGTACCGGAGGAATTAGAAAAAAAGGCGATACCTGTAGTTTTAAAACCGGGGGAGTTTCTGTTGTTTGCGGATGAGTTGGTTCATCGGTCTGTTTGTAATACCAGCGGTCGAGTTAGACTGTCGCTGACTTTGCGAGTTAGTCAACCTAGCGTTAAGGTTTTGCCGGGTTATAGTCCTAGTTTTAGGGAGTCTGTTTTGTTGTGAGGTTGGTTGACAAGCAGTAAGAAACCGGGTTTTGCAGAAATTACCCGGTTTCTGGCGGGCGAGTTAGGTTGATGTATCTGTATGGAATTTATGAAAAAGTTTATCTTGCAACTAATTGTAATTATAGTTTTAGCGCTGTTTTGGGTAGTCCTAACTGCGACTCCCGCCGTAGCAAGTTAAAAAAAAGTGACGGCAGGGAAGCACGCCTTCCCTGCCGCCATCCAAGCTGCCATTCCTCATGGAGATTATACTTTCTCCATCGTTCCAGTTAGTTCTGCCAGAGGTTCCCAGGTGGAAACGTCGTTAAATAAAGCTTTGTAACCGGCAACGTTAGGATGAAGACCGTCTTCGCAGATACGAGAGGTCCACCAGCGATCGCCCATATTTAACCATTTTTCAAAAATATCTAAATAAGGAATGCCCCGTCGCAAACAAGCTAACCGAGTTGCTTCTTTATAGCGATATTGTTCGGCGTGGTTGTAATACATACAACCTAAAAAAGGCATTTTGGAAGCGTCAACGGGCACCATCCCGATAAAAAATACCTGGGAAAGCTCTTTGGCGGTGTCTAATAAATTGTTGATGTCTATTTTAAATTTTTCAAAATCTGTTAAATTGCGACCGTCGGGTTTTTGTATTCTCGCCGAGTCGTTCATTCCTACGGACAAAATAATGGCATCTGGTTTGGTGTTTTTCAATTCTCCGCGATAGTGGAACTCGTTTTCCAAACGTTGGCCTACTTGTTCGGCGCGATCGCCCCGCACTCCCAGATTATAGAGAATATGACCGGGACTCTCGGGAGACATCCACTCTCGCCGCAGTCTTTCTACCCAACCACCACCCTCCGGATCGCCAAAACCATAAATTGTACTGTCGCCGAGGGCCACCAGTCTCAAAGGACGGTTGCTTAGTTGGGGAAGTTTTTCTAAAGTTTTTGTAGTCTCTGCTACTAACATAAAATGTTCTTGTTGAACTAAGATTTTTACAAATTTTAACATATTAATTTTAAGGGCGTCAAGTAAGTAGAAAAAATGCCATTTTTGTATCTGCTGGAGCGTGGTAGAATACAAGGTATTATTGATGCGCTTAACAAAGGATTTATGCAGGGAAAAATTGATTCGATGGAGCTAAACCGTCGTGCCGATCGGTTGATTACAGATGCGTCAAATCGTTATCGGATTACAGTGCAAGTGGCTAATCGTGCGAAACGCCGTCGCTATGAAGATTTCGATAATCCCGACGAGCCTCTGATGAAACCAGTAATACGGGCCGTGGTGGAAATGTCCGACGAGCAGATGCTGCCGGAAATTATTAGCGATGTAAGGGCGAGGTGAGTTGCCATGAGTAAAAGGAGGCGATCGCTGGCTTTAGGCCTAGTTACTCTGACTCTATTAATTTGGGTAAGTGCCGGGAGGGTCCAGGCCCGCAGCAGCTCTCCCCTTCCCGCCAGAGAATTTTCCGCCCCTTCTTCGGCCATAGCCCAGGTTCCCAGACCGACGGAAGTCTGGCCCCAAGTTTACGAACGGTTGCCAGATTTGCCTTTGGAGAATAACTATGTCTCGGCTGAGACTGGGTTCGCGGAAACTGAGAATACTTTGGTGGGGCGTTTGGTTCGATACCATTTTTATGTAAAGCGCCGTCCCCCTAATTTTCGTTTCGATTGGAAATTGACTGTGGCTGACTATTTAGGAGCCAATGAGTTAATGCAAGAATCGATTTATCCGGGTTACGAGTCGTTAAAGGAAAATCCGATGGAGGGCGATCGCCAGGCTATTAAAAGTATGACTCGGGACGTGCGAAATGCTTTAGTTGATGTTTTGGTAGAGATTTTTGGCGGCTATAGCCCAGAGGAAGAGAACTCAAGTCCAGCAAGGCAGGATATTTCCGAACCTTCAACTCCCCGGTTGCCGCCTTTGCCTCAACCGGGGGATGCCGATTTGTTAAGGTGATGAGATGAGCAGTCGAATAGTTAAAAGCGGATCGGGTTGGCGTTTGGGTTGGGATGCCGAAGCGGGAGAGTTTAAAGGTTTGATAGGGGGGGATAATTGGGCCATAGAATTGACTGAGGCCGAACTCGACGATTTTTGTCGATTGTTGGGACAACTGACCCAAAGCATGGAAAAAATGGCAGAGGAATTGATGGACGAGGAGAGAATAGCCTGCGAGGCCGAGAGCGATCGCCTCTGGATGCAAGTGGAAGGTTATCCCGAGAGCTACACCGTCCAATTTATCTTGAATGCAGGCCGCAGGGGAGAAGGTAAGTGGCCCTTTGAAGCCGCGCTCGGTTTGCTCCAGGAGGCCCGTACTCTGAAAACTTTTTAGTAAAAAAATTTAATTAAAAGGTTGCATTTTGGCGATGCTATATTAAAGTAGTAAAGGATGCGCTGTTAAAAATAAAAAACAGTGTTTCGGGGCGTAGCGCAGCTTGGTAGCGCACCACTTTGGGGTAGTGGGGGTCGTGGGT
>CAZSTZ010000201.1:0-13090 GCA_964609515.1 uncultured bacterium | reverse complement strand
GGGCAAGAAAGATTGCAAACTAACCTATTTGAATCGCTGAAGCGATTACTACGAACCAGCTTTTTTCACCCCCCAATAACCCATCCGTTAAATCCGTTACAAAATCCGTTGCTAACCAACTGCCCTCAGAAAATCCTGATAAACAGACTCGATTTTCTCGTACTCCCCAGAAACATCAGTTTCCAACTTATTAAGACGGGCTAATTCTTCCCCGCGATTAATTTCTCGCTCCTCCTTTTGTTTCAACAAATTATCCAACTCTGCCTGACGGGATTTAATATCATCATTAATCCTTTCCGTCACCTCTCCTTCGTAAGTATCAAAACACTCTTTAATCGCATCGCGAATGGGCTGCCATTGTTCTTGAGCTACTTGTGGGAGATGTTTTACCAACTCTTTTTTCGCAGCTTGAACTAACTTTTTGCGTGCTTGGTCTGCCTGCATAACTCCCACGCCCAAACCTAATAAAGCCAAACCAATTGGACCTAAAGTTATGCCAGTAACGGCAGCAATAAGACCGCCAACTCCCGCTACAGCTATCAAATTTAAAAGGATATTTTTCCAATCAAAACCGGCCCCCGCCATTGCCACACCTGCCAGATTTCCTCGCGCTAAAGAAAACAAACCCATCGCCCATTTTGCCCAAGCGGGAGAGTCGTCTTCTGGGGAATTGCTGGAGAAACTTTTCACTTTTTGACCGGTTAATTTTTCCGTTATTTTATCGGTAACTTTAGTGTAAGAAGCGCCATAATGGGCTGCCCGGCGAGATAGTTGTAAAAAGGCGGCATCCATCTTTTGTTCCACGGTAACAGTCCAAGCAGCGAGGCGATCGTTAATGTATTTTTCAAAAGCTGCCGCCAGTTCTTTTTCAAAAGTATCTCGCTTTCCTGGAGAGAAGAAATCGAGAAAATTTAAGTCTGGTTGATAGTGGAGAAAATCTGCCTCGAAAGTATCCCCCAATTTGAGGACGTAATCCCGGAAAGAGTCAGCGATCGCCGTTGCTTTCTCGTCGCGAACTTCCCGAATTTCCTGTTGGAAACTGTCGCGAATTTCGGTCAGCTTTTTAAACTCCGGTTCCACCGAACTAATGCGTTGTTTTAGTTCTGTAACATCCTGTTCTAATAACGGTACTCGACGGGCGATCGCCTCCTTAACGCGAGTATTTGCCTGCCTGCCCAAAGTCCTCGCCTGTCGAAATTCTTGGATAGCTCTTTCTTGAGTTAAAAACGCATTCAACGCCCCCATAAATTCTGGAAAACCGGTTCCCTCCAGAGAAGCAGAAGCATTTTTTAAGCGGCGTCGCAAGGCAATAATTGAAGATAATTCAAACACCCGTTCCTCGTAAATATTATTACCTTCAACAATACAATATTCCACCAAATTTGCTTTAAAAACTCGCCGCAGTCGATATTCAGATTCTTCTAATTCTTCCTCATCATCTGGGTCTATCAAACTTTCCTTAAGTTGGTCCCAAGCATTAATTAAAAAGAAAACGCTCAAACCGCGACCTTTAATATAGTTTTCCAGATAGCGACGTTCTGCCAAAGTACAAGGTTGAGTTGCCCTCATTACAAATAAAATAGCGTGGCAATTATTAATATAGCCAAGAGACAATTCGTTGCGAGCTTCTGTATCGTTTAAACCCGGACTATCGACAATTTCGATACCTTTTGACAGGAGAGCTAAAGGATATTCCACCTCGGCATATTCGACATCTGGGAAAGCCTCTTTTTTCTGTTTTTCTAACTGTTTTGCCTCGGCCGGGTCGATGGTATAATTGCGTTTAAAGTTCTTAAAATCTAAGATTTGGGGACTTTTGCCATCGTTAAAATGAATCGTAACTTTTTTCTCTTTGCCGTAGCGCAAAACTGTTAATAAAGCAGTACAAGGATTAACATCGCTAGGCAGAATATTTTCCCCAATTAGAGCGTTAAGAAAAGTGCTTTTCCCGCGCTTCATATCCCCTAAAACCATCAAGCGAAAAACGCCTTCCCGTAAGTTTTTACTAGCAGCTTGAATATCCTCAATTTCTCGTTCAAAACCAAAACCACCAGAAGCATCTTTACCCGCAATTTCTGCCCCTTCTAAAGTAGTAGCTATGTTATTTAAACTGCTGGCAACGCTAGTTCTAACTTTAGCGACTTTTTCTAAATTGTTAATAAAGTTTTCAGTTTCGATTGTGTTAGTCATAATTTTTGGTAATTGGTAATAGTAACTTGTAGGTTGGGTGGAATGAAATGAAACCCAACATCATTAATTGCGGTTCCCCCCACCCAACCTAAAGTAAATTCAAGACAGTTTAATCAAGAAAACGAGCCAATAACTCCTCCCGAGATAACTGCACCAACAAAGGAGTAAACTCCTCAACAGGTAATTCAACAAGTGGCTCTATTATTGCCGATAACTCGTCATCTAAAGAGCCAAAACGGACTCGCAACAAATTTTCTATTACTATGCGTTTTGTGTGTTTTGCCCCCTGTTGTAAACCCTGTTGCACCCCCTGTTGTAAACCTTGTTGCACCCCCTGTTGCAAACCCTGTTTTAAACCTTCTTGGGTAGCCGTTTCTAAACGTTGTAAATAAATTGGCGATCGCTCCATAATTAACTCCTTAATCAAGAAAACGAGCTAATAACTCCTCCCGAGATAATTGCACCAACAAAGGAGTAAACTCCTCAACAGGCAATTCAACAAGTGGCTCTATTATTGCCGATAATTCGTCATCTAAAGAACCAAAACGAACTCGCAACAAATTTTCAACTACTATGCGTTTTCCTTGTTTTACGCCCTGTTGTAAACCCTGTTGCACCCCCTGTTGCAAACCCTGTTGTAAACCCTGTTCTAAACCTTGTTGAGTAGCCGTTTCTAAACGTTGTAAATAAATTGGTGATAACTCCATAATTAACTCCCTATCTTCTCGATCTAGTTCTTGAGATGCTTCTAATCTGGTCAGCAGATTATAAACTAATTCTAGCACGGTGGAACTAATTTGGTTTTCATCGGATAACTCTCTTAATTCTGAAATTGCCTCCCTCTGCACTCTCCCTTTTCCCAACACTCTCAACCAGAGAGTTTCTGGAGTCTTAGGTAACTGATGAATGGCGACTATTTTTGTCCTTAAACCTTCTCCCAGAGAATAAACTCCCGTCAAACCAATCGACTTATCCAAACTGGCCTTAAATTCCGAAATATTTTTTTGAGAAATTGTCGGCGTTAGCAACCATAAAATCGGCAATTCGTCTTCTGTTATTTTCCGTTTTGCTGTCCTAGCTTCCCGCTCTTTTTCCTCACAAACGTTAAATAATTTACCCATACAGCTCCTAATTTCGCTGCGAGTAATCCCATTTCTAAATGGTTCAAAAACGCAGGATGTTGTTGCTATTTTGTCTAATAAACCTAAAGGTTCTATATTCTCTGGCGGCGAGGCAAAAGGTACGAAAAATACATCTATTTGTCGCGCCTCTCCAGTAACGTCGCGACTGGTTTCTACGTTACCTCTGGAAGATAATAACTCCTTGAGATATTGCTTGGCGAATTGGTCGTGAATTAATCTTGTCATTGGTAATTTATTTGGGTAATGGGTAATGGGTAATGGATAATGGTTTTTTAGTAAGCTATTTTAATGATGGTGCGCGGTGCTACGAATTTTTTAACTATTTTCTACTTGTTGAAATATTTGATAAGCTCCACAAACTGCCTCGATACAGACGCCACCTTCCAGATGAAAATGAAACATTGGTCGCCCTGGATAGGAAGCAACATTGCCATTTTTTTCTTTAAGGGGATAAACTAACGATGATAATATTTTTGCCCCGCCATCTTTAAGAGGATTTAGAGTAACTTCGCCGACAAAAAAACAACCATCATTATCTTCTGGTTCCTTGGAAATAGTAAAATGTACGAGTTGGAAAAGTTGAACGATAATATCTCTTCCTTCTGGACCGAATGTAAACTCAAGACGGACTCCTAAATTAGTTGAATCAAAATCGATTCCTACTAATTGGGATTTGTCGAGATTTTGGAGTAGAGACTCAATTGTTGGCCCTAGGGTTAAATTCATTTTTATCCGCGTTTTTCTAAAGATTTATGATAAGAATTTCACCAGTATTATGGCTATCTGTCGGTTTTAATTGTCTTCCGTCAGGACCAAACCTGGGACTATAAAGTTTTCCGGTGTTGTTCGATTTTATTTTTGGACCCGCCCGAACTATTTCCCCATTAGGCCGAATCCAAATTTCGCTACCATCAGAATGTTTCCAGTGTTGGTATCCGCCTGCTGTAGTTTTACCTTGTTTAAATCCTGCTTTTTCTAGTTCTTGGTCTGCTTCTGCTGGAGTTTTTCCAGTTAAATCTGGCAAACTTTGTGCGGCAGGTATTTGAGTAAAAGATGATGCTTCGCCGTTGTTAGATAGGGGAGACATGAATACCAATTAATTCTATCATTTTGTCTAGATTGCCGGTCAAGAAACCAGGTTTTTTGAAAAAACCTGGTTTCTGAGATACCAAATTACTACCAACTTACGAACTAACCAAATAATCGTAAACCGACTCGATGGTGCGACATTCGTATAAAATATCCGCATCCAAACTCTTCAAACGATTTGATTCTGCCTCGCCATTAATTTCCGTAGATTCCTTTTGTTTCACCAAATTATCCAACTCCGATCGCCGAGATTTAATATCATCTTCCAAGCGTTTCATAACCTCCCTTTCGTAATCCTCAAAACATTCTTTAACCTCATCATAAATTGGCTGCCATTGTTCCTCTGCCAGTTTGGGAAGATACTTAATAAACTCCTTTTTGGTAGCTTTAATTAAATGCTTCCGCCCTTCTTCAACTTGCAAAGCACCCACGCCCATGCCCATTAAAGGAATAGCCCAAATACCGAATGGCGCTAGCACGCCTCCAGAAAAAATCAATAAAAAGCCGCTAATTCCTATTACTGCCAAATAGTTAATTAAAACGCTTTTCCAATCGAAACCGGCACCGGCTAAAGCTACCCCCGCAATGTTACCTTGAGCTAAGGAGAAAAAGCCTACCGCCCAACTTACCCATCCCGGAGATTCCTCTTCTTTATTAACATTTTGTTTGGCATGAACCTTATCGCCAATTAATTTTTCTGTCATTAAATTAGCGACTTGATTGTAAGTGGAACCGTAGTTAGCAGCACTTTTAGCTAATTCCTCAAAAGCTTGGCTAATTTCTCGTTCGGCGGTAAGTTCCCAGTTAGCTAATTTTTCGTTAATGTAACGTTCAAACGCCCGTTTAAATTCGGCTTGAAATTGTTCCCGCTTGCCTTGTTGGAGAGATTCCATAAAGCCTAAATGGGGTTGATAGCGGATAAAATCTGACTCAAAATTATCCCCTAAATTGAGGATATAAGACTTTAAGGAGTCGGCGACGGTTTTGGCTTTTTTGTCTCTGACAACTCGAATTTCATCTCGGAAGCGATCGCCTATATCTGTTAATTCTTTAAACTCCGGTTCCACCGACTCAATTCTCTCTTTTAATTCCTCCGCATCTTTTACCAATAAAGGTATGCGACGTTCTATAGCTTCCCGAACTCGGTTATAAGTTTGACGGGCGATAATTTTAGCTTGTTGCAATTGAGCGATCGCCTTTTCTTGGGTCAAATACTTATTAAAAACCGTTAAAAACTCCCGAAAACCGGTCCCTTCCAAAGCATCTTGAGGATTTTTAATTCGCCGACGCAAAGTTGTCAAAGAAGAAACCTCAAACACCCTTTCGTTATAGAGATTTTTGCCGCTTACCTGACAATATTCCCCCAGATAAGTTTGGAAAACTTGCCGCAGTTTATTTTCTGCTTCTGCCACTGCTTCTGCATCGTCTGGATCCGGCAAACCTTGTCTTATTTCATCAATAGCATTAATTAAAAAGAAGACAGTAAAACCGCGACCTTTAATGTAATTTTCCAGATAGCGACGCTCTTCTAAAGTACAAGGTTGACTCGCCCTGAAAACAAAGAAAACCGCATGACAGTTATTAAGATAGCTCAGAGAAAGTTGATTGCGAGCTTCCGTATCGTTTAGCCCCGGCGTATCGACAATTTCTATGCCTTTTTCTAACAGCGGTAAAGGATATTCCACTACAGCATAATCGACATTGGGGAAAGCAGGTTTATTTTCTGCTTGGAGTTTTTTCGCCTCGTCTGGGTCGATGGTATATTGCTGTTTAAAGGTTTTAAAATCCAGCTCTTGGGGCGGGTTTTCATCCTTAAAATAAACGGCGACTTTTTTACTGGGGCCGTAACGCAAAACTGTTAAAATTGCCGTACAAGGATTGACATCGCTAGGCAAGATATTTTCGCCGATTAAGGCATTGAGAAAGGTACTTTTTCCCCGCTTCAAATCTCCCAAAACTACCAGTCTAAATGTTCCTTTCCACAAGTTTTTACTCACGATGCCGATTTGTTCGCTTTCTGTTTCTAAGCCCAATTTTCCCGAAGCATTTTCTCCTTCTGTTTCTGCTTTCTTAATAGTTTCCGCGATATTCATCAGATGGTTCGCTATTTCGTGGCGAGCCCTAACGACTCGATCCAAATCGTTCATTAGATTGATATTTTCCATTGTTTTTTGTTAGTTGTTATTGATTCGTAGAACAGGCATCTTGCCTGTTTTGCGCTTATGATACACCCATTCCCCATTTCCCAATTCAATCTTTCTCCTTCTCAAACATAATTTTATAACCCACCCAAGCTACGCCCATAACTAAAACTGCTGCTGCCAGCCAAACTCCGATATAAGCAGCAGCAACGACGGCAATAACAATGCCGCCAAATTTAACAGCCTTTACCATTTTTCGATACCATCTGGGCTGCACTTTTACTGGCGGACTCTGAGGTGAGGTTTGATACAAAGGAGGTTGTACTTCTTGTTTGTAAAGTTCGTCCTCCATTTCTCGCAAGCGTATTTGTCGCTCTCTTTCTTGGAGTTCTTTTTCTCGTTTTTTTAGTTCTTGTTCTTTGTCTTGGTAATCGTTCATGGTAGTTTTCCTCTGCTAGACAATATTAGCTAGAAAATGAAACCATTCAGTTTGGAACAAAACTAATGGTTAAGTTAACAGTTAACAATTGACAATTAACAATTAGCAATTAACAATTAACAATCCTCCTTTAATTAAATTGCTTATAATTCTAGTTTATATCTCTGGTGACGGCGAACTAACATTAAGTTTTTTTAAGTTGCAATCTCGCTTACAAATCAATTGCAAATAAGAGGGAAATTCCCATTAAAGCTAGGACAACTCCCAACACGGACCTACAACTTAATTTATCCCCGCTCCAGACGGCAAAAGGTAGAACCCATAGAGGACTGGTGGCGCTTAAAGCTTGAGCTATGCCGACGGCGGTAAATTTAAAGGCCGTCTGTTGCAGCCAAATACCGAAATAAGTCCCGATAACGATGGCCATAAAAATAGTGATTAGGGTTCGTCGCGATCGCCCCCCTTCCCAGGATATCTGCCATTTTGGCCTAACAACTCCCACCCATAACAACAATATTAAAGTACCCCCCACCAGTCGCAGCAGGGTACTCCATAAAGGACTGATGCTGGTGGTACTGAGGGCCTGCCTCGATAAAATGGCCCCGGTAGCTTGGGAAAATTCGGCGACGAGGGCCCAACTGATGCCTCGAAGATAATCGCCGCGATCGCCCCCGCCCCCTTGCGCCCTTTCCGTAATTACCCAGGCAACGCCCAAAACCACTAAAAAGATGCCACACCAAGCGCTAGGGGAGATTATTTCCCCCAAAAATATCCAAGCGAAAATGGCGGTTAGTGGGGGCGCTAAGGTTTCCATCAACAGGGTTCGACGGGGCCCCAAGTTTTGTAAAGTTTTAAAAAAGGCCGTATCTCCGAGGCCGATACCCACGATGCCGCTTACCAACAACAGGCCCACGGTTTGGGGGCCCACTGCTGGCAGTATTTGGCCTCCCAGGAGGATAGTGAGAAGTAGGAGAGCGATCGCCACCAGGCCCTTGATTAAATTGAGAAGGATGGGCGGGATGTTTGCCCCCACCCGACTGTAAAGTACCGATGCCACGGCCCAGAAACAAGCTGCAGTTAGGGCCGCCAGTTCCCCTTTAAACTCGCTGAATAATAACCAAGGAGCCATTTTAGTTTTGGGTTTAAGGATTTTTTTATTTTTACCTTTAGCTTAATGTAAGCAATTTGACAAACATTTCCCTTAAAACTTGTTATTAATTAAATAGATTTGCTAACAATAGAAGTTAAACCTTTGGAGCGCTTGTCTCTTGATTTTGCTGTAGCACTCTCTGGCGATGGCTGCTAAAAAAAATAATCCTATGAAGGGAGCGATCGCTTTTTAGCACCCGTCTTTTTTGACTGCTAAAAAAATACAGGAAGAGCTAGTCAAAAGCTTTAACTTTTCTGACGATCCCCCCCCGCCCCCCTTAAAAAGGGGGGAGCCAGAGCGATTCAAAGCCCCCCTTTTTAAGGGGAAACCCAAAGCAATTCAAAGCCCCCCTTAAAAAGGGAAACCCAAAGCAATTCAAAGCCCCCCTTTTTAAGGGGAAACCCAAAGCAATTCAAAGGGGAGCATCCCATATTTGTAAAAAGACCAAAAAATCAACGCTTTCTTCAAAATTGAGATGCACCCATTCAAAGTCCCCCTTGCTAAGGGGGATTTAGGGGGATCCTAATAGTACTCGATCGGCATTTTAATAAACAACTGTTTGGGAGGTAAAAAATGAAATATTCCTTTGAACTTTTAGGAGTTTCTCCGATATTAACCTTTTTTAACGAACAACAAAAATTGCGAGAAGAACGACCCCAGGCTAAAGTCGAATATTTAGCCAACCGCGACTGCACTTTAGATGCTTTTTTAGGTTCCGTGGAAGATGTTTGTCCTGCCAAAGGTTGGCAGGGGGATAAAGTAGTAGAAACGGTGATTAATTTCTGGATGAATAATGCGGAGAATATTCGTTATTGGAATTGCCGTTTAAAAGATGCCGGTAACGACAGTTTGTTAGTAGCGCGAGTGGCAGATATTAGCGGTTTGCGTTCCACTTTTGAATCTTTATTGGATGCTTAATAGAAAGCCAGTCAAGAAACCAGGTTTTTACAGAAAAACCTGGTTTCTGAGGTACTGGAAAAACCGGGTTTCTGAGGTACTAACAAGAGAATACTTGACCGACTCTCTTGAAACTTCCTTTTATCTTCACCTCTAAACTCTCTAAAACTAGGCTGCCAATTTTCATTAGCAAAAGCTTTAAAGTTTGCCAATTCTTGAGGTTCGTTACCCTTTTTAATGTATTTCAACGGTTCAAAATCTGCTGGCGACGCATCAATATATCTGCCCTGACAAACTCCGGTTCGTCGGTGCCAATTTTATCTGCTAATTCCTCTCGCAATTTTCTGGCTTTTTCCAAGTTTCCCCCATCAATTAAACGAAACAATTCTAGCAATTGTTCTTTAATTTCGCTAGGTCGTTCGTCAACGCCCATCAAGTCTTCTAAAATGCGATTGCTATCTCTGCCAAAAGAACTAGAAGGTCGTTTGGTAACAATATTATCTCCTTCTTTTGCCAAAATGTAAATGCTGTCCGGTCGAATTTTGCTAATAACTTGGGGCGAGTGGGTGCTAATAATAAACTGACAATTTGGGAAAGTTTCTGTTAAGCGAGAAATTACTTTTCGCTGCCAAGCGGGATGTAAATGTTGTTCGATTTCATCGATTAACACTACGGCGCTTCCTTGGAGAGGATCGGGTAAAGAAGGTTTGGCGATCGCCAATCTTCTCGCCAAGTCTCCAGCAAGAGCAAGCAAGCTTTTTTCTCCATCGGATAACTGTTCGACAATTAACTCTTCATCTCCTTTTTGAACGGTCATTCGCAACCAAGGTTTCCGCCTAACTCTTAAATCTTTCAAGTCATTTCCAAGGAGAGAAGAAATAGCTTTTCTAACTGCTTCGAGTTGGCGATCGCGATAATTAATATCATCCCTTCGTTCTTCATTTTCCGCATCTTCGATTATTCTAAACCATTGAAAGAAGCGATCGAAATTAATTCGCATTCCCGAAAGAGCTCCTTCGTAAGCATCAACTTGTTTGAACGAAGAATTATCTTCTATTTCTAAAGGAACGTCAAGTACGGAACGATTTACTGGATAATAAACTGCTAAGGGGATATCAAATTTAGAATCTTTCTCCCATTTGCTTCTAATTTCATTGGCAATTGATTCTATTTGGGGTGCTTTTACGCTAGTATTTTTGCTTTTTTCATAACCCATTAATATCAGATTTCTTTTCCATAATTCACCAACAGTCATATCTGGATGACTGCCTTTTATGTCTTCTTTAAGAGACCAGTTTATATCTTCATCAATTCCATCAATTGAAAAAGTAATATCGCCCTGGGTTTCTTCCGCATCATTTTTGATGTCATTTTTGTGAAAAAACCATCCTTGCCAAGAGTTATCATCCCAAGGTTCTGCCATTCCTGGTGGCTGAAATTCAATTAGTGCTAAAAACCAAGATAACAGAATTGCCAAACAGTCGAGAATGCTCGATTTTCCCACGCCATTGACGCCAATAAAAACCGTGGGTTTGCGGGCATCAAATTCTATAGTTAAATCGCCGATACCTCGAAAGGATTTGATTTTTAAATGTTTGATTTTCATGGTTGTCTAACTTTAATAAACATCAGTAATTATATCCCTCGGAGCAAACAAATTCATCCTCAGTTTTTGCCGATGGTAAATTCTACGGGAAGAGACTTGACAAATATCGTGAATGGTGTTATTGTAAAAGGCAAAACCTATCGTGGGGGCGATCGCTCCCAACCTTTAACAAAATCGCTAATTGAAAGAAGCTCAGATAAAAAACAATAACTCAGTAGGAGCAACCATGCTAACCTTAGAAATGGCAATCCAAAAAATCCAACAATTCACCCCCGAACAACAAAATAAAGTAATAGAATTTATTGAATTATTAGAGTTTCAAGGCGATCGCCCACAAAAAAAACCAGAACCCGAAATCAACACCCACCCAGACCAAGATTTTTTTGAGCTTGCCGGGCTCTGGGAGAACAAAGATATTACAACTGAATCCCTACGCCAAGAAGCATGGAACAGAGACAAACAATAATTTTATGTGACACAAATATTCTTTAGGTTTTGTTTTTCGGGAGTTAATTTGTTATTCATTTCAGTTTTATTTTTTATAATTATACTGAAGTAAAGTTATAAAGGAATGCGAGTAATACAGTCTCGATATTCTTCAGGTTCGTTTACTTCTGCAATTAGAATTAAGTCGTCTAAAATTTGTCCGATCGCTGCCTTTTTCCGGAAGACAAAAATACCTGGAATATGACGATTTTGTGCCAGATGCTCTGCCAAATGGACTGGCATTGAGGCGCGATTATTGGTGACAAGGATAAAATGATTTATCTCGCACCAAATTAAGATTTCCGGGTCTAAAGTCCCTTTGGAAGGAACGTTTAGAGAATTGATATCCCCGATAGCTAAAACATCTAATTCTGACAAAAAACGCCGCAATTGCTGTTGGTAAAGAGGCGGCAAATTTTCATCTATTAAGTATTTGATACTCATTAATGTTTCCTTCTTTCTGCCTTTAACTGACGCAATTTAATTACATATTCCGGTGGATGTTCGTCTTGCTGCCTTTCCGACTCTTGGCAATACTTCAACCAGTCAGCCATATATTGAGTCACAAATTCCGGTTCGTGCAAATAATACAGAATTGTCGCATAAATTTGTTCTAAACTAAGCTGAGGATAAAGTTGATAAATTCCCTCTGGGGATTGGCGGTTATAGAGATACTCATATAAAATAGTTTCGATGCCAATCCGAGTATTTTTTAAACGGATATCGTTGGGGGTAAGGTAGTTAAAATATTCTTCAAGTTTCATGGTTTAATCCTCGTGTTTTGTTCTAATATTAATCGAGTTTAATTAATTTTTCAGAAGCGAATTACCGGAAATTATAATCATATTGCTACTTTAATTTTCCTTCCTTTCGCAGTTCTTCGTGAGTTTCGATATCCGCCTTAAAATCTTCTTCATCATAAAGTAAATTAACTCCTTTAGCTTTGAGAAAAGCATCAGCTTCTAGGCGAGTCTTCATGTCCAGTAATTCTCGTACTTTTCCCGCGCTAATCGAACCTTCTTTATACGCTTCAACAACGATCGCTTCTAATAACCGACGTTCTAAATTTCCCCACTTTGTTTCGAGGGGGCGAGCTATTTTATCTGGCAATGAAATTGTAATTTCCATCTTTTTCTTCCTTCTAATTATGCTTAAATTCAGTCAAATTTATAAACCAAAACAGTAACGAACTGCAGCTTCAACTTCCATCATTTTTGTTTCTGAAAGTTCTCCTGCTGGTTGCTCTGGAAACCTTCCTTTATCTAAAGAACGAAGTTGAAAACAAAGAAAAACTGTTTCCAAAGGCAAACCGCTTTCTTCTGGAGAAACGCGAACGTTGCTAGGAAAATCTTGCGGAATATTTGCACCTTTAGTACCCACAATTACAGTCACAACTAAAGGTGCTTGGTTGATAACATCCGCAGACAATATTAAAACAGGTCGTTGACCGCCTTGTTCTCTTCCTCGTACTGGGTTGAGATTTACAAAGTAAATTTGAGACCGATAAACACTCATAATCCTTCCAGTCCATCCATTTCAGTAACAGCAAACTCCTCATTTATAGCCGCAATTTCAGCTTGAATATGCGGGTCTTTAGCCATCGCCTCCATCTGTTTTTTCATATATTCAGCATCGGCAAATTTATCTCCAGTTTGAGTTCTTTCTCGCACTTGGCGGGCAATTTTTTCTAACAACCATAATTGTTCCTCCACCGAAAAACCTCGGATACAACGTTCTATTTCTAATAATTTTGGTGAGATCATTTTTTTCAGAAAAACCTATCCTTTCTCAATATTATCCGCCAAATCCAACCAAAACGACTGCATCTAAAATGGAATTAAGAAACCCGGTAATTTCTGCAAAACCGGGTTTCTGGGCAACGATGAATATCCCCGCAATTTTCTCTTAACTATTATCCCCCAAACCCAACCAAATCTGAGATAATAGTCA
>CAZSTZ010000200.1:0-13172 GCA_964609515.1 uncultured bacterium | reverse complement strand
AATCGTTCCGGACCGGGTGGGAATCGTTCCGGACCGGGTGGGAATCGTTCCGGACCGGGTGGAAATCGTTCCGGACCGGGTGGAAATCGATAACCCATCCGCTACATCCGCTTCAAAATCCGCTGCTAACTAACCTTTTGAACTTGAGTTTCCCCAAAGAAACCCGGTTGGCAAAAAACCGGGTTTTGGCGGACCTCAGAAACCCGGTTGGTAAAAAACCGGGTTTCGATGTTCCCCAGAAACCCGGTTGGTAAAAAACCGGGTTTTGGCGGGTCCAGAAACCCGGTTGGCAAAAAACCGGGTTTTGGCGGACCTCAGAAACCCGGTTGGCAAAAAACCGGGTTTCTCGCTTAAAACAAACGCCCCACCGGACAGCTAAAACCTGGCAACATCCCAGAAGCGAGGGTATCGTTAGGGAATAAAGTGGCAATTAACTCTAACATCGCCCGATCGCCCCGTCGATATACCTCAATTTGTTGGTTGCGCCAGTCCGCAATCCAATATTCCCGCACTCCTCGTTCCGAATATAGCTTTAATTTCAACTCCCGATCGCGCCTTTCGTTAGTTGTACCTGCCGACAGCACCTCTACTATTAACTCCGGTGCCGCCGTCAGATGCCCGCTATCATCTATAATTGTTGGCAGGCGATCGCGACTAACCCAAACCAAATCTGGTTCTACATTGTCGGCATCGCTAAAGACAATACCGGGAGCGAAAAAAGGTTCCCCCAGATTAGAAGCATCAGACCATCTCTCCAAATATCCATAAATTTTGCCCCTGGTGCGTTGATGGTTTATATGGGGCGATCGGGTCAGAAATAACTCTCCGTTAATTATTTCATAGCGGTTGTCGTTATCTGGCAACAGCTCTAAATCTGCCGTCGTCCAGCGAATTTTGTCCGTTAATGTTTGAGTCATCAGATTAACTATTCCTCTTTTAGTAATGAGTAATGAGTAATGAGTAATGAGTAATGGGCAATAGGTAATGGGTAATAGGAATGCCCGCAGGGTTTCGATTAAATGCGATTTTTTATTTTTGCAAAGATTCGATGCTCCCCATCATCGAAATTACTCCTTTATATTAGTTCTTATTAATGTACCCCAATTCGTCAACTTTGTCGAATCCCCAGAAACCGGGTTGGCAAAAAACCGGGTTTCGATGTTCCCCAGAAACCCGGTTGGTAAAAAACCGGGTTTCGATGTTCCCCACCCAACAACTATTTACCAACAATAGATTTTTCTTTAACCTCCTCCGTGGCAGTAGAAGAATTGCGTTTAACAAACTCATCGAATAACTCAAAAAACCTTTCCAAAGCATCCCTCTCATCCGCAGAATAAAAGAGAATAATCTTCGCCCAAGACTGAGTATCTGGCAAATTAAACTTCCCTTCGATCCACTCTTGAAAATCTTCAAAATCTGCCTCTTCATTAGAGATAGAAACCTTCAAATCTCTCCGAGCAAAAGTGTAGCCATCTAAGAAAACTTGCAAGTGACTAATTGACTCCTTACCCAAATATAAAGCCGGTCTTTTTTTTATTTTTGTTATCAATTCGTAAAAGCCAATCATTTTTTTGCCTCCTAAAAAAACCTTAACTAAAAATTAATTTCCGTTATCTCGAAGCCGCCCCCCAAGTCCATAGCGACGCAATAAAAGTTATCCAACCATTCTTGTCTGGAAACTCCCTTGCAATCGATATTATCAAAAATGATTTCTTCACCTCCTATTTCCACGGCAACACCCTCGTGACGACCGTTAGTAGAAATATTGCTTCCCAAGCGATCGTGGTAAATATTTCCATATTTTCCCGCACTTCTGCCCGTGTAGAGTTTAACGTGCTTGCCAGAAATGTTTCTGGTAATTAAAAACTCCATAATAGCTAAAGCACAATCCTTGCATTGAAACAACTTAAAGTTGCTGGCAATAGAAGCAATTTGTTGGCGAATCTCCTCATCGTTAAACCCAGGCAAATTCATCTTTTTTTTCCTTTGGTGGAAGGGGGAGTTAGGGAAAAGCGATCGCCCGTCTCCCCAGAAACCCGGTTTTTGCGAAAAGCCCGGTTTCTTAATACTCCTCTGGTGAGAGAGCGAACATTTACCCCAACAAAAGATATAAGTCACATCCACCACCCCCGTCCTACCTATTTAACAGAAGTTCTTATCGAATTTTATGCAAAATCGCCACAATTTTTTTTATTCGGTGGCCCGGCCCCATGTTGGCCCCGTCTTCTTGATGGCCCAACTGTGGCCAGTTTTGGGCCAAGAGCCTTGGGCCAGTGGTTCGGGCCAGAAACCAGGTTTTTCCTTCTGGCCAGAAACCCGGTTTTTTCAAAAAACCGGGTTTCTAAGATTAATACCTTCGCCAAAATAAAAATACCTGCAAGAAAATGGCTAACTCGCCCGCGTGAAACCGGGAATATTGCCAAAACCCGGTTTCTTAAATCTCGATGCTGGCGAAGGTATTGTAAGAGCTAAAGCCGGGAAAATGGCTGCGTTGGGTTCCGTTTCACTTCACCCAACCTACGAAAAAATGGCTGCTTTTGTAAGGTGCGCATTGCGCACCCTACTAAGATTAATACCTTCGCCAAAATAAAAATACCTGCAAGAAAATGGCTAACTCGCCCGCGTGAAACCGGGAATATTGAAAAAACCCGGTTTCTTAAATCTCGATGCTGGCGAAGGTATTGTAAGAGCTAAAGCCGGGAAAATGGCTGCGTTGGGTTCCGTTTCACTTCACCCAACCTACGAAAAAATGGCTGCTTTTGTAAGGTGCGCATTGCGCACCCTACTACTCTAAAATGGTGGGTAGTTTGACGAGTACGAACGTCCCCGTTCGTGCGTTTGGGCCTAGCCGCGAACGGAGACGTTCGCACTAATTATTCCTCCCAAATCTCTGCTAATTTCTCCATCAAATCCTCCGCTAAATCGTCTAACTCAATATCCCCACTGCCGCCAATTTCTTCCCGTTGAGTATTTTTCAAACTCTCCGCATATTCTGTTGGTTCTCCCCAATAACTCTCCAACAATTCCTTCACAGAAAACCGCCACTCAAACTCGCTTTTAGTGCGGTAAATCCATTCTAATTTGGCAATCAAACTTTCCCGGGATTCGGCATCCAATCTGTCATTAACTCTGACAAAAACCTCATCTCGACTGCTCGACCAAAGCTTATTAGCATCCTCCAATCTTATCAAACAATCGAAGAAACTCTCTAACGGTTTTAACTCATCTATTTCTATTTCCTCTGGGTCATCTTCCGGGTCAAACATCGGCAAAAATCCTAACAATTTAGCCTCCGTTAATTCCTCATTAAACCCGACCAACAAATAACCAATTCTTTCCTCCGTAACCTCTGGCGGCAGCATAATTTCTGTTTCCTCGGGCAACACCGGACGACATTCTAAAGTTCCCAGATTGGGAATTACTAAATCTGCCACGTCGTGAAATTGTCGCATCACTGGATGCCAGCTATCCGATGCCTCTAAATTAGTTTCGATGTCGGTTATTTTCAAGTATTCATGTACGGCATAAACTGCCAAAGTATTGAGAAAAACTCGGGTTTTTGTGAGTGTTATCCATCAGTCCCTCCTCAACAGTTGTCCGGGTGGGACATTGCCAATTAGCAATTTTTCCCTCCTGTTAATGGAACGGTCGCTTTTAGCAAAAATTATGCAAAAAAAACCCTTGACTTTAAACCTAAAATGTGTTAATCGTTCCTCGCAGCCCTCGTTAATGTTAAAGGCCCCAGCAAAGCGGTATGATTAACCCTAGAGAGTCGGTCGAGAAACCAGGTTTTTCACCAGACAGGCCAAGAAACCAGGTTTTTTGGAAAAACCTGGTTTCTGATAGGGTTTCACCAAATACCGCTCTCTAGAAACAAACCCAAAAAAACCCATAAACCATGTCAACAGCAACCGCAACCCCTAACGCCGCTTTCCCGTTAAGCGCCGTAGTGGGACAAGAAAGGATAAAATTAGCCATGCTCTTAACGGCGGTCGACCCTCAATTGGGAGGAGTCGCCATCGCCGGACGTCGGGGCACCGCTAAATCGGTCATGGCCAGAGCCCTCCATTCTCTGCTGCCTCCTATAGAAATAGTTAAAGACTCGATTAGCAACTGCGACCCCAACAAACCCGAAGAATGGGACGATTTACTCCTCGCCTCTCAGAAACCCGGTTTCTTTGAGAAACCGGGTTTCTTGGATGAAGAACTCCCCACCCAAATCGTACCTACTCCCTTCATTCAAATTCCCTTGGGAGTCACCGAAGACCGACTTTTGGGCTCGGTGGATGTGGAACAGTCGGTTAAACGAGGTGAGACTGTCTTTCAACCGGGACTCTTAGCGGCAGCCCATCGAGGCGTTTTATATGTGGATGAAATAAATTTACTCGATGACAATATCGCTAATTTACTTTTAGGAACTTTAACCGAAGGTAGAAATATTATCGAACGGGAGGGGATAAGCTTTCAACATCCCTGCAAGCCTTTATTTATCGCAACCTATAATCCAGAAGAGGGACCGTTGCGAGAACACTTGCTGGATAGAATCGCGATCGCCCTCTCCGCAGATATGGTTCTCGGCATCGAAGACCGGGTTCTCGCCGTAGAACAAGCCCTCGCTTACTCCAAATCTCCCCAAACTTTTCTCACTCAATACGAAGAAGATATCGATAACCTCAAAACCCAAATCTTACTGGCGCGGGAGTGGCTAAAAGATGTCACTATTACCAAAGACCAAATCGCCTACTTAGTAGAAGAAGCGGTGCGCGGCGTAGTACGAGGACACCGGGCCGAACTGTTCGCCGTCCGCGTTGCCAAAGCTGCCGCTGCCTTGGAAGGACGGACCACCGTCACGGCGGAAGACTTGCGGCAAGCGGTACAGTTAGCGATCGTGCCCCGGGCGACGGCGGTACAGACTCCACCGGAAGAACAAGAACCGCCACCGCCACCACCGCCACCGCCACCTAGCGACGAACAAGAACCGGAGGAGGAAGAAGAAGACGAAGACCAAGAAGAACCGGAACCCCCAGAAGAAGAAGAAGCAACTGTTCCCGAAGAGTTCATGTTCGACCCCGAGGGAGTGACTCTGGATCCCACGGTGATGAACTTCGCCCAACAGGTCAACCGTCAGGGTAAGTCGGGGAGTCGCAGCACGATTTTTTCCGACGATCGCGGACGTTACGTCAAACCGATATTACCGAAAGGTCGCGTTAAGCGCATTGCGGTGGATGCTACTTTGCGGGCCGCTGCACCTTATCAGAAGTCGCGACGGTTGCGCGAACCCAACAAGCGGGTTATTGTCGAACAAGGAGATATTCGCGGCAAGCGGTTGGCGAGAAAAGCCGGCGCTTTGGTCGTGTTTTTGGTGGATGCCTCCGGTTCGATGGCGCTCAACCGGATGCAGTCCGCCAAAGGCGCGGTGATGCAGTTATTAACTGAAGCTTATCAAAGTCGGGACCAGGTATCGTTGATTCCGTTTCGCGGGGAACAGGCCGAGGTGTTGTTGCCGCCGACGCGCTCTATTACTACGGCCCGCAGGCGTTTGGAGCGTTTGCCTTGCGGTGGCGGTTCGCCTTTAGCTCACGGTTTGACTCAGGCGGTGCGCGTGGGAGTCAATGCCAAACAGTCTGGCGATGTGGGTCAAGTGGCGATAGTGGCGATTACCGACGGACGGGGAAATATTCCTTTGGCCCGTTCTTTGGGAGAACCGATGGAGGAGGGTGAGAAACCGGATATTAAGAAGGAGTTATTGGAGATTGCGGCGAAGATTCGCGGTTTGGGGATTCAGTTGTTGGTTATCGACACGGAGAATAAGTTTGTCTCCACTGGATTTGCTAAGGAGTTGGCGAAGACGGCGGGGGGTAAGTATTATCATTTGCCCAAGGCGACGGATAAGGCGATCGCTGCGATGACTCAGAATGCTCTTAAGGAGGCGATCGGTAGTTAGGAGCTGCTAAAAAAGGCAGAGTGTGGGAAGGGTGGGGAAGTTGGTAGGTTTCGGAATGTCTTTATATCGCGGAGCGCGATTACTACGAACGAGTCTTATACGGAAACCGATGCTCTAGACTTCTTTTTCCTTCTCCAACACATCGATAAAATTTTCTAAGACGTCCAGCAATGCGATCGCCGAATCGAGGCTTTGCTCTAAGTATTCTATTTCTTCTTTACGATTATCGCAAAAATCATCTAAAACTAATTGAAGGGAACCAATAATTCCATTCAAACGATTTCTGGATAGATCGCTTGTCTTTTTTAATAACTCAATTCTTGACTCCGGTAACATATTAGCTTCCTCCCAACTTTAATTTTTTTACTCAATAAATTTTATGATTATGTATTTTGACAGAAAAAAATGATTTTTAGCAGTATTTCAAATCCTCTTTATCAAAGTTTTACAAAATAGCAATTGAGTAAAAAGAACAAATGAAGATGCAGTTGTTAAAGTTCCGTTTTAAAATAACAAAGCTGGATGAGAAATACGATATTTCTCATCCAGCTTAGTTCGGTCAATTGTTGATGAAGCAATATGTCAAGCCTCAATTAGCTATTTTTCTTATTTTGACGGCGACGAATTAACATCGCAGCGCCAACTAAACCTAAACCTGCCATAGTTGCCGGTTCTGGAACGGGTTCAACAGATTCTACCATTACCACTAAGTCGTTAAAGTCTGAGTCAGTGTTATTGCCCAACCACAAATCCTCGAAAGCGATAATAAATTCGTTATCGGTGAAGGTTCCAGCTGCCTTACCGGGGAGAGCCATTACTGTTTCATTGTCTCCCTGATAAACAACTGCTTGTTGGTAGCCCCCTTCGTTGCGGGAGTTTTGCGTGTAGAAGGTTTGCCCTGTTTTATTGGTGACGTAGAAACCAAAGCCATTGCCAAAGTCTTCGTAAATGTTCCACACCGGAGTTGGATCGTTAGCACCGGGACCAAATTGCTGAGTTACAACCGAGACCTTACCACCTGTAAGGAAGGTAACATAAGAGCTGTCTCCTGGATCGTTGATGCCATCAAATAATTCAATCATGTCGCCGCTGGAGTTGTAGATACCAAAGACGTTTTCTGGAGCATAGTCACCCAGCTCGAACATAAAACTGCCAGTTGCGTTACCCGTGGCGGTGTTGCTAAACCAGTCATAACCAGTTTGGTCTTTATCAACATCAACTCCTGGACCGCTGACGGTTACGCTGTCTAATAGATTTTGCAGAGTACAGGGTTTGCCAAGGTCGAGCTCGGTGCAATAAGGTTTATTGTTATCCCAGGTACCGCCGATATTGGCAGCTTTGGCGGATTGAGGGGCGATCGCTACTGCTCCCAGGGCGACTGCTAAGGTTGTGGTAGATGCTAAGAGTTTTTTGGCGTTGAGGTTAAACATGGTAGTTGTCTCCTGATGTCGATGTTTAATTATGTTGGCCCCGATGGCTTTTAGCCTAGAAGTTGTGGCCCTTAAAATTACTCTCGCCACGGGTTAGGTCTGAATCAAGCTTGTCAGTATTTATATGGATTTCAAACAAAAGTAATCTTTTTCATCGATGCCTACATTTATTAGTTTACGCAAATCCAAAGAGAACCTGCAACACCTTTTCCGCATCTTTACAGAAGCTTCATAAAACTCGGTGTTTTTTTGCGAAATCCCTGCTTTATCGATATTTGCTCTTGACTTAATACAGGTTATGTCGTAAAATTAAAAAAAATCAATAAATAGTTAAGTAAAACTAATCAAACTGTCCAACTTAAGGCCGGGACAAAGGAGATGCCGCCTAATAGGTGGCCTAATAGGGTTCCGGGGCGATCGCTCGGTGGGGGAGTACGTCAGTTTTGCATCTTTATTCTCTCATACTCACGACGAGTACTCAAATAAAAAGCAGTCTTTTTGAGTAAGAGTAAGAGTAAGAGTAAGAGTAAGAGTACAAGTAAGAGTAAGAGTACTCGTCATGAAATTATCTCCAGAGAAAAATTATATGCATTGACCTGCTCCCCGGCATGGAACCACCAGGAAACCGTACAACACCCAATCGCCAAGAAATCAATAAAATAGACATCAAGACCCTTTTTCAAAAGGAGGACAACTCATGGCAAATACCAGCAATTTTCGTCAAGCAATGCGTCAGGCCAACACTAAATCTCTAGTTGGCCCCAACGTCATAGGCAACGCCCTGCCCTTTCTCGGCGGCGGCCTAATATTAACAGCAGCGGGCACATTCGGCGGCCTGCGAGTCCTCGCAACCAACCCAGGAATGTTTATGACCACCTTCTGGGTTGCTCTCGTGGTGGAGTTAATTCTCTTTTTCGTGGCCCGAGGTATCGCCGAAAAAGGAAACAACAGCACGGCCCTGCCTTTATTGGCCACCTATAGCCTGCTCTCAGGTTACACCCTCAGCGGTTTAGTTTATGTGGCCTTAAGAAGCCAAGGCGTAGGTATCGAAGGGGTTGGTTTTGCGGCCCTGGGTTGCGGCATAGCTTTTATCGCCGCCCGCCAAATAGGCTCTAATCTGTCTGAAGAAGACGGCATGGCCCTAACCAAAACTGTCAGTTTGGGAATTATCGCCCTGCTGGTGGCCGTTGTCGGACAAGTAGTCTTTAGCTTTTTTGGTGTCGGTACCCCTAATTGGTTGGAAATAGGCATCTCTGGAGTCGGCGTCTTTCTCTTTGCCGGGGCGGCGGTGGTAGATTTTTACATTCTGCCCCGCACCTACCGCGACGACCAATATCTGCCGGCGGCCCTGTCGATGTACCTGACTTACATCAACTTATTTATTTTCATTCTCAGACTGTTAATTGCCCTTAATCGCGATTAGGGACTGGCAATTTAATAGAATACTGACTGTTGGGTTCCGTTTCACTGCACCCAACCTACAAGAGACTTAATCGCGATTAATGGGGCCTTGGCTTCGCCGCCAAACACTGAAGGCCAAAAAGCGATAAATTAGAAGGTAGTGCTGCTGGAAATTCCTTTGGACTTTCTCTGGTGGCGCTACCTTTTCGATTAAGTTTCGGATTGCTATACCTATTAATAAAGAAGAACAAAAAGCCTTTTATGGACACCCAAGAAATCAAACGTCAAATCGAAACTCTGTCCCATCGTCTGGGTGCAACCCAGGACTATCTTTGACTTGCCCGCACTGAAGGCCAAAATTCGCGACCTGGAACAACAGGCCGCCCAACCAGAACTTTGGGAAGACCAAACCAGGGCCCAAAAAACTCTCCAACAACTCAACGACCTCAAATCTAACTTGCAGCAATATCACCAGTGGCGAAGCAGTCTCGAAGATACGAAGGCGATCGCCGAACTGCTAGAACTAGAAACGGACGAATCTCTCCTCAAAGAAGCTCAAACCAACATTTCCATCCTCAACCAAGAATTAGATCGGTGGGAACTCCAACAATTACTATCGGGCCCCTACGACGAAAGCGGGGCCGTTCTAAGCATTAATGCTGGTGCCGGCGGTACCGACGCTCAAGATTGGGCCAATATGTTGCTGCGGATGTACACCCGTTGGGGCGAAGTGCAAGAGTACAAGGTTCGTTTGACGGAACTTTCCGAGGGAGACGAGGCGGGCATCAAGTCGGCAACTCTAGAAATAGAAGGTCGCTATGCCTACGGCTATCTCAAGGCGGAAAAAGGCACCCACCGCTTAGTTAGAATTTCTCCTTTTAATGCCAACGGCAAGCGTCAAACCAGTTTTGCCGGGGTGGAAGTGATGCCGATTTTGGATAATTCAATAGAACTGGACATCCCAGAAAAGGATTTAGAAATTACCACTTCTCGCTCTGGCGGTAAGGGCGGCCAAAACGTGAACAAGGTGGAAACGGCGGTGCGCATCGTTCACCTTCCCACTGGCATTGCGGTGCGCTGTACGGAAGAGCGCAGTCAGTTACAAAATAAGGAAAAGGGCATGAACCTGCTCAAGGCTAAGTTGTTGGTAATAGCTCGCGAGCAAAGGGCTAAGGAGATTAGCGAAATTCGGGGGGATATGGTGGAGGCTGCCTGGGGCAACCAGATCCGCAATTATGTTTTCCATCCCTATCAGATGGTCAAGGATGTACGCACTGGGATGGAAACTACGAGTATCGATGAGGTGATGAATGGAAAGTTAGACGAGTTTATCGAGGCCTATTTGCGCCAAGAAAATCAGATGCTCGAAAGTCAGTCGGCTTAATTAAAAATAGGAATGGGGGAGCAGCATCAACCGTTGCTCCCCCATTTTTGGTTTATGTTTAAAATAAAAGCAAATTTTGTTAATTGTTAACTGTTAATTGTGTAGAACAGGCATCTTGCCTGCTATCCACTTAATTCCCAATTCTCATGTCTAAGGTTTATACCACGGCAGAATTGATCGAAATATTAGCCAGAGAGCGTCAAGCTTGTCTGAAAGGGCAGCGCTATAAGTTAGCTGCTAATCCTTTTATTGGCAACCCAGTTGTCGATCGCTTCCTCAAACCCGACGGTTTCCAAAAGTTCGCTGCTTATCAAGATTTTCGAGAGGCCATTCATCGCTACCAGAGAGAGCATCTGGTTTCTGGCATTGTTTGGCGGGAGGTGAGCGTTAATAAGAAAACTCTCCGCTTTCCGGTAGTCGACGACCAGTTAATTGCCTTGTCTGGAGATTTGGATATTCTCAAGAAGGCGAGAGATTCCGTTCTAGATTTTTGGGCTCGGGCGACGGTGGGGATGGATTTATATTTGAGCGTTAATAATGGTAAGGATTATCGTCAGATTGTCGCTTCGGAGTTGGAGGCGATCGCTCTTCGCACCGAATGGGCGAATATTTTTAAGTGGGAGAGAGCCAATTTTTTAGAAATGTTATTGCAGTTGGGATGGGGCAAACCGGAGGAGGCTGCCTATCGTCGCGGCTGGCCTGTTTCTGGCAGCGAATACGTCCACGCCGTCAAACCGGGGAAGTTACCTATTTGTTGATATTTGGGAATGGGGAATGGGGAATGGGGAATAGCGTTTTTGCTTCGTTTTCAGCATCCCAATTTTACCTGCTAATTTTTGATACCCCAGAAACCCGGTTTTTCTAACAATACCTTCGCCAAAATAAAAAAATACCATTAGTAGGTCGGGCTCCGCGCAGCCCAAGCCAACAAAAACTGTTTGTCAATCGTTAATTGTTAATTGTCAATGGCAGCCGAACATACAATTAAATATTGACAATAGAAAATAGACAAAAATCGTTCAATCATTCCCCTTGGGAATGGGGAATGGGGAATGGGGAATTGGTGCATAGTGTCTTTTTACAAATATGAGATGCTCCCTAATTAATCCTACCGCCAGAGTATTTCCTTTAGTCATAATTAAACTTCCTAATTGTTTATATAGCAGTTTTATTTGAGATGTGTCCAAAAGGCTGACGCTTTTTGGGAATAGGGAATGGGGAATGGGGAATGGGTAAGAGGGTTTCCAGAATTTTTTGCTGGTAGTAAATAGCCCTTTCTTG
This sequence comes from uncultured bacterium, assembly GCA_964609515.1. Lineage (GTDB taxonomy): Bacteria > Cyanobacteriota > Cyanobacteriia > Cyanobacteriales > Microcoleaceae > CALKCV01. Next base: position 1,732 of record CAZSTZ010000200.1, on the reverse strand, counting down.
TTTACATCTCATTTGAAAACGCTATACCCCAGAAACCCGGTTTTTTCAAAGCAAGTAGGATGCGCAGGTTTTCGAGGTAAGAGGTTAGAAGGATTTGAGAATTTTCCTAACAAAAAAAATCGATCGGGAGATTTTCACCTCAATTTCATCTACCCTGTGGCAAACTGTGGAGAAATCGATCGGGAGGAATATAAAATGAAATCTTTGTCGTTTGCTAGCCTTTTAAGCGTCAGTTTAATCTTTAGCGTGCCCTCTGTGGTTCTTTCTCATGTGGGACACGGGGACGAGTTTCAAGCAACAGGAGGTATTGAAAGAGTAAAGGTAAACCCCGAACTTGACTCAATGTTGGGCATTGTCGTCGCTCCCATCGCTCCTGCTACAGATGGCACTTCCTCAGTTTTAATTCCTGCCTCTGCATTAGTGGATGCTGATGGGAAACAACTGGTGTTTGTGGAGTATGGGAATTTTTACGAACCGGTAGAAGTGACAACGGGAACTACCCAAGGGGAGTTAATAGAAGTCACTCAGGGGTTATCTGTGGGAGAACAACTCGTCACCCAAGGAAGTTTGTCTCTTTATGCGGAATCTCGGAAAACGCAAACCGCCGATACTGAATCTATTTCGGAAGCAACAACAGCAACAGAAGCAACCACAGCAACAACCCCAACTCAAACCGATACCACCCACGCAGAAGCCGACGCCCAAGGAATCCCCCACAGTCACGATGCTTCGGGTAATCTGGTTACAAGCGAGGCACTCCCTCAAGAATCCAGTAAATTTCCCCTTGCTTTGGTGGGAGGTATTGCAGGAGGAGTGATTGTCTTAGGAGGAGGAATGGGAGCGATCGCTCTTTTCAAAAATTCTAAAAAATAGGGTGTATCCCAATTTTGAAACGAACCAAAAAGTTATCGCTTTTTGGGAATGGGGAATAGGGAATGGGGAATTGCCAAGAGAGTCTTTTTACAAATATGGGATGCTCCCAAAAAATAAAATCTCCCTACTCTAAAGTAGTACCGTTGGGTGGAGGTTCCCTTCTGCCCGACTTCCTTTGTCTAGCGTAACAGCCAAAAATGCTTAACTCAATTTTGAATCGGATTCTCAAAAATTCCATTGCTCGACGGTGGCTAATTGTCGTCGGAGCAATTATCGTAACCGTGTGGGGCGTTTTCAGCGTAACTCAGATGCCCTTAGATGTTTTCCCCGAATTTGCTCCCCCTCAAGTCGATATTCAAACGGAATTTCCCGGACTCGCCCCCGAAGAAGTGGAAGCTCAAATCGCCGTCCCCATTGAAAGCGCGGTCAATGGCTTGCCAGGGGTGACCGCGGTTAGGTCTTCCTCAAAAGTCGGACTGTCAATGGTTCAAGTGGTGTTCGACCGAGAGGCAGATATTTACAAAGCCAGACAGGCAGTTACCGAAAGATTGCAACAAGTCAGCAGCGAACTTCCTGACGGGACTCATACCCCTGAAATTTCCCCCCTGGTTTCGCCTTTAGGTACGATTTTACAGTATGCTTTCACCGTCAAAGCTCCAGGTCGGACTTCTTTAATGGATTTACGCCGTTTGGTGGAAACAACCCTCCGCCATCAGATACTTTCGGTGCCTGGAGTTTCCCAAGTCACCCTTTATGGCGGAGACGAACGTCAAGAACAAGTTTTGCTCGACCCCCAAAAGTTAAGAGAGTTTAACGTTTCTCTCACAGAAGTCACAAATGCGGTGAGAGGGGGAAACTC
>CAZSTZ010000199.1:5396-13222 GCA_964609515.1 uncultured bacterium | reverse complement strand
TTTAATTGTCTCCTGTTTTTTACCCTGTTTTGAGGTCATCCCCCACCCACCAAACTATTTTGTTGGAGATGAAAGGACTCTGTGCTAATAAGACTGGCCTTGAGTCTTAAATAGTTCCTCCAACTGCCAAATTATTTCTGCGGGGGGGTTTTTCTGCTATTATAGCAGAAAAACCCCAATTTTGGGGGTGGATTTTTCTATAATCCAAAAGCGCTGTTATCAATAAATTGCCCCGCCAAGGGTAAATAACCCAGGCGGGGCATTTCCCAACTCAGGGAGAGTCAGGGATTAAATTGATAAAGCCTTGCGGTAATAATTGAGAGCTTCCGTATCTCGTCCCCGCTTGAGCAGCAAATCTGCAATCAGTCGGTAAAAACCGGAGGCTTCTGGCTTGAGCTTGCTAGCTTTATTATAGCAATTCATCGCTTCATCGAAACGACCTTGCTTCTCCAGGGCATCTCCCAAACTCTTATAAGCCGCTGGGTTATCTGGTTTCAACTCTAGAACTTTTCGGTAGCTGGCGATCGCTTCGTTAAACTCACCCTTTTGAAGCTGGCAGTTGCCAATATTCAAATACAGAGTTGGGAAATCGGGTTTTAACTGTACTGCTTTGCGGTAAGCGGCCATCGCTTCATCCCAGCGACCTTGTTTTTCCAGAGCATTTCCCAATTCGCGATAGACTCGGAAAGGAGCATCGGGCTTAAGTTCCGTTACTTTTTGGTAAGCTGCGATCGCATCCTCCATTTGACCTTGCTCCTTGAGAGCCTCTGCTAATTCCAGATAGATAGCCCAAGACAGCTCTGGTTTGAGTTCGATCGCTTTGTTGTAAGCAGAAATAGCTCCATTCAAATCTTCCTGCTGTTTTAAAGCCTTAGCTAGCTTAACGTGAACCCCAACATTTTTTGGCCGGATAGCAGTAATTTTTCGATAGCAGTTAATAGCTTCGTCTAGCTGTTGCTGGCTTTCATGGGCTTCAGCTAACTTTTGCAGGGCCTCTACAAATTCAGAATTGAGCCGAATGGCTGCTTTATACTTCTGAATTCCTTCCTCTAATTGACCCATTTGTGTCAGTTCCACGCCGCTGTTGAAGTTTCTTTCGGCTGCTGTTAGCTCAAATTGAGTTGGCATTTGGTTAATTACTCCTAATGTTTTAGTAGTTGTGAGTTAAAAAGCTTAAACTTGTTAGTAAGCATCTCTCTTTTCTTACTATTAACTATTACCCGTTAATAGTTTGCGTTCCGGATCGTTTGGCAAAAAATTGGTTTGAGAGAGCATAAATTGGTGGCGATCGCGACCTGTCGGTAGTATCTAAAAACATTAATTGTTCTCAACTAGCAAGAACCTCGGTATACACCCCATGACGCTTTTGATGCCATTGCCAGGCATGAGACAAAATTTCATTAAGAGACTGATAGCGCGGTTCCCACCCCAAAACCTGCCTGGCCTTCTCGCTGCTTCCAACTAAAGCAGGCGGATCTCCCGGTCGTCGAGGACAAGCGATCGCCTTAATTTGTTTCCCGGTCACTATTCTGGCAGTCTGGATCGCCTCCAGAACCGAAAACCCGTTACCGTTGCCCAAATTAACAATATTGGAGACATTCTCTGCCAACAAATACTCGATTCCCAAAACATGAGCGTCGGCGAGGTCGCAGACGTGAACGTAGTCGCGAATGCAAGTGCCGTCGCGGGTGGGATAGTCGGTACCAAAAATGGAAATCGACTCGCGCATCCCCAACGCTGCATACAACACCAAGGGCAACAAGTGAGGTTCCGGATCGTGGTCTTCCCCTAACAACCCCGTCGGATCGGCGCCGGCAGCATTAAAATATCTAAAAATTGCCGACTTCAAACCGTAAGCAGCATCAAAATCTTTCAAAATTCGCTCCACCGTAAACTTGCTCGCGCCATAAGGGTTGATGGGAGACTGGGGATGAGTTTCGACGATGGGAACTTCGTTGGGGATGCCGTAGGTGGCGCAAGTGGAGGAAAAAACTATACGGTTGACTCCCGCAGCCACCATCGCCTGCAATAGGGTTAAAGTTCCCGCGACGTTGTTGGCGTAATATTTTGCCGGGTCGCGCATGGACTCTCCCACATAAGCATAGGCGGCAAAGTGAATGACGCCGGCAACATTGTAGGTGGCGAAGAGTCGGTCTAGCAGGGGGCGATCGCCGATATCGCCTACTACTAATTCTACTTGGAGGACGCGATCGACTAAATCTCGATGACCGGAGATGAGGTTATCTAAAATTACTACGGAATAACCCGCTCGTTTCAAGGCTAAAACGGTATGAGAGCCGATATAGCCGGCACCTCCCGTTACTAAAATCGTCGGTTTTGTCTGGCTCATGGGTACCTCAATAAAATTGAAATGTTTAGTAGAGCTAGAGAGCAGGTCAAGTATTGTCAGAAACCCGGTAATTCCTGCAAAACCGGGTTTCTTGACGGGTTCTCTACCCTGACAGGGGTTCAAAAACTATTTTTTCTGCAACAAAACTCCAGTTTGAGTCATATAAGCTTCTTCGTTAATAGAAATAACGTTAAAAAAGCGATTGAGTCGCTTACAAAATTCTTCGACATCGTAATAAATTTGCGATCGCTGGGAACGACCTAAAACCAGCTTGCCGAAATCAACTTGGCTCAATTCTTTGCCTTCTGGATAGCGAGAGAAAACTCTTTCTACCCGAGCATTTTTTGAATTAACATGAAGTTCCAGACTGTGCTTATCGGCAATAGTTACATAAAGCAAAGCATTAGGTTTGAGAATGCGTCGCAATTCTAACATCCATGTATCTGCTAAATCGTCGATATGAGTAAAGACAGAACCGGCATAAATTAAATCGAAATAACGGTCTTCAAAAGGTAGATGGGGAAAAATAGTGTTAGTAGCAAACTGGAAATATTCTCCCAAGTTTCTCTGACACCAAATAATCCTACTCGAAACGATATCGACTCCCCAAATTTCATTATCAAAATAAAACGGTTTTAGCCAACGAATTAGCCTTCCTTCAGCGCAACCAAATTCTAAAATTTTAGAATTTTCCAACTTAGAAACACCGGCTTTTTTAAGAATAGCCAGCATTTTATCGACAACTTCTTTACCGCTTCTGAGGTAGCGATTTACATCATGTCCGTGAGGTCCGAACCAGATATCTTGAGGGGGCACTGGCAGTCCTAATTCGCAAGTTTCTCCTGTCAAATCTTGACCCTTTTCAACCATGTAACAATTATCTCCTTCTTGGTGGGGGATAAATGGTTCGATAAAGTATTTGTGGGCTTCAGATTTGAGTACATTTTTGATGGTTTCTGCTTCTTGTTGGGGAGGCATTGCTTTATGTTTGCGCTCGCTTATTGCTTGGTTTTTAGAATGTTGAGACATGAATAAATTAGGGTCAATTTCCGAGGCGCGTTTGTAGGCAGCGATAGCTTCGTCGGTTTTACTTTGCTTGGTAAAAATATTTCCCAAATTATAGTAGCCCCAGAAAAGGTCTGGTTTCAATTCAAGAGCTTTTTGATAGCTGGCGATCGCTTCATCTAATCGGCCTTTATTCTCCAACGCATCTCCTAAGTTTTTATAGACCCAAAAAGGTGTGTTTTGTTTGAGTTCTATTGCTTTTTTATAGCTGGCGATCGCTACATCAAAATCGCTTATTTTTCCTGCTATTTTGGCTAGATTTAGGTATAATCCCTGACTGTTAGGTTTAAGCTCTACGGCTTTTTGGTAATAAACCATAGCCTCTTCCAATCTTTCTGTTTTTACCAGAAGTTCTGACAAGATTTGATAATAGCGAAAAGGTAAGTTTGGTTGCAATTGGCTTGCGTGCTGATAAGCAGCGATCGCCTCATCTAACTGTTCTTTTTCGTAGAGGGCATCTCCTAAATTTAAGTAAACGCGAAAAGGCAGATTGGGATTAATTGCTATAGCATTTTGGTAATAAGCGATCGCTTCCTCTATTTGATTTAGTTCTTGGAAAGCGTTAGCTAATTTGATACGAGCGGCAACATTATTGGGTTGAATTTCTAGGATTTTTTGATAGCGATCGATAGCTGTTTCCCACTGCCCTTTAGCTTCTGAATCTTCAGCCATTTTTTGCAGAGACTCAATGCTATTTTCCTGCTCCGATCGAGAATTATCGAGCTGTTCTTCAAAGGGACTTTCTTCTTGAGGAAAATCGAGAAAGCTCAAATCTAATTTTTCTGTTTCTGGCATTGATTTTTGTGACATAAATTTTGCAGTTATTTCCAATTAAATTTTTGAGCTAACAATTCTTCTAATTTGACGTTGCTATCTGCAAAAAAACTAGATAGCTTTTGGTAAATATTTTCGTCGATACTGCTATAGAGACCGGAATTGTATTTTTTGTATTCTTTCAAGTGGCGATCGGGCAAACCTAAAAACTGGAAAACCCGATGCATGGCAGTCTGAGTATCTTCAAACAAATCTTCACTTTTCAAAATCAGTATTTGTTCTTTTGAAAATAAATTCAACCACTTTTGTAAAAAATAAACGTACAAACCGTACAGCAAATAAACAGTAAGCTTATCGCCGGAATCTTGCCCGTTGTCTGGAAGCTCAGATAGACCATAAAATTTATCTAATTGCGGGCAAATAGCTTCTTCAAAAGAACGAGTTTCTTTGCCAAGTTTAAGATTATGATAGTAATGAGAAATGCATCTATCTGCTGGATTTCTTAAAATCGCTATTAATTTAACTTGTGGAAATAGAGAAAATACTCGTTCTTCCACGCCGTCAACTAAATAACCAGGGCTGGCATCCCCAGTTATAAAGTTTTGCCCTTTTGGCAGGCTGGGGAAATGAGACAGATACCAATCAATTCCTCTGTCAAATCCTTTATTAAAAAAGTGTAATTCCTTCTTTACAGATGGCAAAACTTGTGGATGTTCGATGAGATAATTGTAAATAGAAGTTGTGCCGCATTTCATACCTCCAATAACGATAAAATTAGGGCCCTTGGGTCGTTCTAAATCCCAGTTTTTTTCGGCAAATTCGGGGTAAAGTGCGGCTACTTGTTTCGCATTAGCTGTTTGATAAAGCTCTATAGCGGGAGCTATTTTATTTTCCTTAGTCAGCAGATCCGCTAAATTAACGTAAGCTCCAGGAGGCAAATTAGGATGCGTTTCAATAGCTTTGGTATAGCATTTAATCGTTTCATCTAACAGACTTGGTTGCTGCTGCATATCCATTTGGATATATCTCAACCTGGCGTAAGGTTGCAACATATTCGGTTGACTGTCGATCGCCTTGAGATAACAACTAATGGCTTCCTCTAATTTACCTTTCTGGAAAAAAGCATTTCCTACTTGAGTGTGAAACTCCGCACTAATTTGGTCTAGTCCTTCTCTGTGGAGCAAATTTTCTCCAAAAATAACGGCCTCATCTAACAATTCTAAATCGCAAAAAACCGTTACTAATTTTCTATAAGCTTCCATGGAGTCTGGTTTTAACTGTATGGCTTTTTGATAATTAACCAGTGCGTCATTTAGCCGACCTTTTTTAAATTGGGCGTTGCCTAAATTAAGGAAAACAGCACCATTATCTGGCATAACTTCGACGGCTTTTTCGTAATAAGCGATCGCCTCTTCAAACCGCTTTTGTTTTTGCAGGGCATCTGCCAATTTTCGATAAACCCAAACTGGTAAATATGGTTCGATTTCGATGGCTTTTTTATAAGTGGCGATCGCTTCTTCTAATTGCTCGGTTTCGTTGAGAATTTCTGCAAAATCGATGTAAATTCTAAAAGAGAGATTTGGTTTAAAGTGGATAGCTTTTTTGTAGGAAGCGATCGCCTCTTTTAATTGATTAGTTTCCTTACAAATTTTAGCAACTTTAATATTTGCTGCTACATTATTAGGTTTGAAAGCAATTATTTTTTCGTAGCAAATTTTTGCTTTCTCTAAACATTCTTTGAGTTCGTAAGCTTCCGCTAACAGGAGAAGAGCGCGAACGTAATTAGGGTTAATTTTGAGGCATTCTTCGTATTTATTAATAGCAGCATCCAGTTGACCTCTTTCTTTTAATTCTTTGCCTTCTCGAACAAGTTGTTGTACTGCACTAATTCCCGGTTTTGATAACATTTATTTACGGTCTCCCTCAATAATTGTAGTTTAATGTTTGTCACCCCGTTTAATCCTTAATCCGCCAGCAGTTAATTTTATAGCTGATTTTTTAATTTGACGTACTCTTCGTTAGTCTTCCCATTCAAGTCATCGGGTATTTTCATCAAAAATCTCTCTACTTGCTGGCTAATTACAATATCTGGTTTTTCCTTTTCAATAATAGAATAGTCTAAATTTGGTTGCCAAACCGCTACTAATCTGCTGAAAGATTCGGATAAAAATGGTAAGAGCAAAGTCGAGAAAGAATCGCGAAAGATAACCGCTTTGGGCAAGGTGCGATCGCGGTTTTCAAAAACCATTAAATTGCCTCGGTTAAATGCTTTATTATTATATGCGCATTTCGCTTTTTGCGATCGCAATCTGGCTCTTATTCTCTGAGGCTTAATTTGACCGATCTTGCTTCCAAGGTCGCTCTCATCTTCCAGTTCGTTTAAATCGCTTACAGTTTCTATAAATTCAACAGACGAACGAGAAATGAGATTAATATCTAAAATTTTAGAAATTCCTTCACACAATTTTTGATAACCAATAAAAGCACCAAAATCATTCCAATGGGTATCATCTTTTGAATAAACATCCATTTCAGATTTAGCTTTTACGAGTTCTTCCAGTGGATAAATAATTTTAACAAAAGATTTTTCCTCAAGATAGTTTTTGAGATGCATTATAGTTCTATTTTTTGACAAAGAAATACTAGGCAAAAACTCTGGATAAACGCAAATTTTATTAGGAACTACAAAAAAGCAATAATGGATTTGGCGCTCGCTCAACCAGATACTTCTCATTTCTAGCAATGTTTTCCAGTGAAGAATTTGTTGCGGTGAAAAACTCAATTTTCCCGTAACCTGGTTCATAATTTGATTGGAATCTTTATCCAAAAAGAGCCATCCATTTTTTCCTTCAATAACTTGCCCTTCCTGAACTTGCCTTTTTTTGAATTGATGATTAATAGTTCTGAGTTCTTCAGTACGTCCTTGCTCTGCTAATAAATTTCGCAAACTTATATAAAGCCACAATGGAGCTTCTTCTTGTAATTCCAGGGCTTTTTGATAATTAGCAATGCCTCGATCTAACTCACCTTTTTTAATCTGAATTTTACCCAAACTGGCATAAAAATCATATTTATTAGGTTCTCTATTAATTGCCAGTTCGTAAATCGCGATCGCCTCATCTAATCTTTCTTGTTTTTCGAGAAGAAGCGCCAATTTTCTATAAAGCAAAATATGTGAATTTGCATTAACTTCTATAGCTTTTTGATAAGCGAAAATTGCCTCTTCTATTTCTCCTATGCTTTCGAGAACTTCTCCTAGCTCTATGTAAGTTCTAAAGTGAATAGTTGGCTTTATTTCTATCGCTTTTTGATAAGCAGCGATCGCCTCTATAATTTGATTATTTTGCTTGAGAGCTTTAGCTAATGTAAGATAACAAGCCACATTTTTAGGTTGAAGGTTCAAAATTTTTTGATAGCAATTAATAGCCCCGTCAAAATTTTCCTGGCTTTCATAAACCTTGGCTACCTCTTGCAAATTGACAACATCCTTAGAATTAACTTCTGGTCTCATGTTTTTCTCAATTAATATTGTGGCAAAATAGAGATGCACCCGCTAGTTTTTATCCTAGAAATTGGAAATAGAACCTTGAGACTTATCGAAATTTTCAAACAAACCAGGTTTGCGAGAAGCAAGCAA
>CAZSTZ010000199.1:0-5296 GCA_964609515.1 uncultured bacterium | reverse complement strand
ATGCCAAGGTCCGAGGTCGATAATTTGCTGTTTTAAGCTCGACAAATTTGTGCTAGAATACATAAACTATTGTTGCTCCTAATTGAATAAAATCGTTGATTTGTTTGGGCAAATCTTCTTAATACTTATTACTTTAGATTCGCTACTTGTTCGGGATTATTTATTACAAAATCCCGAATCAATTCTTTCCATTCAACGGAATTGCTCATCGAATAAACATCCAGATCCTTTTCAATTTCACCGGAAAATTCCCCAAATCTTTTCACCCAACCCAAAACAGTCTCTATAGGCGATAGGGGCAAAGTATTATATTTTAAAGCCGTCTTCAAACACTTAATCGCCCGATCGCTCATCCCCTTTTCGTAAGCATACCAACCATTCCAAACCAAAGAATAATAACACATTTGCCGTTCCAACCCGAACGCAAAATCGGACCCATCTTCGACATAATTTGGTTGAACCACAAAGGTATCTAAATCCGGACTAAAATCCTCTCTCCCCGAAAGCGCCTCGCGGATAACCTCCATATACTCCCTACACATCCGTTCCTCAGTAAACATTTTTTGCGCCCGCCTCCCGCAAGCTTGCCCCACCGCCAAGCGCAACTCTGGAAAAGTCGCCCAAGACTGAATCGCATTCACCAACTCCCTCACCATTCCCTCTGGATCGACTTTCGGATCCGGTAACAATTTTCCAGTATCGTCCAACTCCTCGGGAATGCCGCTAACCGCCGATGCAATGACCGGCAAACCTTTCGCCATCGCCTCCATCACGCAAATAGGCATCCCTTCGGCCTCGGAAGACAATATAAAAATATCGCTGGCCCCCAACCAATCGGGAATATCCCAACGCTGCCCGATTAACTTCACCCGATCCGCGACTCCCAGACGTTCTATCGTTGCCCGCAGTTCCGGTTCGATATTGTGGTGGGTGCCGGAACCGGCCCCCGCCCACACAAAGTAGAGTTTAGACCAAATAGCAGTTTTCTGAAGCCGTTCGATCGCCTCCAACTGATACTTATGACCCTTAATGGGAGTCAGTCGCGCCGCCGTAAAACACAACACCCCATCATCGGGAACCCCCACTTCCGCCCGCAACCGCTGGCGAATTAACGGATCTGGAGGTTGGAAATATTGCGCGGGGCGTCCGTAATGGATAACTTTTCCTTTGCCCTCCTCCAATTCAAACGCCTTTTTCAAAAGGTCGAGATTTTCTTGAGAAACCGCCACCACTTCTTTCGCTTTGCTGTAGTGGTAAGACACGGCTTTGATATAATCGATGCCATCTCCCCGATAAAACTTTTCAAAGGAAGCATCGGTGTAACCCAAGACCACAATATACGGTATGTTCATCGACAAAGCGACTTGTTTTGCCGCCCAATTTGCCATGGGCCAACCGTCGCTGAAAATAATCAAATCCGGTTTAACTTTGGAGAAAATCCCCTTAGCATCTCCAAGGTTATAGAGAGTTCTGGTAAACTCTTTCATCGTTTCATGTTCCAGCCAAAAATGCTGAACCCCTAACAATTTTTGTTCTTCAATTAAGGGATTATCAACGTAACTTTGAACGCAGGTAACGTGGTAGCCAACTGTTGCTAAATAGCAGAGAATTGCATGGTTATAAACTGCAACTCCACCCACGCCAGGGTCTTCTGTATAGAGTAAAAGGCGATCGTTCATGGTCTTGTTTAGGTAATAGTTATTAGTTCGTAGTCCGTAGGTTGGGTGGAGTGAAACGCAACCCAACAAATCGGTATTTTATAAAAACAAAAATGGGGCCGGGGCAAAGCATTCGGACATTAAAATTAACGGTTTTTAAAAACATTTATAGCAATCCTAAATAGGTTGTGAAAAATTAGGGATCCAGAAACCAGGCTTCTCAAAGAAACCGGGTTTCTAAGATGTCTGCCCCTACAGGATGGAAAAAACAATCAATCAACCCATTTCACCCACCAACAACCCATCCGTTAAATCCGTTAAAAAAATCCGCTGCCAACTATTCCCAATCAAATTTAATACCACTTTCCTCTTCTAACTTTTGATTATGCGGTTGGAAATATTCGGTTAACATTTGCCGCATCGAGTCATCAATAGAAGAATAAGAAGCCGCATTATGTTGGGGATATTCCCGCAATTTATAAGCAGGCAATTCTAAGAAATCGAAAACGCGATCGACAGTTAATTCTGTCCTTTCAAACAAATCCTCGCTTCTTAAAATTAACAATTGCTCTCTGGGGAAAGTTTCCAGCCATTTCCTCAGTTTATAAACGTAAAGGCCGACAGAAACATAATTAAAAGCTTGCCAATGAATCCCGCTGACTAAATCTGACTCAGTGGCAGTCTTTAAAGTTTCAATTTCCTTGGTAAATGCTTCCTCTAAAGACCGCTTTTCGTAACCGTGTCTGACTTTCATATTGTAGTAAGAAACCACCTGGTCTATAGGATTCCTCATCAGTACGATTAACTTGGTTTCAGGGCATAATTTTAAAATTCGCTGGCAAGCATCGTAGTGAACCAAATATCCAGGAGAAGCTTCCCCAGATAAATATTTTTCTCCCTCTATTTCTGGCGGAAAATAACTCTTATACCAATCGATGCCGTTATTAAATTTGAGGTCGAAAAAGCAGATTTCTTTGGTAGCCGCCGGCATAATTCGCGGGTGTTCTACCAGGTATTCATATAGAGAAGTAGTGCCGCATTTGACATCGCCAATAATAATAAAATCTGGCTTTCTTCCCTTACCTAAATTCCATTGCAAATTAGCCAACTCCGGTTTGAGAGCGATCGCCTTTTTCTGACAGGCATTTTGATAAGATAAAATCGCTTCTTGGATTTGACCTTGATTGGTTAAAGCATCTCCCAAATATTTATAATTAGCCCCAAAATCCGGGTCTAATTCGATTGCCTTGCGGAAACAATGAATTGCTTCATCTATTTGACTTTGTTTGCCGAGAGCTTCCTCCAGTTTTTCCTTAATTCCCGGCACATCTTGATGTAATTGAATTGCCTGTTGGCAATCGGCAATTCTTTGAAATAACAACCCATCTTCAGTCAGTGCCTTACCCAAAGAATGATAAAAAACAGAGATATTGGGATTAATTTCTATGGCCTTGCGATAATAGGTAAATGCCTCATCTAACTCTCCTTGTTTTTCCAAACATTTTGCTAACGAGTGGTAAGACCAAAAATGTTCTGAGTTTAATTGAATTGCTCGACGATAACAGCCCATTGCTTTATCAGTTTTACCCTTGTCAGCTAATGCTTGACCGAGTTGATAGTGGTAGGCAGAATTGTTGGGGTCTTGCTCGATCGCCCGGCGATAATAGTCAATAGCTTTCCCGCTTTTACCTATCTCGATAAAACCTTGTCCTAAGTAAAAATAAGACCAGGAGTAATCCGGTTTTAACTCAATCGCTTTTTCAAAAGAAGCGATCGCTCGTTCTACTTCACCCTGTTTTAACAATGCTTCGCCCAAATAGTGATAAGACCAAGACGATTCCGGGTTCAATTCTACAGCTTTTTGGAAACACAAAGCCGCTTGCAAATGTTTATTTTCTTTTGCTAAAACTTGACCCAACTTTAAATGCGCTTCCAGAAAATCTGGTTTGAGTTCTAAAGCAATTTGATAAACAACAATTGCCTCTAAAATTCGTTCTTTGTGCGCTAAAGCGTTGCCGAACTCGAAGTAAATTTCCGGCACGTTCGATTTAAGTTTTAACGCTTTATTGTACAACAACAAAGCATCTGGCTTCAGTTGAATGCTTTTGTAAAAACACTCAAAAGCTTCCTCAAAATCTCCCCGCTTTTCTAAAGCCTCTCCTAACTTTTCATAAACCCAGTGAAACTCTAATTTAAGTTGAAGAGCCTTTCGGAAACAGTCAATTGCCTCGTCAAATTCTTCGACTGCTACCAAACACTCAGCTAAATGAAAATAAGACCAAGAAAGACCGGGTTTGAGTCGAATAGCCTCTCGCAAACAAGCTATTGCTTCCTGAAAATTACCCTGTTCTGCTAAAGCTTTACCCAAGTGATGGTGAGACCAAAAATAATCTGGCTTAAGTTCAATTGCCCGACGAAAACAAGGCACTGCTTCCTCAAAATTACCTTGCTTTTGCAGCGCTTCTCCTAAATGATAGTGAGGCAAAAAAACATCGGATTTTAACTCAATAGCCCGACGATAGCAACTAATAGCTTCATCTAACTTATCTTGTTTGGCTAAAATCGCCCCTAAATATTGATTCGCCCAAAAAATTTGCGGGTTAATATCGAGAGCAATACCGTAAAATTTAGCTGCTTTATCTAACTCATTTTTTGCTTCCCAAGCCTTACCTAACTCGAAAGTAATTTGAGGATTATCCGTTTGAATTTGAAGTGCTTGTTCGTAAACCGAGATAGCTTCATCCAACTTATTTTGCGCTACCAAGGCAGTACCTAATTGCAAATATAAGGAGATATCCTCTTCGTTAATCTCCAGCGCCATCCGGTAAATTTCAATATTATCTGGCTTCTCTTGAAGAGCCTTTTGATATGCCTTAATTGCTTCCTGGGAATAAAACTTAATTTGCTGTTTTAAAGCATAACCCAATTTTTCGTGAATCTCTGGAAGGTCTTCTTGTAAATCGATTGCTTTGCGATAAACAGCAATAGCCTCATCCCACTGCTCTTTTTTGCTTAAAGCATCCCCTAATTTATAATAAGACCAAGGGAAATCGGGATTTAATTTAATTGCCTGACGGTAAGCAACAATTGCCTCATCCCACTTCTCCTGTTTGGCTAAAGTATCCCCTAAATTATTATAAGACCAACAGAAATCTGGCTTAATTTCGATAGACTGCTGATAAGCTGCCACCGACTCCTGTAATTCTCCTTTTTCTTGCAAAAGTTTAGCTAATTTATGATGAACTTCCCACAGATCCGGCTGCAATTTAATTGCAGTTTTATAAGCATTTGCTGCTTCTTCTAATTTATCCTGTTTTAACAGAGCATCTCCCAAACTTTGATAAGTTTCTGGATAATCCGGATCCCGTTCGATCGCCTTCCTATAACAAGCGATCGCTTCCTCCCATTCCCCTTGTTGCGCCAAAGCTTTTCCTAAGCTATAATGGGGCCTAGCGTATTTTTGACGTTCCTGAACTTGACTGTTATAACCGTTTTTTTCTATCATTTTCTGCCTGTTCTGGTATCACTTCAACCCGATATAAACAGGCACCCTGGATTAATTGTTGCTTCGATTTTTGTTAAGGTTATTAACATCCTCTAGCTTGCCAGAAAAAACCCGCAATTTTTTTGATAAGGAT
>CAZSTZ010000198.1:0-13230 GCA_964609515.1 uncultured bacterium | reverse complement strand
CATTTAAAGCCCGTTTATCTCAGAAAATAGTTTTGGGAGTTTTTCTCAGTCTTTTTGTTATTGAGGTAATTATTTTTATTCCCTCATATACTAGACGAGAATACGAACTACTCATGCAACTAGAAGAACGTTCTGGCGCTATTGTTAATTCAATAGTTCGGTTAACTCAAGAAGACATGATGGCTAATAAAAAATTTCGAGAAAAAGCCAAAACAGTTGCCGAAGATTCCCTGATTCTAGGAATAGCAATTTACAACTCTGAAGGTCAACTAATAGAAACATTCGGTCGAGAACTCCCAGAAGCTTCTTTTAACGATATTGAAGCACAAAATATTTACCGTAATTTTGACAGACAAATAAATCGTTACGATATCGGTTGGCCGGCAGATTATTTAGGAATTAATTATGCGTTAATTGCCCGCATGGATGCCCAATCTGTTACCGCAGAAATGTACGCATTTAAAGGCAGAATAGCTTTATTAGTTCTGATTATCTCCGTTTTTGTTACTTTCTTTACAATGTTAATTTTGAATGCTTTAGTAATCGCGCCTATCTTGCGCTTGCGGGACGATTTGATGGCTGCAGGAGAAACTATTACTCAAGAGAAAAATTACGTTAAATTTTATTCAATATCTGCTAATAGGAATGACGAACTAGGTCAAGTAATGGTGGCATTCAATCAAATGTACGAGCGAATATTTCAAGAAATTGTTCGACGAAAAATGGCAGAGGAAATTCTCCGAGACGAGCAAGAAAAATCAGAACGCTTATTACTTAATATTTTGCCTCCTGCTATAGCTACAAAATTAAAAAAAGGAGAAAAAAATATTGCCGATGGCTTTGCAGAAGTCACGATTTTATTTGCCGATATGGTTGGCTTTACTCAGTTATCCGAAAAGATTTCTCCGCCAGAATTAGTAAGTTTATTAAATAACATTTTTTCCCGTTTCGATCGCCTCACAGATAAACACGACCTAGAAAAAATTAAAACCATCGGAGATGCTTATATGGTAGTAGGAGGTTTGCCAATTCCCAGAGATAATAATGCAGAGGCGATCGCCGACATGGCACTAGATATGCTGGCAGAAATTTCTCTTTTTAATGCAGAAAAAAATCTCAATCTCAGCATCAGAATAGGCATTAATACCGGGCCGGTTGTGGCAGGAGTAATTGGCACCAAAAAATTTATTTACGACCTTTGGGGCGATGCGGTTAATACTGCCAGTCGCATGGAGTCCCACGGCATCCCCGATGCTATTCAAGTCTCAGAAACAAGCTACAATCTTTTGAAAGAGAAGTATTTATTTGAAAAACGCGGTAAAATTTCTATAAAAGGCAAAGGAGAGATGAATACTTATCTCTTGCTGAGTCGAAAAGATGATTAATTTTTTGAAAATTAAACAGTAGTGTTGATATCGGTCGCGGTGGATGTTAAAATAGAAAAATCAAATCTTTATCTAAGAGAGTTCGAGAGGTTTGAACCTTAGAACTCAGTTAAAAGTAAGTCAAGTTCGGAGAGAAGAGACAATGACAGAACAGACCGTAAATTGTGCCGTCGATTGCGTCAATGGCTGTGTTTTGGGAGAAAAATGTCCCAATAAAGAATATGCAGCAGCTACAGCAAATTTTATCGAAAATACTTCCTTGGACAAAATGTTGAATATAGCAGAAGAAGCGGTGATGAAGAAACGAACGGAACCGCCAAAGTGGGTGATTCCTGATTTTCCAGAATAAACAAAAATAATAAAACCGGGTTTTGTTCCCTCAACCCGGTTTTTGAGAAAATTTAATTAGTAAAAGGATAATTTTAATGAATACTTATTTTCCCGAAGTAATAGAACTAGATATCCAAAGATTAATCCAAATAGGATTGATGGGAATAGCAACCATCATAGCTGTTCTCGGTATCAGTCAGCTTCCCAAACTAATTATCTCGTTTATTGGTAAATTTATTTCTCCTAATTTTCGAGAAGCTTTTGAGAAAATAGTTAACCCTTATCAAAGATTAATTGCAGTAGTAATTAGTCTGGCGATCGCCCAAATAACTTTTCTAATTTTAACCCCTTATGGCAAACTTACTTTATTAGAAATTGCTCTGAGTTTAACCCTAACTATTACCGCGACCTGGTTAACTTCTCGAATATTTAAAGAATTGTTCGACGTTTATCTAATAGAAATAGCCTTAAAACAAGGTCGTCAAGTTAATAGCGAACTCTTAATTACAGGTAAATTTATTACCAACTTTACCATTATCGTCATCGCAATAATTATCTTTGCCCAAACTCATCAAATCAACGTATTTGGCATCATCGCCAGTTTGGGAGTTGGAGGATTAGCAGTTGCTTTTGCCGCCCAAAATACATTAAGTCAATTATTAGGCGGCATCGTGCTTTATATCGATCGCCCCTTTATTGTCGATGACTATATTGGTTTGCCAGATGGAACTTTTGGTCGCGTCGAATCTATTGGTTTGCGTTCTACTAAAATCAGAACTTCTGGCAAAGGAACTTTAACCATAGTCCCTAACAATTCTTTAACTCAAATGAATATAGAAAACTTCAGCGGCGCTAAGAAAGTAATGTCTATTTTGTACTTAACTTTCTCTCGGGCGATCGCCCCAGAAGAACAAGCTTTAATTCGCGAAGTTATCTTAGAAAGTACCATCGACATTTTTGGCATCGACACCCGCAGTACCGACATCAAATTTAGAAATTTAAACAACACAAACGGAGAAGAAACTACTCAAGTTCAAATTACCTTTTTTATTCTGAGTTCGGGTAAAATTTCTATGGACTTGCGCCGCCAACTCCTCGATAATGCCCGTCAAAATATGACCATCAAACTTAAAGACTACGGCATTAGCTTTGAAATCGAAGAACCTAATATTTACGTTGATTCTCCCATTACAATTTAATTTAAAATATGGATTTTTTCAATCAATTTGATACCTTTTCTCAACTCTACAAAATCCTGTATGAGTCTAATATTCCTCATTACGTCATTTTCTTATTGTTTGCCCTTTTGTCAATTTTGATAGGGCGATATACCCCCGGTTTGGTGCAACTAATTATTAACAAATTTTCGCCTTCCCAGGGAAAAGAAATTTCTAACAACTTTATCCTTCCCTTGGAAAAATCATTCCAAGTTTCCGGCACCTTTATCTTAATTTCTTGGTCTTTAATCTGGCTTAAAAAATATGAAGTTTTATATAACTTTATTAATCCTTTCATCGATTTAGGGGTAGTCATCAGCGTTGCCTGGTTGGCTTCCCGTTTATTTCGTCAGTTCGTGCGAATATATGGTATTCAATTACTTCGGAAATCAGGTTTAGAAGTTGACGAATTGTTATTAGTTTTTGAAACCTTCGCCAACGTTATTATTGGCTTAATTGCTGTTATAGCTTACGCCCAAAGTCAAAGGTTTCCCCTAACCGGTTTGTTAGCCGGCGTTTCTATTGGCGGTTTGGCTATTAGTTTTGCTGCTTCTAAGACTTTAGAACAGCTTTTGGGTACCATAGTTTTGTATTTAGATCGTCCTTTTGTGCCAGGAGAATATATTCGTTTGACTAATAATGGCGTGTACGGTAAAGAGGGTTTGTACGGTAGGGTTGAATCTATTGGTTTGCGATCGACTAAAGTTCGCGCCGCCGCCAAAGGGACTTTAATTATTATCCCCAACGGTCAATTAGCCGAGATGCAAGTTGAAAATATTACCCGTGGTAAAAAGGTAATGGTTTTACTCTATCTCGATTTTATTAGAAAATTAGAAGAACGAGAAGAAGCTTTAGTTCAGCAGGTAGTTAAAAAAAGTACCGATTCTTTGTTTGGTATCGACCCGGGTAGCACTAAAATTGCCGTATTTGACCATGAAAGTACCGGCAAAAGTCGCGCTAGAGTAACCTTTTTTATTTTAGGTTCTAGCGAAAATTCTATTCAGCTTAGAAAGCGCCTTTTAGAAATAGCTAATAATAATATTTCTAAAGAATTAAAAGGTTTTGGTATTGACTTTTCCATGCAAGAACCAAATATCTATGTAGAGTCTCCTGTTACTATGTAACCCCAAAGATTAGTTCGGAATTTAGCAATCTAAATTCTGAACTAATCAAATTTTATCCCCTACAAAATACCAAACAAGTTGCCAATAAACCAAGCATAAAATAGGAAAAATAGGAATCCTTCCCATTTGGTTACTTGTTCGTCTTGGGTGACGAAGAAGAATAAAACCGTTCCTGCCAACATTACTAACAACCCACTCTCAAGAATATTCTCGGGAATAACCAACCTTCCCGTTAAACCGGGCAATCCCATTACCACAAAGGCATTAAAAATGTTGGAACCTAAGACGTTACCTATAGCAACTTCTGGGTTTCCTTTTTTCGCTTGATTGATAGTTACAATTAATTCGGGTAAAGAAGTACCCAACGCTACCGCACTAACGGCAATAATTTCTTTGCCGATATTGAGAATTTCCGAGATTTTGACTGCCGAATCGATGGTGTATTTCGCCCCAACAAAAATAAACAGCGAACTTAATGCCAAAATCGCAAATTCTTTAACAGGGAATGATTTTGTTGTAGCTTCTTCTTCTTCTGAAGCATCTTCTTCAGGATCGTCTTTTCTGACGTTCACTGCATAAAAGGTATAAACCACATATCCTGCTAGGGACAAAATGGCTTCGCCTACGGTGTATTTGCCATCCCAAACTGTTAAACCCAGTAAAAATGCCGACCCCACAAATAATGGCAAATCGACGCTTACTAAATCGTATTCTATGTTTAATAAACCGCTAATCAGCGCGGCGACTCCGAGAATCAGAAAAATGTTGGCAATATTGGAACCAACGACGTTTCCAACTACAATTTCTCCCGCATCTGAATAAACTGCTACTAGGGAGGAGATTAATTCCGGCAGGGAAGTGCCTATCGCTACAATTGTTACCCCCACAATAAATGGAGGAATCCCAAAATAAATTCCTATCTGTTCGGAAGCATCTGTAAAAAAGTCGGCTGACTTTGACAGCACTACTAAGCTCACGAAGAGAACTATGGACCAAATCAGTATCTCTGACATTTTTCTATCTCGATTAGAGAAAATTTGCCCCCATCCTAACCGAGGTAAACTGCGATTGTCAATATTAATACCATTTTATTTTCTGGCTCTAATTCCCAGTCCCGATTTTTTCTCTACTTTAACTAAAATTTTTAGCTCTATTCTATTGGTTGGATATAAAAGTTACTATAACTCCAGTATTTAATATCTTCGACAACTCGATATCCCATTTTTTCTAGCCAATAGAAAAATGATTTTTTGTTGGCTTTTTTGACTTCAACCATCGCATCCGGTCTGAATTTTAAAAAGATATTTTTTGCTCCTTCTAATACGTCTAATTCTAATCCTTCTACATCTATCTTGAGAAAATCAACTTTTTCTTCTATCAGTTCGTCTAAGGGGATAATCTCGATTTTTGTATCCCGATCGCCTCGATATTGATAAGAGTTATTGTGGCGATCGCTTGCAAAAACTTCTGTCAAACATAAATCGTTTGCCGGATGTTCTGCCAGAATAAATTCCCCCTTTTCTTTACCCACGGCATAGCCTAATTTAGATAAGTCTGCATTCTCAATTTCATTAAAATCTATGTGTCTTTTTAACAGCTCGATTGTCTCTGGATGAAACTCTATGGGAATGACTTTGCCGGCTTTCATAATCTTAGCAAAATAGACTAAATGATTCCCGGTGTTGCTGCCCACATCGACTATGACATCTTTAGCCCTAATATTTTTACGAATAATTTCCAATTCTTTCAATTCATAAAAAGTACCGCTTACATGATACATTGCCGGACCAATATTTCTGCTGGTTATCTCAAATTTTATCGGCATCTCTTGATAGAAAAATTTCAGTTTTGTTTGACCTTTCAATAATCTATTCACAACAGCCAACCATCTCCGGGTATTTAGGTCGTTGGGATTCAATTTCAACGCTTTTTCTAATTCATATTTCCCTTCTTCCAGTTGATTTTGTCGCACCAAAATGTTGCCGATAGAAGCTTGGGCATCGGCATCGTTGGGAGATATTTTTAAGAGATGACGAAAATATTGGAGAGCTTCTTCTAATTTACCTTGTTGAATTAGAATATTACCGACATTTTGACACACATCTAATGAATTGGGTTGAATTGTTAACGTTCTCTTGCCATAAAAAAGTGCCTCATCTAAGCGGTCTAATTGTCGCAAAGCCCGACATAAATTAGTTAATGTTATTGGGTCATCTGGTTCTAGAGATAATGCCAGTTTATATAGCCCGATCGCTGTTTCTATCTCCCCTCTAGCTTTATAAATTATTCCCAGGTTCACCAGAGAGTTAATATGATTGCTCTTTCTTTTCAAAATATCGAGATAAAGAGCCTCAGCTTTTTCTAGTTCGCCATTTTTTTGATGCTTAACTGCTTGCTGAAAAACGTTTTCTATTGATTCCATGATTTCTAATTTTTACTAACTAGGTTTCCAATTTATTTACTAACAAATCCCCATTCCCCATTCCCCATTCCTCATTCCCTATTGCCAAAAAGCAAAGCGATCGCCCCAGCTCTTCAACCACAAACCTTGGCCTGGCCCGTTTCCTTACCAAGGCCCACTAAGTGGCCGGGCTTGTCTGCTAAAACGGGCCATTCCCTTTTGGCTATTTTATGGCCAACTTCAGCAAAAATGTTACAAATTGTAACTTTCTTTCTCATAAATAAGACAGAAGCAGAACTTTATCTGTATCTTGGAACTCAGTCGGTCATCAAAAGTTGACTGGCTCAATTGAATGAAAACAATGAAAACAACTATTTAAGGAGAGCTCGATGCTTGACGCATTTTCCAGAGCAGTAGTAACTGCGGATAGCAAAACCGCACCTATCGGCGGTGAAGAATTAGCAAAACTACGCGAGTTCATCGCTGCTGGCAACCGTCGCCTGGATGCCGTTAACGCCATTGCTAGCAACGCTAGCTGCATGGTATCCGATGCCATTGCCGGTATGATCTGCGAAAACACCGGTCTGATTCAAGCTGGTGGTAACTGCTACCCCAACCGCCGCATGGCTGCTTGCTTGCGCGATGGAGAAATCGTTCTGCGCTATGTTACCTACGCCTTACTGGCTGGTGATGCTTCAGTTCTAGAAGATCGCTGCTTGAACGGTCTGAAAGAAACCTACATTGCTTTAGGAGTTCCCCTTCAGTCCGCCGCCCGCGCCGTTCAAATTATGAAGGCCCAGGCCGCCGCTCACATTCAAGATACTCCCAGCGAACAGTTTGCAGGTGCCAAACTGCGTAAAATGGGTTCCCCTGTAGTAGAAGATCGCTGCGCCAGCTTAGTTGCTGAAGCAGGTAGCTACTTCGATCGCGTGATTGCTGCTCTCAGCTAATCCCTTTGGCTTTGGCCATACCTGATTTTGGCTAATTCTCTTATGCCAAATTTTTTTTTTTTTCAATCAACCTAAGTCAACACTAGACTAACCACAAATCTAACCAAAGCGCTCAAGTTGCTTAAATGGTTAGTCCAGCCCACTTTTTATAAAGTAAACGTTATTTTGGTCAGAATACGTCGGGATGCGCGGCCAGTTTCGACCTCTATTGTTCGGCATTAAACAGGTAAAGAGATTTGAAAAACCAGTGTGTCGAGCTTAAAAAGCTAAAATAACCGGGCGAGGCCAACTTTACGCATTTTTTGCAGAATGGACGCAACAATGTCCAACTTTTTGCCTAACAGGATTTTTGGAGATAGTAAAGAGATGAAATCAGTTCTAACCACCGCGATCGCTTCTGCCGATGCAGCCGGTCGTTTCCCCAGCACCTCCGATCTGGAGTCCGTACAAGGTTCCATCCAACGCGCTGCCGCTCGTCTGGAAGCTGCTGAAAAGTTAGCCGGAAACCTGGATGCAGTTGCTAAGGAAGCTTACGATGCTTGCATCAAAAAGTATCCTTACCTGAACGAAGCAGGTCAAGCCAACTCTACCGATACCTTCAAAGAAAAGTGCCTCCGCGATATCAAGCACTACCTCCGCTTGATCAACTACTGCTTAGTTGTTGGCGGCACCGGTCCTTTGGATGAATGGGGTATTGCCGGTCAGCGCGAAGTTTATCGCGCTCTGGGCCTGCCTACCGCTCCTTACGTCGAAGCTCTCAGCTTCGCTCGCAATCGCGGTTGCGCCCCTCGCGATATGTCCGCTCAAGCTTTGACTGAGTACAACGCTCTCCTCGACTACGCTATCAATTCTTTGTCTTAGTCCATTTTTGATTCTGACCTAGATTGATGACCTCTAGTCCGTTTTAAGACTGAGGGACTCTCGGTTGTTATTTTGCCTAATGTTGGTAATCTAATAACAGAGAGCCCCTCAGTTCTTGATTGTTAATTGCTAATTGTTAATTGTTAAATGTCTCAAGAATCTTTATTAGAACAGCTAAAACACCCCAACCCCCACCTCCGAGAACGTGCTATTTGGGAATTGGCAGAAACTCGCGACGATACTACTATTCCTACTTTGATGGGGGTTTTGGCAGAGGAGGATACTACTTATCGACGGGCCGCTGTTAAGGCTTTGGGGGCGATCGGCACCGATACGGTGTCTCCTTTGGTCGATTCTTTGCTCAATAGCGATAATGTCACGATCCGAGGTAGCGCTGCTAAGGCCCTCGCTCAAGTGGCGGTTAATTATCCCGACGAAACATTCCCCACCGAAGGAATTGAAGGATTAAGAAAAGGTATGCACGATTCTAATCCAGTGGTTCATATTGCTTCGGCAATGGCCCTGGGCGTGGTAGGTTCTCCTGCTTTGGACGCTTTGGTGGATACTTTGAAGGCTACGGATAATTTGGGTTTGATGGTGGCTATTATTAATGCTATCAGTTCTATTGCGGGCGATCGCTCTCAAGAAGTCCTCACTGCTTTGGCGGAAGATGAATCGGCAGATACATATATTCGCGAATCCGCTACCAGCGCTTTATCCCGCCTGGATTTTGTTAAATATAACCTCACAAAACAATAGTCCGCACCAATCGCTTTAGCGATAGTTAGTAGTAATCGCTTCAGCGATAGTTCGTAGTAATCGCGTAAATCGCGCTCCGCGATTACTACGAACTAACTATTCTTTGTTGGCTGCAAGCTGGCTTATCGCTAATTTAATTATCGGTTTAATTGACTCTTCTGCTTCTCGTTGGTAAGCAGCTTCTAAAGGTTCTAAAGCCTCCACATCTCTAATTTTCATCAAGGAAAGAGCGGCAGCTTTGCGAGTGTCTGCATCTGGATGCTGCAATAACTCGATTAATTTGGGCACTGCCGGTTTATAAGCTAAAGTTCCCAAGACTGACGCCGCCGAGCAGCGTACCGTTGCCGAGGAATCTCCCAAAGCATCGTTCAAAACCTTAATTGCCCTCTCTTCCTCTTCGTCTTGGGCAATTTTGGCGATCGCCCCCACTACAGCGGCCCTAACCGACTCGGACTCGGAATTAATCTCCCGATACAAATACTCTTTTGCTTTGGTTCCAATAAAAGACAGGGCCCAGGCCGCATGACCTTTAGTGCTTTCTGGATGCTCTGGGGAAGTTAAAATCTTTAATAAAACCGGCACCGAGGTTTCCCCAATTTGAGCTAAGGCACCCACCGCCGAACCTTTAACTACCGTATCCTCATCGTTTAACAGGGCATGGACTAGAGAGGGAACCGTTTCTGGGTCGGCAATAAGGGTTAAAGTTTTGGCAGCAGCTCTGCGGACTACTGGATCGGTATGGTTGAGCATAGCTTCCACCAAAAAAGGAACTGCGGGTTTGCCAATTTTGCCCAAGGTATCGGCAAAACCCAAACGCACCATGCCCCGGGAATCTCCCATACATTCGACCATTTTTTGGAGGCGATCGCTATCTGTGGCATCAAAGGTTTGTTCTGCCACTTCCTTTCTTGCTACTGCTAGGAAGGCATCTACTTCTTCTGGTGACATTGTTAATTGCTAACTGTTAATGGCTAATGGTTAATTGCTGTTGGTTAGGGCAGCGTGTTGGGCGCGGAGGTTTTCCAGGGTAGCATCGATTTGTGCTAGTTCTGGTTCGAGTCGTTTTTTGAGTTTAGATTGAGAAACCTTTGCTTTTTGGGCGGCGGCAGTCATGTCGTCGATTAACCGCTGGCGATATTGCTCGAATTCCTGTATTACTTCTGCCAGTTCTTGAGGACTGACTGGAGCCTTTTCGGTCTCGTTTGCTGTTAGTTCTTCTCTATTGTCTTCCATATCTGTTATTTTCTGAGATGGTTGCTATTGGCACAAGTTTTATTGTCTCAGTTGTTGCGACTAATTACAAGAAACCCGTAGAACAGGCACTCTTAGATAACTTGCCTGTTCTACGGGGAATTTCCCATTCCCCATTCCCTATTCCCCATTCTCAAATGCCTAATCTTTTTAATATTTATGGTTTGACTGAGGACCAGGCCATCGCCCTCCTCAATACTCCCGCCGAACAACTTGCCGATCCAACCGATCGCTATGTTGCCGTTTCCCATCTGGCGAGTTTCCCCACTCAACGTTCCATCGATGCTTTAATTGAAGCCGTCCAAAGTCCGGGCCAAGAACTTTACGATCGCATCACTCGACGCAAGGCCGTGGAAAGTTTGGGGCATTTGCGACCGAAGGAGGCTTTACCCGCGATCCGCCCTTGTTTGGCCGACGAGGATAATTATACCGTGGAAAATGCGGTTTGGGCCATCGGCGAAATTGGTACCGATGATGGAGAAATCTTAGAAGAGATGGCCCGATTATTAGAGAAACCGGGTCAAAGTTATCGCATCATCGTTCAAACTTTGGGCAAGTTGGGCTATGGACCTGCTCTGGAACGGATTAAGGGTTTTATTAACGGGCAAGATGCCCGTTCTACGGACAATCCTACTATTATTAGTGCGGCGATCGCTGCTATTGCCCGTTTGACTGGAGATTTTAGCCAAATGGGTCAGGTGGTAGCTTTTCTGAAGCATCCTACTGTTAATGTGAGGCGATCGGCGATCCAAGATTTAATCGACGCCCAATATTACGATGCGATGCCCCAAATTGCCCGCTGCCCGGTTTCCATCGCTTTTCGCCTCCGGGGTATTCGACTTTTGGCAACTCCGGCTTTATCGGCTGGTAAAATTAGTTTTGCTACGGTGGAACCGTTATTAGATAGAGTAATTTTAGACCGTCCAGAAGACCTCGACGTTATTTTTGAATACGACGAAAAACCGAGTTTAGATTTTCTGGTGGGTCAACTTTATAATACTGATTTTGGTCGGTGTTATTTTGCCAGTAGAAATATTTTAGAATTGTATCCAGAGGAAGCTCCAGAAGCGCTTTTAAAGACTTGGGAAAAGGAAGCTCGCAGCGATTACGGGGCTAACTATCATGTTATTAAGTTGTTTGGCTGGTTGAGGTATGCTCCCGCTTACGATTTAATGGTGGAGGCTTTAAATAATACTTCGCCTCAATTTATCAAGTCGAGAACTGCGGGGGCTCTTGCTTTAGCTAATTTGGGAATAACTGGTGCTATTGGGCTGTTAAAAGAAGCTTTAAATAGCAGAAATTTTGATTTAAAATATGCTTGTTTGTTGGGGTTGGAAATGTTGGGAGATGATGCGGGAAGGGAGATGCTTAAAGATGATAAAGATGAGTTGATTAAAGGTAAGTTATTGACTTTATAGAAATCATCAATAGGGGCAAAGCATTCGGGCGTGAAATTTTGACAGAAAGCATTGATGTCGATTTCCGAATGCTTTGCCCCCATTATTCTCCCTCCCAATCTTCAATTTTTAATCCTTCAATTCGGCTAAATTCTCGCACGTTATGGGTTACTAATATTAAATTGTTTGCCAAAGCAATAGAAGCTATTTGGATATCATTTGAACTAATAGGCGTTCCATTTTTTTCTAAATTAGCCCTAACTTTGCCATAAATTTCAGCGCAGGAATCATCAAAAGTTAAAGAGACGAACTGCCGCAAGAATAATAGTTGTATATTTAAACTCTTTTGAGGATTATTACTCTTCATTGAGCCATAAAACAACTCCGATTTTACCACAGAACAAACAGCAATTTTATCTGATTCTATCGCGTTAAAATAACGATTAACCCTAGAGTTTCTGTTCTTTAGATACACGATACAAACATTTGAGTCTAGCAAATAAACTAAAGAATTATTACTCATTGGAAACCCCAACTAAATTCTCACTCAACTGTTCGGAAATAGCCAAATCGTCAATATTAAAATCGATATCCGCACAACTTCCAGCCAAATATAATAATCCCGAATTATGAAGGGGAAGATTTGCCGAAAGAAACGCTTTTAAATCGGCATCATCCTTCAAACCTAAAGTCTCCCTCAAATCATCAAAATTAATCAACCCCTCTAGGAAAGCTTCTAAAATAAACTTTTCAAGAATCTTTTGTTCTAAATTTCCCCACTTATCTCCTATTCTTTCCATTAATTTTTCTGGCAAATTAATCGTGATTTGCATAACTTAAAATCCTCCTAAAACTACACAATAATTTTACCTAAAACCACTAAGAATTGAGCAGATTTAAAATTAATTCTGCTCGTTCCACTTCTTGACGTAACCCCTCCAAATCTTGCGAATCATCAAAAATTGAAATCCCCCACTTATTCATCATTTCAATTGTTTCTAAACGAGAAACCCCCAGAATTTCGGCAGCCTTACCACTGCTAATTTCTCCGGCTTCTAATAATGCCATTACATAACCCTCTTTCGCTTTTTTTATAGCCTTTTCTCGAATCTCGGGCAAAAGCCGAATATTTTCCAAGCGAGGGTCATAAATTGTTAAAGCCATTTCTTTAATTTTCCCAAAACTACACAATAATTTTACGCCACATCCCCCAACATCGGGAGCATCTCATATTTGCAAAAAGAGTAATAAATTTTCAAGTTCTATGTCATCTAACGGTAATAGTCCTTGGTCAATATCGTCGAGGTTTGCAAAAGTTTCTAGGAGAGTTTTTTTACTAACAATTTTAGCAAAACCCCTTGCCAATTTCTCAATCTTCTGCTAATCTACAGTTAACAAGCTAGACCAAAGATAAATTATGGAAACTATTCGGAAAGTTGTCTCTGTCGGGAGCGATCGCCACTTACTTCCGATGCCAAACTTTCTTCATTTAATCTTGGCTCTACCGAGTGGCGATCGCTAAATTCTTCAAACAATTCAAAAAACTTATCTAATG
>CAZSTZ010000197.1:0-13362 GCA_964609515.1 uncultured bacterium | reverse complement strand
GGTTTTTCAAACACCGCCGTTTTAACTTCCACCGGAATTACCAAACTCTCCTCCCCAGAATTACTATGCAATAAAAGCTCCCGTTGATAACTTTTCCCCGCCAATAACTTGCCACTATCAACAGCAATTTTACACTCGACATTATTACCCTCAAACTGATAAGAATCAAACTCAATCCAAGCATGGTCGTAAGGCGTATGAGGCGGGTCGCTTTTATGTGGCGCAACCTCCCAACGACCGCTTAAAACTGTCTCGGGAATTGGATTGCTAATAGTAATAGCTTCTGTCACTTTCTCCCCAAACTCTTTGGCAACAAATTCTAATTTATTTTTGCTTATCCTAACTTTAGGCAACCTGTCAACATCCAAAGATTTTAAAACTTTTAAAGCTTCTCTCGCATTAGCATAACGCTCTTTTGGATTCGGTTGAGATATCTTTTCCAACCAACTAATTAACCCTCGCTTCAGCGGCGGTACTAAATGTTGGAATTTAATTTGATAATTTTCATCGATTAAATTGCCTAAATTACCCGATTTAATTCCCGTTAACAAACAAATTAAAGTCGCCCCCAAACCGTAAAGGTCGGAAGCGTTTGTTAATTGCCTATTAAATAACTGTTCTGGGGGCATAAATCCCATGGTCCCTTTTACTACGCTACTCGCTGCTATTTCTCCTCCTCCCAGACGGGCAAAACCAAAGTCAACTAAATAAATATTGAGGTGTTCGTCTGCTAAGATATTTTCCGGTTTGAGGTCGCGGTGGATGACCGACGGTTTGAGAGATTGCAGATAAACTAATATTCTTAAAATCGCAACTGCCACTTTCTTAATCTCTTTGGGACTCCAACTCCGAGAAACCGCCAAAGATTGCGCGTTTATATATTCTTGAACCATACAAAAGCCGTCCGCAGTTTGGAAGGAGTCGAGATATTTCGGGATGCCGGGATGGTTCAGATGTCGCAGCATCGCTATCTCTTGTTCGTAGGCATCGTATTCGGCCCAAGTTGCCCCCATTTTCGCAAATTGAAATTGTTTGATTACTACTTGTTCCTTGGTGGTAGTTTGTTCGGCGAGGTAGGTTACTCGACCGCCGATATTGTTGCGTCCGAGTTCGGAGATTATCTGATAGTTATTTGCTGAAAAGTCCGGGTAGTCGGTCATCGTTCCACTCAGTTTATGGGTTTTTTTTGATTATAATAGTGTAGAGGAGCGATCGCCCACACGGAGACCTAAGAAACCGGGTTTTGCAGAAAAAACCCGGTTTCTGGCGTGCGAGTTTTTCTATTATGCCAACACCCGGAGTGCTTATTCTCTGTGGAGGAGATAAAAGCACTCAAAGTGGTTAAAACCTCTGGGATTAGAATTAACTGCCGCCGTTAGAAATAATAGTAATAATACCGAGACAAATTCTGCCGAAACTGAAGAATTAGTAGCGCAATAAATCTCCGATAATCGCCCACACGGAGACTTGAGAAACCGGGTTTTTTAAAAAAACCCGGTTTCTGGCGTGGGAGTTAGTCTTGAAAAAAATGGCGAACTTGTTGGGTTTCACGGAGGTCCGCACAACCTACAAAGAACGCTACTTTTATTTTGGCGAAGGTATTGTTGAAAAAACCCGGTTTCTCAGAATACTTACTCGAACAACTCCGGCGTAAAATTGCCGTGCAAACCGTAGGGAACGTGATGTTTTAAATGCAGTCGCGCCACTGGTTCCTTAGTTAAATCCCGGGCATCTAGTATAACTAAATCGGAACGATGGTTCGCCGCATCGTACATCAACACTAACAACCATCCGTCGTCCTCCGCCGCGCCACCGGGACGAGGAACGAAAATCGGTTCCCCCGCAAAACCCCGAGGCGCCGCACTCCAGATTTGACGTTCTCCCGTTTGCCAGTCGATTTTTAACACTGCTTGCAAAGGGGCGTTGCCAGCGGGAGCTTCCGCCGCGCCCATATACAAATATCGATAAGCTTGCCCCACGCGGTTTGGATGCAAAGTCGGGAACTCGCAAGTGCGACTTTCTATTAATTGATGTTCCACGCTTTCCGTTTTTAAGTTCATCTTAAAGCGCCACAACTGCCCCTCGGGAATTGCATCGAAATCCACATCGCGAAAATCGGCATTTGCATCTACATCCGGGAAAGATTTGTAAGCAATTGAATCGACAAAAACTTCGCCGCTTTCTTCCCAGGCGTTGGCGTGGTGGAACACGAAACAAGGTTCGGTTTCTAATACTTTCATTTCGCCGCCGTTGCGAGGAATTAAAATTACCTGGGTCGGTTTTTTAGGATTAAACTGGAGGCATTGTCCCGCGCTTTTAAATCCCAACATAAAAGGAAGGGGATCTAAACTAACGGGATTTTGGAAAAAGATGCAGTAATTTGGCGCGATCGCCATGTCGTGCAAAAAGGCAAAACCCGGTATTATGTGGGCGTGTTTTTTTAATAGTTTGCCCTTGGTATCGAACTCGAAAATAGTAATAGTGCTGGACGGTCCCGGCGTGACAGAAAAGTTAATTAATACGTCATTTTTGCCGTCTTTTCCTTTTTCAATTCGGGGATGGGCGGAGAATGCTTTACCACCTTCTAAAAGACCGTCTAAATCTTCCAAACCGATAGTTTCGAGAGTTTTGGGGTCTAACCTGTGAGGTTGTCCGCCTTCCCACAATGCTAATAGTTTGCCGCCCCAATAAATGATGTTGGTATTGGCGATATTTTTTGCTTTTAAATCGAAGATATTAGCTAACCAACCGCCCGGTTTTTGCGTGCCAAAAACGCCGCGATAAAGAATTTTTCTGGCTTTTTTTTCTGCTAAATATCCTTCGGTTTGAACGTAACGATTTCGATACCGGGCCCGACCGTTGTTAATGGCGATCGCATTTATCATCCCATCTCCATCAAAAGGATGAGCTATTTTTTGACCGTTAATATCTAACAAACCGGGACCGTTTCGGAAAAAAGTACCTTTTAAATCGACAGGAATTTCTCCTTCGATATCATCAATCCAGTAATCGTATTCGTTGGGTTGAGATTCGTAACCCCTCTGCCAATCTTCTTGAGTGTAAGATTTAATTGTTTCGGTTTTTTTGATTGAGTTTTTGGGTTCGATTTTTCCGGTTTTTTTGATTGGCGTTTTTGTCATTTTTTGTTCCTTTTTGTTTGTTGGAAATTGAGTTATTTTTTGGGTGCGCGGCGCGCACCCTACAAATCTGAGTTATTTTTTTGGTGCGCGGCGCGCACCCTACAAATCTGAGTTATTTTTTTGGTGCGCGGCGCGCACCCTACAAATCTATTATCCTTCCCAATAACCCATCCGCTACATCCGCTTCAAAATCCGCTGCTAACAAATCATATTAATAAGCAGCAACTTCTCCTGGTAAAACTGCTTCGGAATTATCCCCCTCTTTTTCCTCAGATAAG
This sequence comes from uncultured bacterium, assembly GCA_964609515.1. Classification (GTDB taxonomy): domain Bacteria; phylum Cyanobacteriota; class Cyanobacteriia; order Cyanobacteriales; family Microcoleaceae; genus CALKCV01. The sequence goes on along the minus strand of CAZSTZ010000197.1, from coordinate 9,944 downwards.
GCATTAGTTGAGGGCAACCAACCCAAAAACAGCAAAGGTAATAAAGTCGAAACATTGGCGATAACTACTAACAACCAAAGGTTATCAAAATTACTTTCCGTAATTCCCAACCAGTGCGTTAATAAAGCACCGCCTTGATAGGAGATAAAACCGCCAAAATTATTCACCGACATTAACACGGCAAATAAGGTCGCTTCTACTCCTTTGGGGCAAAGTCTCGCCGCCAAAACTAATACGGGCATAAAGGCAATTTTCCCCGCAACAGCTAATACCAAACTATCCCCCAAACTAAACCAACGGTCGTCAATTCCTAAAGCGCGGTTGGCATGGGTAACTAATAATAAAGCTGTCATTCCCAGGACTGCCGAAATAACAGTCGACCAGAGGAATATTTTTCTAAACGGCACCGATTTAAAATAGCTATTGAACAGCCAAACTCCCACCAAACTTGCAATGCTAACTACTAAGTTGACTCGCCCTAAAAACTCCGGTTGGAATCCTAATTCGTTGGTGGTAAAATAGAAAAATGCCGCGTCGCTGGTGGGGGTTGCTTGCCACAGAAAAAGAAAGGCTGCGGGGAGCAATATCGATTTATTACTAATTGCTTTGCGCGTCAAGCGCATTTGTTGTTTGACGCTCTCAAAATCGGTGTTGTAATTTACTTTTTCTTCTGTTATTAACCAGGCTACTGCTGTTACTATTAAAGGGAAAGTTGCCGTGATTAAAAATACGGTTTGACTGCTGAAATATTCCAGAAGAAAACCGCTCAAATAAGCTGTTATAATCCCTCCAACAGCCATACTTCCCCAACATAAAGATTGGAGGGAACCGATATTGCTGAGGGATTCTTTTCGAGCTCTTTCTGCTACTAAAGAATCTGCGATAACGTCGCTGACTGCGGTGGAGAGGGAACCGATCGCGATCGCCACTGTCGCCCCTACGGCCGTATCCACCCAAGTTGCCAAGGCCACCCAAGAAAAAGCCCCCAAAAGTCCCGAAGCAATTAAATAAGGCCGCCGCCGATAGCCTAATATGGGCAGTCCGTCGGAAATAAACCCAAATAAAGGTTTAACCATCCAGGGCATCATGGCGAACCCTATTAATACCGAAACTTCTGCGGGGCCGATACCCAGTTCGTCTTTAAGAAAGAAAGACACGGCCAAACGGGCCAACCCCAAAATACCCTGGACGAAATAGACTAGAGCGATCGCCATTACTTCTGGAGTCGGTTCGTTGCCTAAGAATACCGTTCGTTTGAAGTAGTCTTTAAACTTGGCCCGGCCAGTTGGAGAAACAAACATTTGGTTAAAAAATGTAAAGATTTATCAACTTTTTTATCATCTTAGCGCGTCTGGAGGAAAGTGGGAAGGTCTCGAAACCTGAAGGTTTGGCTGAGATGAGAAGCGATGGGCTAAATTTCTATCCAGAGATTATTGACGAAAGCGACGATTTATGATAAAAATCTTTATCCTTAATTTGTAGGTTGGGTTCCGTTGCACTTCACCCAACCTACGGGATCTACTAAAATAACTAGAAATAAGGAAGATTGCCGATTACCCATTACCAAAATATCTTTGCTTTGGAGAAATTTACCAGATGACCGAACTATTAGAAGAAGCTTTCGCGGCTGCTTCCCAACTGCCAGAAACAGACCAAAATGCCATTGCCAATTTGATTCTGGAACAGTTATTTGAAAGACTCGAATATTTTTACGAATTGAGGGAAAAAAACCACGTTATCAGCTTCCTGAAAAATCATAGTTTTTTAGTTCTTTTTTTGCTGGAAGCGCCGACAAAAATTCGCCATCACTTTCAGGAAGCAAAGCTAGCGTTAAAAGTCGTATCGGATCCAGAAATTATCAAAAGTATGCAACTCGTACTTTCAATTGCAACTAAAAGTCCTCCAGAGGAAGCGCTCAAAAAATTAGAGTCATTAGATAAAGATTGGTGGTTAGGAGTGCCCCATCAAGTTTGGAATCTCATACTTCCGACTTTAGAATATAACGATGAGTTTTGATTGGTTACAAAATCTGAATTTAGCAAAAGAGCTTGCTGGCGTTGCCCCCGCTTCTGCCGATAAAGAAGCAAGATATCGTGCTGCTATCCATCTAGCTTACTATGGGGCTTTCAATTTTGCTAAAGATTATTTAGAGAATACAGAAGAACTTTCCCTGCCAGAAAGCAGCGAAATACACCAATTTGTCTGGCAGTGCTTTTACCGCAGTCAAACTCCAGAAGAACGATTGGTGGCAAATAAATTAAGACGGTTAAGATTACTGCGCAACCAAGCAGATTATGCCGCTTTTTTCCCAGGATTAGCAAGCTTCGCCAAAATAGCGATCGCCTTAGCTGAAGAAATAGTCGCCACCATTAAAAGCCTAATTCCCCAATAGAATGTTTCAAACAACCCGCCGCCGTCTAGCAATTTGGTACGCTGGCATCACCGCCGTCTTATTACTGGTATTTGCCAGCGGCTTCTATTTATACGTTCGCAGCACCTTAATCGAACGAATAGACGATACCCTAGACCATGTAGTAGAAGTAGTAGAGCGATCGCTCGTCATCGAACCTGACCTCAGCACCACCGACAACCCCTTCCGCGTCAACGTCGAAGCAACCTTCCGAGACAACGCCAAAACCGTAGATGACGATCGCATCGACATCGAATGGTTTAGCCCCACTGGCGAACTATTATGGTCCACTCTCTCCGAACCCCTCAACATTCCCATCCACCCAAACCGCCTCGGAGAAACAGTTCGCATAGTTAACAGTCAGTGGCAACCCGCCGAAGATTCTGCCTTTCCCGGGTGGATAAACGAAATCCAACGACAAACCAACGATAACGCCCTATTTTTGCGACAAGTAACCCAACGAGTACAAATAGGCCGGCAAGTGCTAGGATACCTACGAGTAAGCCATCCCTGGTTTGAAGTCACCAAACCGATCCGCCAGTTAGTAGTAGATTTAATTATCGGTAGTTGCTCGATGGTGCTTTGCGTTGCCGCCATCGGTTGGTTTCTTTCCGGTTTGGCCATGGAACCGGTCAGAGAATCTTACCAACACTTAAAAAAATTCACCGCCGACGCCTCCCACGAGCTCAGAAGTCCCATCGCCACCATCCAAACCAACGTCCAAGTAGCTTTAGCAGACCCCCAGTTGGGCTCTCCCGAACACCGACAGCAGCTACAAGTAATAGAAAGATTAACTCGTCGCTTGGGCAGGTTAGTCGAGGATCTCCTATTTCTGGCAAGGCAGGATAGCGGTATCGTCGCATCCCGTTTTGGGGAAGTGCCTCTGGATGCTTTATTGATGGAAGTCGTAGAAGAACAAAGAGCGATCGCCACCGCCCAAAACATTACCATCGATTTGAGATTTTCCCCGTTTGAAGTGGAAGAAGAAGATGCCTTTACCCTCCACGGCGACTGGGATAAACTCGCTCGCTTGTTTGCCAATTTGATTAGTAACGCAGTGCAATATAGTTCCTCGGGCGATGAAATAGTAGTAGAATTGCAGCGAGTCGCCAAAAGCAAAAGTTTAAACAGAAAAAGCAGCAGCAACGGTGGAACTTTGCCCGACGGTGGGGCATGGATTTTAAAAGGAAGTCAAAATCTTAAACTCGATACCCTGCAAGTTAAAGTCAAAGACAGCGGCATCGGCATAGCCCCAGCAAGCTTGCCCCATCTGTTCGATCGCTTCTACAGAGTAGATCCCGCCCGCACCCATCGCAGCGTCGCCGGTTCCGGGTTGGGGTTAGCGATCGCCCTAGCTATTATCGAAAACCATCGCGGTCAAATCCTAGTAGAAAGTCGGCGCCAGGCAGGAAGTAGCTTCACCGCCATCTTACCAATTTTACCCCGACCGATCTAGAAACCCGGTTTTTTCAAAAAACCGGGTTTCTGAGACCTTACAATTGGATTTTAAACACGTTGTCAACAGTTTTACCGGCAGTTTTCTCCTCCCAACCGATAGACGATAAAAACCCTTCCGGCGATAAAGTTTCTACAGCATCCACCCCCCATTCATCGGTTTGGAGACCTTCTGGAGAATTACCCAGAGGAGGAGTTGTTTTCAGACCCGCTAAAATCAAGACATGGCGAGGGGGGGTGTTGTTTTCTGGGGCGCGTTTTTTTAGCAAAGAATTAGCACAAATTTCTCCAATTTGGAGAGGAGAAAAATCCCCAGAAGGAAAAATAATTTCTACCATCCAGTGGGGATGACTTAACTGGCGGCATTTTATCTCCGGGTATTGGCCGAGTCCGTCGGCGAAAATTGCCGTAAACTCTTCCCGGCTGAATTTAGCAAAAGTATCTTCCGGCAGCTCGAAATTATGGGAAAGTAGCATCCGGGTAATTCCTGGTTCGCTCATTTTTATTTCCTTTTGTATTTGTTTTCTTTTGGGGTTAAAACTTGAAAGCCTTTTCTACTGTGTTTTCAACAGGGAGCTCCTCATCCAAATAAATCTCTCGAATATCCTCCGGCAAATCAGCTTCTAAATGCTTGCATCCTTCTTCTCGCAAAGACTTTACCTCCTGGGGAGAAATTGACTCGCCCTCAGCTTGGAGATAAGCAGCAATGCGCGTTTCGCTCCAGTGGAAAGTCTCCGCCATCAACACGATTAACCTCAGAAGCGGTTCCAACTGGTCTAATACCTGTCCCATATAGCACCACAACGGCGGCGGGGAAGTTTCCAAAGAATAATGAATTGATTCTACTGGCGGTAATTCTGCCTCGTTAATACTGACTGCCGCCATATTAATCAACCAGTTTTGGAGAGTGAGATTATCCCCTTCCCGGTTAGCGCCTTCGCGCAAATCTAAACCTCGCAACTCGTAGAAGATATGCTGCCAAGTTCTGGCAAATAAATAATCTGCCTGAACCGGCGATTGTACCGAATGTTGGATCAGAGTTTTGAGAATTGCCCCATAGCGACAGTAAATGCCGGTGAAATATCTGCCGCGATCGGGGTAGTTTTGAAATAGGGTTAATAACTCGCGATCGCTGTGATGAAACAGAGATTTAACTAAAGGATGATTTGATTCTGGAAATTGAGCGGTTTCCATAGCGGTTGTTAGTTGTTAGTTGTCTCCTTTTTTGGCGGCACCGGATCGTAACCGCCTGGATGAAAAGGATGGCAGCGCAAAACTCGCATAATTGCCATGCCTCCACCCCGAAAAATCCCAAATCTTTCCACAGCCTCCATCGCATATTCAGAACAAGTTGGCTGAAACCGACAAGCAGGAGGCAGCAGGGGAGAAATCAAAATTTTGTAACCTCGAATTAATCCAATTAGCAATTTTTTCATTTTAGCTTTCATCCTCAGCGATAACGATTAAAGAATCTTGTTTCTTTAAATTAAAACTCTTGTGAAGGCTGGGAATTAACTCTACGCCAAAGCCTTTTTTTTCATCCTTAGATAAAGCATCAATTCTAATACCGATACATATTTCATCTCGTTTTTGAGCCGCCAAGACGCAATCGCCAAAAGTTACATCTTGAAACGCCAGGGTTTCTGGTGGGAAATAAAACTCTACAGGTTTGAGATACAATTCGCAACCTTCAGCCGAAAATAATTCCTTATAGATTAACATCACATCTGGAGCTTGAGATACCTGTGCCAAAATTTTAGAAACAAACTTATTAGACAATAAGAAATCCTTAACCCCAGCTTTTACCACCAGTTCCGTATCCTCAGAGTTCACTATTTCTGCAATCAAAGCCGTAGTAACTTGTTTCCCCGTTTTCTGGGTATATTCTTGGAAAATTTCCCGATGTTCCAACAAAATCGTTAAAGTTTTCGCATCAATTTCTTCTGATTTTTCACCGTTAGATGCCAAAATCGAAATGCTATTATATTCATAAGGTTTTAAACATTTTAATCCTTCCAAAGAGTTCAGGTCAACTTCCCAAGCACTCATTTTTACATCGGGGAAATTCTTAGAAATTCCGTCAAATTTTGTTTTAATTATTGGAGTTAACTCCTCTACTAACAAGTTAACCTCCGAACCTTCTCCTAAATACTCGGCATATCCTTTTAGAGCGATAGGCGCTTTGGCGTTCCAATTAATAATTAGATGCTTTTCAGTTTTTCGCTCCCCAGACACTCGGCGATCGCTATAGAAGACAGCTTTCGATTCTACTGCTACTTCCGGCTCAAACTTAATCGTAGAGTCATCTTCTGCTAGGATAATCAGTTCGTCATTATCGGTTAACTTGTAATTAAAATCAGGTTTTATTATCGCAGCATCGTCGAATCGACGTACACCTATGGGCCTGCTTTTTACAAACCGAAATAGTAACTCGCCAAAAGTTAAACCCCGCCAACCAAACTTCGACTTATAGAAATAAAATTCGTTATTTTCAAAACCTACTAAATCTAAATATACCGTTGCTAGCCCGATATTGCGGGAAGTTTGAACTAAAATTAAACCCAAAATCTCAGCTTCATTAAGAGTAGTAACTGCCTTTGGGGCGATACTTTGAGCAAGTCTTCGATATTGCTCCGAGTGTATTTCCGCCACGATAGGTGCCAAATTTTTATCGTCTTTATCCTCGTTGGCTGCTACTACCGCTAGAATTGCCTTAACTACTCTAGCATCGGCTAAATTTTTTACTTCTTCGGTATCCGAGCCTTTGGCATAGTTCAAAATCGCCACAGACTTAGCAACTTTTACTCCCACTTTATCCAGATTTTTTAAATTAGCGATATCTCCATTACGAGTCACCACTCTAGTAGTTTTGAGGTTTCCTAAATTATTACGGATAAATTCATCCATATCCTCTTTATCCACCTCAGACAGAATTACAATAACAGCATCCTTTTCCGATTCGTTAGCTACCACTAACTCGCTAATAATCTCTGAAATTTTCTCGTTAAAACCCAAAATTAGAGTATGATTTTTTTCGACAACCAAGCTTTTTCCCTTACGCAACATTTCGATTTTCGCTTCAAATTGCTGAGTAATAAAAGCTACTAAACTGGAGAACAGAATTAAACCTACAAAAATGGTAATAACACCCACAACTCTTGCAGCCAAATTTGCCTCGTCTCCCGTATCTCTTAACCCGATAAGCTGAACGAAAATTTCCCATGATAAATCCGAGGGGTTTTCTATATAGTCGTTAGGAAAATATTTTTCGGCTAATGTTCTAATACCTGACATTAACAAAAAAGCTGCAAAAAAAGCTGAGAGTAAGGCTAAAAATATAGAAAAACCCCCTCTCGACATAAAATTGTCGAATTTGTACTGGAGGCGTTTTTGCAAAGAAAATTTTTCTTGAGATTTCGTCATAATCTAAATAGTTACCCCATAAAGCTCTAATACCGAGTTAACAATTTATCATAATCTGAATTTGTTTGCCAGACTCCTTTTAAGGTTAAGGCATAAGTTGGCCCGACTACCCAATCTACCCAAAGGTCATTCTGATGGCATTTTGGGCATACTTGGGGAAGGGCGCTCGCTACTTTGGCCCTCTCCTTTGCCTCAGCTATGGGCCATAAAGCTCAAATTTTCGGCCTTTCTCTACGAAAAATCCCTCTTACATTGAGTTATTTTAACCCAAAAAACTACTCTATCCTCCCATATTTCGCCACCACTTGATTCTCCCCATTCTCCCTATTCCTCAACCACGCCCACATCTGATCTCCTAAAGAAAAATGCCACCACTCGTTAAGATGTTGTCTAAATTCTGCCCCTAACATTATCTCTGCTAATAACTGCCGATTTTGATGATATTCTCTTTCCATCGGCTCTTTACTATTGGCGAAATTATTGGGATAAGAACGGGGGGACAATTCATCAATGGGAGAACCCATATTAACTTCTTTTCCCTCAGAATTAACTAAGGTAACATCCACTGCGGCACCGGTACTGTGGGGAGGCGGAGTCGCTTTATCCAAACTGGGAAGCGCCCAAAATTGATAAACTAATTCTAAAATTGCTTGTCGTTTTTCTGCTGTTAAAGAAGGGCTATCTTGCGTCAAACCTTCCGCTTTTAAAGCTTCGTTAAAAGCATGGTCAACCATAAATTGTTGTACCGCCACCGGGCGATAGGCATCAAATATTAAAATGCGCCAACCCGGTTTTTTTTGTTGCAGTTTTGTTTGAGCTAAAATCAAACTTTCTAAGACTTTTTCGCGCAAAAAATAGGGCGAATTTCCCTCATAAAGATGATAGGGCGCACCTAATTTTTGATAGGGATGGGGCGACTCTCTGGCAAATAATTCTAAAGGAATTTTTACTAAGGGTTCGCCCCATTCTTCAATGGGGATTTGCTGGTAAGGTTTCATAACATTTGTTAGCAGCGGATTTTGTAACGGATTTAACGGATTAGTTTTTGGTGTGGGAATTAACAATTGTTAACTGATTTGACGATAAGCTATTACTGCATAAAAAGGGTCTCCTCCAGCCATTCCTAACATTTGTAGAAAAGCGGGGGCGTTGGAACGATGGGAAATGGTTTCTGTTTGGCTAAAACCGGGGATGCCGCTGGCATTTTTGACCGAATCAAAATAACGTTTTACCAGTTCGACTCTGCCGCTTTCGCTATTATCTCGCCAGGCAGCGATCGCCTTTTGATAAAACATCCTATTGGAAAAGCTAATTATTGCTATCCCGCCGGGTTTTAAAATCCGATGAATTTCATAAAAAATCGCATCTGGATATTGTAAATATTGAATGGAAACGCAGTTAAGAACCGCATCGAATTGTTTATCCTCAAAAGGCAGTTTGGGATTTTGATTTAAGTCTTGAATAAGATAACTATTTAAGCGAGAATTTTTAGCTAATTCCTCTTCATTCATCCCGTGTCCTTCCACCGAAGCAAATTCGATTTCTTCTGGGAGATGGGAAACCCAACTGCTCATCATGTCGAGGATGCGGGTATTAGGTTTGAGTCGTTCTCGATATAGTTCGGTGAGGCGATCGATGAACCCTTCATCAACGTGGGTGACGAACCGGGGGAGGGAATAGAAAACGGTGTCGTCGCTTGGGTCTAATTTGGTGCGTTGGTTGGCTTGTAACAGCATGGTGCTAAAAGGTTAAGTTTACCATTTACCGTTATAGAACATTAAGAAATTTTAAGCAAGTAGGCGATCGGCTCATAAATTTAGAAACCGGGTTTTTTCAAAAAACCCGGTTTCTGGGCTAATAGTCATTACATCGGGCATACACCAACTAATTGCCACGGAACAATCTAAAACAAATCGCATTAAAATCTCCTTCCTTCCTCTCTCATTTCTCTAATAGACATCTCCCCGGGAGATATGGTTTGTTTGAGGGTATTTAAAACAGCGATCGCTTTAGATACATTTTCGCTTTCCCCCAGTTTTACTTCTGTTATTTCCAAGCCAGAATGACTGGCTATTTGTTGGCTCATTAAAAATGCTTTTTGCCTGAGAGTTTCCACCTCATCGGCTATGCTGCATTCATTTTGAGACGCTTCCTCTAAAATCTGCTTTAACTCTGCTTGTAAAGTTCGACCCCGTTGGCGAGCTCGCGCCTCTAACCTTTCTATGACCAAAGGCTCTAAATTTTCAACAACAATTTCAGCCATTTCTCTTTCCTCAATCAAAATATAGCTTAAAAGCAATTGTACCACATCTCAAGGGTGCGTCAAAATCTCGACGCACCCCACCAGAAAACTTCTTATTTTCCCAAGCTCATCTTATTTGGCGACTTGACTGGCAATATCATCGGTTTTTGCAGCCACGATAAAATCGTTTCGATGTAACCCGGAAATAGCGTGAGTCCACCAAGTAACGGTGACTTGACCCCATTCTGTTAGTAAAGAGGGGTGATGCCCTTCGCTTTCTGCGGCTTCGCCAACTTTGGTGGTAAAATCTAAGGCTGTTTTAAAATCTGGGAACTTATAAACGCGCTTCAGTCGGGGCACGTTTCCTATTTCCAGAATTTCCCACTCCGGTATTTGCGGTTTGAGTTGTTCCAT
>CAZSTZ010000196.1:0-13396 GCA_964609515.1 uncultured bacterium | reverse complement strand
GCAATACCGTAATCCCTACCAATTCCTTATCGCGATAATGATAAATAACGTTGTCTTCTATAACGCTATCGTTTGCCCGTTGGGGTTTGCGAAAACTGACGTACAAAACATCTGCTTCTTCGTCATAGTCAGCCCAGATTTTATTGGAAGGTGTTGTTAACAAGTAAGGAACGGATTTTAAGAAACTGACTTCTGCCATAATATGCCTCTTTTCAGTAGTTTTTGCGGTGCGGATGTCATAAATGCTGTAATGATAAAACCATCGTTGTCGATTTCTTTATATACCACAACAGCATCTTTTTCAGATATAATTGTCTTATTGTAATGTTTTAAAGCTACTAACTCATCAGTCCATCCCCGAACGATGAAATCTGGATCGCAAATAGTTTCTAGCACTACATCAAGACATCCTGCCATATAGTCATGGTTTTCGATGATATGAGACCATTGTTTGTAAGTTAAGCGGATGGGAACTCCATTCTTAGAAACAACAGTTTCGATTACATTTTCAGATACCACTTGCCTGCCCCGATTAATAAATGAAAAAGAAAGTAGTTGGATAACTATCTCAATCAAAATACGATTTTATTATAGCATAATCCCGTATTGATAATAATATCGCGACACCAAAAAATCGACTGCTAAAGGCAGCTTTCCAGGTCGTCACCCTGCCACGTTGCGGCGAATTTTACTAAGTCTTTAGCGGTTTTTCCCCTCTTAATCGGGGGAAGTTTGCGCAAAGAAGATGGATCGGTATTTTCTACTGGTTGGATGGAGTCGAGAAAGTCACTCACTAGGGCTAGTCTTTCCGCCGATAGTCTATCTAGCTGACTTTCGATTTTTTGACGCAATTGAAGTGCATTCATATTTGTTTGTTTGATAATGTTTTTACCGACGATCGAATAGCGATTTATTTTGGGGCAGGAGATTGCTACGGAAACGTTTAATGCTTTCCCCATGCATGTTAACTCGTTTTCTGGCCTCCTCGCAATGACAACAGACAGATTTTTTGGGTTTGCCTAAAATCTAAGGCCAACTCCACCCTCTGGCCCCCCCTTTTTCAAGGGGGGCTGGGGGGGATCGCAGAGGCTGGGGGGGCTCCCAGAGACTAAAAGGTCTCCAAGTAGGATAAAGTAGGATAAAGTAATCTCATCAACCAAACCCACAAGACCCACTCAATTCTCATGGACGTCCAAGAATTATTAACATGGGCAGACCAACAGGTGTTGGCCCACACGGGAAAACGCTTGGACGACCTCCAAAAGGCCGTTCTGCGTGGCGTTTGCCAGCATCAAAAATACTGGGAAATTGCCGAATCCAATAATTGTACCGAGTCTCACATTAGAAAAACAGCGTCTCAATTGTGGAGGAAACTTTCAGAGAGTTTGGGCGCTGGAGAGCAAGTAAAAAAAACAAACTTGCTCGCGACTTTCGATAGGTTGCAAGTATCGAAGTTTTCACGCGCGGGTAAAGATATCGCACGCACCGGCGATGTCAGGGTCAGGAGCAAGTCCTCACATCCCTCAAGAGTTCCCAAACGGCAACGGGCAGAAACAAGCGATCGCTTCCATCCTCCAAGCAACACTAAGCCCCGCATCGATCGCGCCGACGCACCAGATATCGATTATTGCTGCGATCGCCCCCACGAAGTCGCTACCCTAGAAAACTGCATCCTCGAAAAACGAACCCGCCTGATAGCAATTTCGGGAATTAGCGGTACGGGCAAAACGGCGATCGCCCTTCAGTTACTATCGCAAACTCAAGATAAATTCGACCGCGTAATCTGGAAGAGTCTTCGCGGTGCCCCAACCCCAGAAACTACTCTCAAATCTTTAACTCAATTTTTTTCTAATACCCCCAAAAACCGCAACAACCAACAGGAAGAAAATCAGCTATCTTTACTAATGGAATATTTGCGCAATTATCGCTGTTTGATAATCTTAGATGACCTGCATCAGGTCTTGCAAAAAGATAGATTAGTCGGTCATTATCAACGGGGATACGAAAATTATAGAAACCTGTTTGAAACCATCGCCGAATTATCCCATCAAAGCTGTCTGATTTTCAACAGTTGGGAATTGCCATTAGAAATTGTTAACTTAAAAAATAAAAATGCCCCCGTTGCCTGCCTGCAACTGGAAGGTTTGGGAAAAACTGCCAATAAAATCTTAGAAGAAGCGGGTTTATTAGATGAAGAAAAATGGTCCGAGTTAATCGATATTTATGGAGGCAACCCCCACTGGTTAAAAATTGCGGCAGCGGCGATTAAAGATTTGTTTGGAGGTAGAGTTGCTGAATATTTGCAATACCAACCTCTATTTTTAGGAGATGAATTGACCGTTATCTTAGAACGACATTTGAGTCGGTTATCCGAGTTGGAGAGGCAGATTTTATTACAAATTAGCGCCCAAAAAGAACCAGTTTCCATATCTTGGTTGCTGGAAAATAGCGATGGCTATTCCTCCGATATTTTGAATGCGGTTCGGTCTTTGGGGAAGCGATCGCTTCTTGAAAAAATCGAAAGTAAAAACTCAACTTTATTCGCAGTTAAACGAATTTTTAAAGAATATTTTTGGGCGGCATCTCCATAAACCGTGGAACAGGCAAGATGCCTGTTCTACAACGATTTAACCATTAAAACCGATTGATTTTTATAGCCTAATTGTTCGTACAAATTAACTGCCGGTTTGTTAGTGGTAAAAACCTGCAAGCTAATTTGTTTGTCGCCCCTTTCCCGCGCCCAATTTTCTGCTAGAGTCACTAAGGCAGAACCAATTCCTCGCCGTCGATGTTCTGGGGCGACGTACAAGAGGAAAATATGACCCAGGCGATGGCCGCTAACCTGATCTACCCCATTCCCCACCCACAAACAACCTACGGGAGAAACGCATACTTCCTCTAAAAAATCTACCCACCAAATAGGAGTTTTTACAGATAAATATTGCTCCACAGTTTTCGCGAGATGGCTAAAATCCCTCTCCTGGTAAACTTCTTTATAAGTCCGGTTCATAAACTTAACTAATAACGCTCTATCCAGAGTCGAACCGACGCGAATTTGATAACCTTTCGGGAGATTATTAGACATAGTTGGCAGCGGATTTTGTAACGGATTTAACGGATGGGTTATTGGTGGGCGATCGCGCTTTATGAACTCACAGAAATTGTAGGGGCAACAGCATTCGGGCGGTGGATTATTAGACAAAGCATTAATTTTAATGTCCGAATGCTTTGCCCCCACCCCGAATTTAACCTCCTGGTTTTTTTTGATTGGTTAAAAACCGTTAAGCATTGCTATGTGACCTATTAAAAAACCAATGGGTTCTTCAATAGGTGGGGTTAAACCGCCGGGTATAAAAAAGCGAGCGTTAACTGCTACCATTGCTGCTAAAAAGATTAACAGAACGATTAGTGGGGCTATGTATTCGCGAAATATTTTCATGGTTTTTTTTGAGTTACATTAACAACAGATAAAAACAGAATTTGTAAGGTGCGCCTTATAGCACCCTACTATTGATTACGCTACCCCCAACCCGGTATATTGTCGCATTTCGGGGGGGTGAAGTCCTAAGACGATATCCTCTTTCGCTACACCCGCTTCTAATAGCTCCTCAGTCAAAGAGCGATCGGTTTGGTTGCGCTGAATCCAGATTTTACCGTCGCGGATTTCTAAATGTAGCAAACACGCATAAATTCTGCGCTGTTCGTTCCATCCCAAATCTACTAATAAATAGCGGTCTGATGTCAGATCGAAAACTGTCTGCGATTCAATCTCACCACCCAAGATATCCCCCTTAGAAAAGTCCCTTAATAAACTCTGAATAATTTCGCGATATTTGGCTAATTTATCCATGCTGAAATTACCTCCTTTTCTTCATCATACACTATTAATTTAACCTGATATTGTTGAACTGCTAATCTGGGTAAATCACGCCCGAAAAAAGATTTGTGAGCATTCAAAGGAACCGCTAAATAAAGAATTCGATCTGGTTCCATTTTCTGCAAAACTAAACGATAGTTTAAAAACTGACCCAGGGCTAAATGAAAATCTAATAGTGCCGAGTCATTTAAAAAACTTTTGATTTCTACGGCAATTTTTTCATCAATCCGTTGTGCGGCCAGCACTTGTTGGGCTCCTAAATCAACTTCTACCCGGTCTTCCTCGCTAAATTCTAAACGTAATGGATCGTGAGTTATCTCCCACCCTTCCTTTTCTAATGCCCGTCTAACCGTATAATGAAATTTATCTTTAGCCATCTTTTTGTAACTCCGGTGCGCAATGCGCACCCTACTACAGTAAACATTTGTCAGGTGCTTAAATCTCGATGCTGGCGAAGGTATTTTTCAAAAAACCGGGTTTCTTAATATCTATCCTACACAAACAAATCCTCATCATCCAATCCCGGCCTGGGCACCGGCAAAATCTGACGCTTGCCTAACTGACGCAACCGCATCCAACCTAACACCGCTACTATTAGCGATACCCAACCGACCGTCGGTTTTAACAATAAGAAACCTCCCGTCGCTAACAAAGCACCAAACAACAACAATATCGCTGCGATAACCTTTTGGATATCGATACCTAAATTCTGGGCCGGTGGCAGACCGGTTCTCGCCCTTTGCTTTGCCCAACCCGGGCCCGACGGACGGGCCCGGCGATAAAACTCGTCCAGGGTGTCCTCCGACTCTGGGGGGAAGGCGAATAAGGCGATCGCCCACAACACGGTCACGCTGGCGGTAATAAACATCACCCGCAAACCAAAATCCTCGATTTTTAAAGCAGGCACTAAACTGGTGGCACTTCCTACTACAAAACTAGCAACAATAGCTGTTAATTCTGCAGCGGCATTAACCCGGGACCAAAACCAACGCAATATTAATATTAAACCCGAACCGGTACCGATGGCAATTACTAACCTAAATACCGCCGCCACGTCCGTCGCAAAAAACGCCGCCACTCCCCCTAAAGCTGTTACTAAAACCGAGGATATTCTCCCTACTAAAACTAATTCTGTTTGAGAAGCATCCCGGTTAATAAAACGCAAGTAAAGGTCGTTAGTAATAAAAGAAGCGCCCCAGTTAATCGAAGTCGAAACCGTACTCATAAAAGCCGCAATTAAAGATGCTACTACTAACCCTAAAAGTCCGGGCGACAAAAATTTCATCATCAGTAAAGGATAGCCTAATTCCCGGTCTTCTAAATTGGGATAAACTACCAACGCTGCTAAAGCTACTAAAATCCAAGGCCAAGTTCTAATAACATAGTGCATGATATTAAATAACCATGCCGCTTTTTCCGCTTCTTTTTCGTTTTTAGCTGCCGCAAATCTCTGGACAAATTCCCCGCCGCCGTCGCTACGCCGCCAGGACCACCATTGAATTGCTATATAGGCTAAAAAGGTACTGGCAGTTATCCCCGCAGTTTTGCTAAATTCGATTAAAAAGCCGCCGTCTAAATTTACAGTTACGGGCAATAAAGAAAGGATGTCTTTATCTGGGTAAAGTTCGGGGATTTGCGTTACTAAAGTCTCGATGCCGCCGACGCTATTTACTGCAAAAACAGCGACGATAATTGCCCCAAATAATGCTAGGAAAAATTGGAAAAAGTCCGTGGCAACTACTCCCCACAAACCGGCCAATCCTGCATAGATTAAAACAAAAATACTGACACCGATAACGCTAAATAATTTTAAGTTTTCTTCCCCCGCATCGATGCCCAAACTTTGCCAAATTTCCAGGGCACCAACCACTTTTACCATTGCCAACATGGCGTAACCAATGGCGATACAATTCATGGGAACTGCAAAGATAAAAGCTTTTGTTCCTCGCAAAACAGCCGCCATATTTCCGCCGTAGCGAACTTCGGTTAATTCCGCATCGGTAAGAACTTCCGATCGCCTCCACATTCTCGCAAAAAAGTAGATCGTTATTATATGAGAAATGCCGAAAGTCCACCATTCCCAATTGCCGGCAATTCCTCGGTTGCCGACGACTCCCGTTATGTACAAAGGCGTGTCGATGGAGAAGGTGGTAGCTGCCATACTCGTGCCCGCCAACCACCAAGGAAGCGATCGCCCGGATACAAAAAAGTCGGCTAAACTTTTCGATCCTCGCCGCGATAAATACAGCCCCATTCCCATCGTTAAAATGAGGTAAATTACAACGATTAACCAGTCGATTTCTTGCATATTTTATAACCTTGTTTGTAGTAATCGCTTTAGCGATTTTTCTATATAAATCGCAACGCGCTTGTTCGTAGTAATCGCTTTAGCGATTTTTCTATATAAATCGCAACGCGCTTGTTTGTAGTAATCGCTTTAGCGATTTTTCTATATAAATCGCTAAAGCGATTACTACGAACGATATTGTTAATTATTTAATCTCTTTCTAACAAACAAGCTAATAAAGCCTTTTGAGCGTGCATCCGATTTTCTGCTTGGTCCCAAACCCGCGATCGCTCTCCTTCTATTACCTCATTAGTAATTTCCTCTTCGCGATGGGCCGGCAAACAATGTAAAACAATAGCATCATCCGCCGCCCCAGAAAGCAAACTTTCGTTAACTTGATAGGGCTTAAAAATAGGAATGCGACTGTCCGCTTCTCCCTCTTGCCCCATACTCGCCCAAACATCGGTATACAGTACATGGGCACCATTAGCAGCTTCCCGGGCATCGTTAGTAATAATTACCTCGCTTTTACCATTAGCAATAGCCTTAGCTTTAGCCACAATTTCTTCATTTGGAAGATAATTTTCTGGCGTCGCTATCCTAACGTTCGTACCCGCTAAAGCGCAACCTAATAATAAAGAATTAGCTACGTTATTGCCATCCCCAAAATAAGTTAAAGTCACTCCTTCTAACTTGCCAAAACATTCTTGGACGGTCAATAAATCTGCTAAAATTTGACAGGGATGTTCTAAATCTGTTAGAGCATTAATAACAGGAATTTCTGCATAATTGGCATAAGTTTCTAAATCGCTTTGTTTAAAAGTTCTAATTGCCAAAATATCCAGATACCTGTCTAAAACTCTCGCCGTATCTCTTACCGGTTCTCCGCGACTGACTTGAGTAACGTTAGGGTTTAAATCTATGACTTGACCCCCCAATTGATACATCGCCACGCTAAAACTAACTCTGGTTCGAGTCGAAGCTTTTGAGAATAACAAACCCAAGGTTTTATTGCGCTGCAATTTGACCATTCCCGACTTGAGTTTTCCCGCCAAGTCTAATAAAAAAAGTAACTCATCGGCGCTCAAATCTGCCACGCTTAATAAATCTCTTCCTTTGAATCTCTCCATGTTGTTAATTGTTAATTGTTAGTTGTTAGTTGCTAATTGCCAAAAACCAATCCGTTAAATCCGTTACAAAATCCGCTGCCAACCTAATTATTAATTATTAATTGACATCGGTCTATTAATTCGCAACCCTCCTCAACAGATTGGACGCGAGTCAAGCGATCGCGCAATTCCCCTGCCCCGGGAAAACCTTTAGCATACCACGCCAAATGCTTCCGAGATTGATAAATGCCGCGATCGCCCTTATATTCCCACAAACCCCGCAAATGTTCCTTAGCACATTCCAGCTTTTCTTGCAGCGTCGGTGGCATCTTTTCCTCCCCCGTCTTCAAAAAATAATCGATTTCCCCCACCAAAAACGGATAACCCAAAGTCCCCCGGGAACACATCACCCCATCCGCCCCCGTCTCCTCCAAACATCGAAGGGCCGCCTCCACCGAAAAAATGTCCCCATTAGCAATAACAGGAATCGAAAGGACATCCTTTACCCGTTTAATCCACTCCCAGCGGGCCTGGCCGTTATAACCCTGGGCCCTGGTCCGGGCGTGGAGGGTCAACATTTTGGCCCCCGCATCCTCCATCCGTTTAGCAAAGTCCAAAATATTAATTTCCTCATCATTCCAACCGATCCTCGTCTTGACAGTCACCGGAACATCCACCGCATTTACCACGCTACGAACAATTTCCGCCGCCACTTCCGGTTGTCTTAATAAAGAAGAACCGCCCCCATTTTTCGTAATCTTATTAACAGGACAACCCATATTAATATCCACCGTATCCGCCCCTTCTTTAACCGCCTTTTCTGCAGCTTCAGCTAAAAAATGCGGACGACAATCGAATAATTGAATGCTAATAGGACGTTCGTTAGAGTCCAGTTCCATAATTTTTGGCAATTTTTTAACATGACGTATTTGGGAAGCATGAACCATTTCCGTATAAAGCATCGATTCTGGGGCGTAATTTTTAACCAAACGCCGAAAAACCAAATCCGTCACCCCAGATAAAGGCGATTGAAAAACCCGACTATTTACCTCAAGATTGCCAATTTTTAAAGGTGATGATAATTTCGCTTTTAATTCATCAGAAATAATCTTCATTTTAATTAATTGTTAATTGTTAACTATTGATAATTGCCCAAGCAACAACTAATCCGTTAAATCCGTTACTTTCATCCGTTGCCAAGATTATCGGCAAACACAACTAAAAGTTACGGTTTGCCACAATGGCGGCTGCCAGTGGCTCCCTTTAAATTAGAAAAGGTACGCGAGTGGCGAGTCAGATGGCGGCGAGTCAAACCGTCCCCAAAAGGTTCGGTAAACACGCCTTCAATTAATTGTCTAAATAGGGACAGTATAGGAATAAACAAGTTAATCTGAGAGTTTATTAAAACAGAACTCGCCCCCTTTTCAACCCCAAAGGCTCGAAAAGGGCACGGTAAAAAAACCCGTGACTCATCCAAAACAATAGTTTCTAACAAATTAGGAGGAAAAACAAACTTATGGCAAAAGTAGTAGGAATTGACTTAGGTACTACCAACTCTTGCGTAGCCGTAATGGAAGGCGGCAAACCCACAGTGATTGCCAACGCCGAAGGATTTCGGACCACCCCATCGGTGGTAGCTTACACCAAAAATAGCGATCGCCTCGTGGGACAAATCGCCAAACGCCAAGCAGTAATGAATCCTGGCAACACCTTTTATTCCGTCAAGAGGTTCATCGGACGTCGGTTTGACGAAGTAACCCACGAAACAACAGAGGTATCCTATAAAGTCCTCAACGTCAACGGCAACGTAAAATTGGACTGCCCCGCCCTCAGCAAACAATACGCCCCAGAAGAAATCTCCGCCCAAGTTCTGCGCAAACTCATCGAAGATGCCAGCAAATACCTGGGCGAAACAGTAACCCAAGCAGTAATTACCGTACCTGCATATTTTAACGACTCCCAGAGACAAGCCACCAAAGACGCGGGTAAAATTGCCGGTGTCGAGGTACTGCGGATCATCAACGAACCCACTGCCGCCTCTCTAGCTTATGGTTTAGATAAAAAGAGTAATGAAACTATCTTAGTATTCGACCTTGGTGGCGGTACTTTCGACGTATCCATCCTCGAAGTAGGCGACGGCGTATTTGAAGTATTAGCCACCTCTGGAGATACCCACCTTGGCGGCGACGACTTCGATAAGAAAATCGTTGACTACATGGCAGCAGAATTTCAGAAAGCCGAAGGCATCGACCTGCGCAAAGACAAACAAGCCCTCCAACGCTTGACAGAAGCAGCGGAAAAAGCCAAAATCGAACTTTCTAGCGTCACCCAAACGGAAATCAACCTCCCGTTTATTACCGCCACTCAAGACGGACCCAAACACTTAGATACCACTCTAACTCGGGCTAAGTTCGAGGAAATTTGTTCCGACTTAATCGATCGCTGCCGCATTCCCGTAGAAAATGCCATGCGCGATGCCAAGTTAGACAAAAGCGCTATTGATGAAGTAGTCTTAGTCGGTGGTTCGACCCGGATCCCCGCAGTTAAGGAACTGGTTAAAAAGGTTCTGGGTAAAGCACCCAACGAAACCGTTAACCCTGATGAAGTGGTAGCCGTCGGTGCCGCCATCCAAGCCGGCGTCTTGGCAGGGGAAGTTAAAGACATCCTCCTCCTCGACGTTACCCCGCTGTCTCTCGGCGTGGAAACCTTGGGCGGCGTGATGACCAAAATCATCCCCCGCAACACTACCATTCCTACCAAGAAATCAGAAGTATTCTCCACTGCAGTTGACGGTCAAACTAACGTAGAAATTCACGTTCTCCAAGGGGAACGGGAAATGTCGAACGATAACAAGAGTTTGGGAACTTTCCGTCTGGATGGTATCCCACCGGCACCTCGCGGCGTGCCTCAAATTGAAGTTACCTTCGACATCGATGCTAACGGTATTCTGAACGTCAACGCCAAGGATAAAGGTACCGGTAAAGAACAATCTATCAGCATTACTGGCGCTTCGACCTTGCCAGATACAGAAGTCGAGAAGATGGTCAAGGAAGCAGAAGCCAATGCCGCAGCGGATAAAGAACGTCGCGAAAAGATAGACCGCAAGAACCAAGCCGACTCCTTAGCTTATCAAGCCGAGAAGCAAATGCAAGAACTCGGAGATAAAGTACCAGAAGCAGATAAGACTAAGATTGAAGGTTTGATTAAAGATATCCGCGAAGCAGTCTCTTCCGAAGACGACGATCGCATCCAGTCCGCTACTACCGAGTTGCAGCAAGCTCTCTATGATGTCAGCAGCAATCTCTATCAACAGGCTGGCGGCGCCCCCGGCGGTCCGGGTGCCCCCGGCGGTCCTGACATCGGCCGTCCCGAAGCTCCCGGTGGCTCCGACAGCGGTGGCGATGATGTCATCGATGCCGACTTCACCGAGTCTAAGTAAGATGTAGGGTGCTAAAAGCGCACGCACTAGAGGATCGGTCAAGAAACCCGGTTTTGCCGAAATTACCGGGTTTCTGGGATACGAATTTATCGAACATCCGAAACTCTCCCCAATTCCCCGTTTCCCCATTTCCAAAACAAATGCCACAACCACCAGAAAATCCTTCTACACCGCCAACACCCCCAGGAAACTCTTCCCCTGTCGACTTCAGTACCAACAAGCGAGTTGTCGATATCGAAAGTCTCCGCCAACTGAGTAACTTACTCGATAACGCCTTTCGTATTCCCGGTACATCCTACGGTATTGGCATCGATCCGCTTTTGGGACTTATACCCGGCGGCGGCGATTTTATTGGCGGACTGCTTTCTATTTATATAGTCTATTCAGCCGCCAGAATGGGAGTTCCAAAAGAAACTTTAGTCCGCATGGGTTCTAATATTGTTTTTGATTCTTTAGTAGGTGCAGTTCCGGTTGCCGGCGATTTATTTGACGTTGCCTGGAAAGCTAATGTTAAAAATATCGACCTTTTAGAAACTCATTTAGCATCCCCGAAAAAAAGCAAGAGAGCTAATCGTTGGTTTGTTTATTTCGTATTAGCTGCTTTAGTTTTTTTAGTTATTGGTGTTGCTGTTTTCGGCATTTTAATCATCGGTTTGGTAATTAAAACTTTATACGTTCTTTTCGGTTAAGTTTGTAGTAAGAGCAATTAACGATTGTTTTTGCGTACTTCTTTAACAATATCGCTAATTTCTTCTAAGTTTAACTCTTGTGGATCTGGGGGCTTATTCTCCAAGTTATCAAAAAATTCGTCTAAGTCAACTAAGGGAAATGGTTGGCTCGGATCCAGGGCATCAATAACCGTTTCTCTGTCCGTACCGCTTTCAGCAGCAGCACGATCTATTGCTTGGTTCAACCTCTCAAATGAGAGCTTAATTTCTGCTTCTTTCTGTTCTCGTCTTGGCCGATAGTGACCGATAATTTGACCGTCGCGCTCCAGAATTAGTTCGTCCGGTCCTTCCAAATAACGATTAATTTCTTTGATAAATTCATCCACTGAAATATTAATTACTTTCATAATTTGTTTATCTCCAAGGCTGACTTTATTTGACATTATAGCAGAGCTAGAGAGTCCGCCTGTGTAATTGGCGCGAACATTCGGTTTTTCGGTATCTCAGAAACCAGGTTTTTTCAAAAAACCTGGTTTCTTGACTTGTCCTAGAACCATTAAGTATTGACAATAGAAAATAGACAAAAAGCGGGATTGCTTCGTTCCTCGCAACGCTCCGCGATTCTTGGCTCTCTTCAAAATTGAGATGCTCCCCGTTTCATCTGTTCCCGTTCCACCGCCTCAAATAACGCCAAAAAATTCCCCTCCCCAAAACCCCGCGCTTGTTCTCGTCTTTCTATTATCTCGAAAAAAAATGTCGGTTCCCCAAAAATAGGTTGAGTAAATATCTGCAACAGCAAAGCATTAAATCTATCTTCCTGCCAATCAACTAATATTTGCAAATCTATAATCTCTCGCCATTCCTCAGCAGATAAAATCGAATTAAATTCATCTTTTCTTCGCTGCAATAATAACTCGTAATAAGTAGAAGGAACGGATAAAAACGACGCGCCATTTTGACGCATTCGACGCACTATTTTAATAATATTTCTCGTTTTTATGGCTAAATGTTGGATGCCAGCGCCGCGATTTGCATCTAAAAATTCCTGGATTTGAGAATTAGCGGAAGTCGGTTCGTTAACTGGTAATTGTGCTTTGCCGTCTGGATGAATTAATACTTGAGAATACAATCCCGATCGCCCGGTTTGAATCTTGAATTTTTGTTCTCTCCTAAAACCGAGAGTTTGTTCGTAGAAAGTTAACGCCAGTTCCAAATCTCCAGCAGCAACATTTAATACTGCATGGTCGATGCCAATAAAATCCTCGGTCAAGAAACCCGGTTTTTCGTCCATCGAGAAACCCGGTTTTTCGTCCATCAAGAAACCCGGTTTTTCGTCCATCGAGAAACCCGGTTTTTCTAAAAAACCTGGTTTCTGGGAGGGTGTGGAAAAACCGGGTTTCTCAGAGCGTGGCTCTTGTTCTATTTCTTCTACCAAAGTATGAGTTAAAGAACCCCAACCCGCAATTTTTGCCTGTTTAATAGAACCCGTCGCCCTTCGCTTTTCTCGAACCGGTTCTAAAACCTTCCCGCCAGCAGCGGCGACTTTGTTTAATACCGAGTCTAGATCCTTGACCCGAAAACCAACGTCGGCGACTCCCGGTGGATGAAACTTGAGATATTCGGCAACCGGACTTGCGGCATTGAGAGACTCCCAAAGCAGAAAGCAAGCGCCACCGTTAACGATAATTTCCGTGTGGGTGTCGTCGGTGGTAGTAGCGTTTGCCCGTTGAAAACCCATCCTTTCGATAAACCAGTCGCGCCAGGAGGCGGCATTTTCGAGGTAGAAATGAATGCGATCGATTTCCATAAGTAGTTTTATCTGCTTTTGGGGATTGATTTTCGTCCGTTTTATTGTAACCGCGATCGCCCTTCCCACCTACATTCCTCTGAGAATTTATACCCAGAGAACGAGCGATCGCCTTTCCCAATTAACAAACCGCCACTCCTTAACACATAATTGTATTTTTGTCAACCACTTAACTTTCACTCCCACCGCCGAACTGGCACGGGGAAAAT
>CAZSTZ010000195.1:1821-13541 GCA_964609515.1 uncultured bacterium | reverse complement strand
CAGATTACGCAGGTTAAAACTAGGGCGAGCAAACGAGAAATATATCGCTTCATAAGGATTTTTTCGATCTTAGATTTGAGTTAATCTCTAGTTTACCTTGGATGGAGCTTTTCGTATCGATAGCGATCGCTTTTTTCTCCTGTTACTACACTTTTGCTTTTTTGTCAAGCTCATTTTTCTAATACAATTAGCAATTGACAATTAACAATTGACAATTATCCACGAGCAAATCAAAAATCCAAAAACGGATTAACCTTGCCCGACTCGACGGAAAGAATTTGGGTATCTTGCAACCAGCGAACCTCAAAAGAACCCAGATGAGTAGCAGTAATCAAAGTCTGAAAGCGATCGGTAATCGCTTCTAAAAGTTGATTCTGGCGGTTCAAGTCCAACTCTGCCAAAACATCGTCCAAAAGCAACAGAGGCGGTTCCCTAACAACCCCTTCGATAAGCTGCAACTCTGCCAACTTAAGAGCTAACACCAAAGTCCGCTGTTGGCCTTGGGAGCTGTACGAACGGGCCGGAGTATCGTTAATCGTAAAAACCACATCGTCCCGGTGGGGACCGACAACGGTGGTGCCCTGGTAAAATTCGGCGATGGCCCGCTCCTGGATTTTCTGCAAAAAAGCCTGCCGCACCCCTTCGAGACTATCCCGGGCGATGGAGTCGGAACTAGCGGCCACATTTGCCAAATAACCAACCTCCAAAATCTCCGTACTCCCGCTAATAGATTGATGCCAAGCTCTGGCCAAAGGAGCCAACTTCTCCAAAATCCTCTCCCGCCGCCGAATCACTCGGGCCCCCGCAGTAGCCAACTGAGCGTCCCAGAGAGCCAACTCTTCTTTAGGAATCGAAACTGGAGGAATTTCTTTGCCCCGGCCCTCGGGCTTAAACCGCTTTAACAAAGCATTGCGCTGGCGTAAAACTTGGTTGTATTGCTGTAAAAAGTGAGAATAGACGGGCTCCAACTGAACCAAAAGGCGATCGAGCCAATGGCGGCGAACCTCGGGCCCTCCCCTGACTAAATCTAAGTCCAGACTAGAAAACTGAACCACGTTGACAATGCTGAGAAAATCGAGCTGTCGCCGGAGGGATTCCCCATTAACAGCAACAGTCCGTCGGCCCTTGCTGCGTAGAGTTAAAGCTAGTTCCAGATTGCCGATGTCTCGTTCGAGGGTAGCTTCGATCTGAGCGCAAGGTTGGGAATGGAGGATTAAATCGCGATCGCGAGACGCTCGGTGGGACTTAAGAGTAGAAAGCAGCTCCACTGCTTCGAGGAGATTGGACTTTCCTTGAGCGTTATTACCGACTAAAATAGTTTTCGGCGCGCAGAAAGCCACCTTCTGATCCAGATAGTTACGAAATTTTCTCAGATGTAAATTTTTGAGATACATGGGGGGTGGATGTCAACTGTCAACTTCTGCGGGCCGCGCGCCGCGCTGCTTGGACGGCCCAACGTCTGACTAAGAGTTGGCGCTTACCATGCAGCCCAAAGCGATAACACTCCTGGGTGTTTCCCTAGCCCGGATTATCTGTTGGCCTTTTTGGGTAAAGGCATCGCGTAATTTCGAGACACAACGCTTTTGGTGGTCGTAGGGACGCACAACTTTTCTCGAAAAGGATTATCTCCATGATTCGAGTATCAGTGCAACAATCATTATGGTTCCACGGCGGTTAAAACCGCCGTTCGCCTTTCTGAGACCCTTTAAAAAGAGGTGGATTTCATGCTCTCGATTACTTTCCTTGAAGCGAACCAAAAATCTAACGCTTTTTGGGAATGGGGAATGGGCAAAAGTTTCGGATTTTTACTTGTTTACATCTAGAACTGAAATTGCTATAGCAATCTTAAATTGGTTGTGAAAATATTTTAAGAGAAAATATCTCTAAAACTCTTGCCAATTCCCAATTCCCAATTCCCAATTCTCAATTCCCAATTAACAATTTCCAATTATGAAAATAATTTTTTTTGGTACTCCAGATTTTGCCGTACCTACTTTAGAAAAATTACTGAACGACCCAGAATTTGAAGTTTTAGCAGCAGTCACTCAACCAGATAAACGCCGAGGCCGGGGCAATAAATTAACTCCATCTCCAGTAAAGTCTCTGGCAGTGGCGCATAATATCTCAGTCTGGCAACCTCGCCGGGTGAAAAAAGATAAAGAAACTCTGGAAAAACTGCGCCAGGCAGGAGCAGATGTTTTTGTCGTCGTTGCCTACGGACAAATTCTCTCCCAGGAAATATTAGATCTGCCCCGTTTGGGTTGTATCAACGTTCACGGATCGATTTTGCCCGAATATCGCGGGGCGGCACCTATTCAATGGAGTCTCTACAACGGCGAGAAGGAAACTGGAATTACGACGATGCTGATGGATGCCGGTTTGGATACGGGCCCGATGCTGTTAAAAGCGGTTACTCCCATCGAGCTTTTGGATAATACCGAGTCTTTGGCAAAAAGGTTAGCGCGGATGGGGGCAGATTTGTTGGTGGAAACTCTGTTAAAGTTGGAACGGCAGGAGGTGGAACCGACACCGCAGGATAACGAAAAAGCGACTTACGCCCCACCGATCGAGAATGATGATTATAAATTAGATTGGTCGAGGAGCGCTTGGGAGATTCATAACCAGGTTAGGGCATTTTTTCCGAACTGCGTCGCTAGTTTTCGGGCCGAGTCTTTGAAGGTTATCGCAGCGGTGCCGGTTGGCCCCGAATATCGATCGCAACTGCCGCCGGAGTTGCAGAAGTTGGAGAAGGTTTGGTCTTCTGCGTCCGAGGTTTCCGGCGGTCCGGGGGAAGTGGTGAAAGTAGTTAAGGGTTTGGGCCCTTTGGTGCAGACTGGGGATGGTTTGTTGTTGTTGCGGCAAGTGCAGTTGCCAGGAAAAAAAGCAGTGTCCGGTTGGGATTTTGCTAATGGGACTCGTTTGAGTCCTGGAGAAGTTTTAGCTAATATGTCACGGTAGTTTTTACTCATACTCAATGGCCGGAGAGCAGCACTACCCATTCCCCGTTCCCCGTTCCCCGTTCCCCGTTCCCCGTTCCCTCTTTTTGATAAAAACGGCAGCGATCGCACGGTCCTTCGGGATTAACGGCACAGCGCATCAGCTCGGAACGGGCATTGTATTGACAACTGGCATCTCCGAGTATCCAGCGTCCGTCGATGAAGGTTCTGTCTGTGGGCCGGGGAGCAGACTGGACGTAAAGGGCGATTTTGTGGAGTCTGTAGCGGCCTGAAAAAAGTTGATAGCGGTGGCGGCGTTCCAAGACAGCGTAGGTTTGGCCTTCTAAATCGAGATAGTTCCCCGGTTGGGGCGTCCAATCTAAATAGACTTTGGCAAGAGTTTGTCGGGGATGGGTTAGGATGATTTCTGTGGGTAAAGAATCTGGCTCCATTATCTAATTAGTGTTGCAAACTACATTAAGATGGTATCGCATCAATCTTTGAACGTCTGGTTTTGCGGTTGCATCTGGCTACCGAGGTATTTCATATAGCAGGAATAAGTTTGATATGGTAAACTAAAAGTTTGCTTAAATAAAATTGGGAGACAGAAGTTTGCCTGCCAAACAAGCAAAGGCCTGTTTGCCCCCCTGAAACGAAAAATCCACTCATCATAACAGCGATGGCTGTTATTTCGATACAACTTAATTCTGGTAACTCTTGTTGCCAGACGTGCAAACAATTGAATTGGCAATAATTGTCGATTTAAAATCTATCGTCAAACATCAAAAAAGACCATGATTACTTGGTTAGAATTACCGCAATTTCTGTTACAAGTAGATCCAGAGCCAACTCCAGCTCCAGAGGCATCTCTAGAGCCATTGTCTTTCATTCCTCTTGAAGGATTGGATGCTCTTCTTCGCGAGTTAGCTATTGCTGGAGCTTTGGGTTTGATACTTTATGTGGCTCTGTTTGTCGTACTCAACTCGTTATTTCGTAGGTTAGATAATCAGGTTGGTATTTTGAGTCTGAGCGTTGCCAGGACTCCCATTGTAATTTTGTTTTCATTAATTAGCTTCAAAATTGCCTTCGCCAATTTGGAAGGGTGGCAATTTCTGACACTGGTTGAGAACATATTCACGGGGCTGGTAATATTAGCAGTCAGTTATTTAATCGCTCAACTATTTACAGAAGTTCTCGCCTACTACCTCAAAAAGTATGCCGAAAAAAGCGAAGCGACCTGGGATGATGTCTTAGTTCCGCTGTTAGAAAATACCCTACCGACGATAGTTTATCTATTGGGCGGTTTCTTTTTCTTGCAAGCCGTAGGAGTTGACTTAACAGGACTGGCAGTGCTATTTGGGGCTGTGAGCTTTGGCATCAGCTATAGCCTTAAGGACATCTTACAGAACTTTTTCAGTAGTTTAGTCTTACTGGTGGACACTCCTTTTCAATACGGGGATGTGATCCAATTAGGTAAAGGCGAACTAGCCGTAATTAAAAACATTGGTATTCGATTAACTAAGCTATATTTAATCGATACTAACTGCGAAATGTTCATTCCCAACGGCAAGTTACAGAATGACGAAATCATTAACTTAAGCCGTCCTACTCCCAACTATTACTACACGATTGGCGTGCCGTTTCGAGGGGATATCGATCCAATTCAATCGATTAAGATTATCGAAGAAGTGATTATGAGCCACCCCGATACTTTGGGGGATATTGCCAAGAAGCTAGAAGCCATAGACAACTTCTATCGAGCCAGAGATCAATTAATAGAGGCAAAGGAAGGGGTATTCTCTAAAGGCGAAGCAGGTCGCCTGCGCCTGGAAACTGAGTTAAAACTCAACAACACCATAGACAAAATAAACGAATTAATCGCGGATTTGTCTAGCAAAATTCAGGTGATGGAAAGGAGCGGATTGGATGCGACTGAAGCCAGGGAGATTCAAGGATATTACCTGGACGTAGTGAAATTAACGGGGTTAGAAATGGTCAGCGATCGCCAAGGTCGCCGAAAATCGGTATGGCTCGAAGAGCCACAAAATCCTGATGAAAATACCCTAATTCCTCTGGTAAGATCCTGGTATAAAAACTGGTCTCAAGACCCGGATCTAACCTATGAAGATGCCGATATTTTGGAGGAAGAATGGGAACGGCGGATGGACTTCTTGAAACTGAGAATGAACAATTTACTCCAAAAAATTAGTGGCGCCGGCAAGGGCGGAGTCAACGAAACCAAACTAGATGACTACCTAGAAACCTTTTCTACTTGGCTTGAGGAAAACTTCAAAAATACCAATACTTTGTGGCAAGAGCCGAAAATTTGGGTTAAAAGCGTTAACTTGGGCGGTGGTGGCAGCACTAGCAACGAGTTGATGGTGAAGTTTTTTGTTGATAACATTAAACTCGAACAATGCCAACGGGGCTATCGCGTAAGGAGCGAAATTCAAGGGGAGATTATGAGGAGACTGAGACAATCTTATCTGTACAGGTAAGTTGTTATTTTGCCTAACAAGGAAGGGGGATTTGGAGCAGTCCGAGTCCTCCTTTAATTTTTTTGCTGTTTCCCTAATGCCAATTAACAATTAACGTATCTCAGAAACCCGGTTTTTTAGACCAATACCCTCGCCCTAAAATTTGTAGGTCGGGTGGAGCGTAGTGGAACCCGACATTTTTGTTGGGTTTCGCTGCGCTTCACCCAACCTACATAAGCTATTTTTTTATTTTGGCGAAGGTATTGTTAGACAATACCTTCGCCCTAAAATTTGTAGGTCGGGTGGAGTGCAACGGAACCCGACATCTTTGTTGGCTTGGGCTTCGCGGAGCCCGACCTACGAATGGTATTTATTCTTTTTGGCGAAGGTATTGTTAGAAAAACCGGGTTTCTCAACCGACTCTCTAGTCTGAAAGAAGCGTTTAAACTCAAACAATTTATCGCTTTTTAAGTTCAAATCGTAATACCTAAATTCTAATAAATCTTGTTTGTCGCTTCCAGAAAGACCGATTAAAACTTTATCTTCTTCAAAATTGGTTCTCAAATTGAGGTTTTCCAGGTTTTTTTCTGAAATAAATAAAGCGACAAATTTAGGATTTACTGCTATAGTGCCAAAACGCAACAACTGATGGCGCTGAAAAGGTTCTTTGCTGGCTGTATGAAATTCTTTAATAGTTAAATTAACTGGATTGGGACTGAATAAAAATAAAATAACTGAGCGTTCTTTCCCTTCTATAACGCAGCTAAAACGATATTTATTGGCTTCTATATTTTCGACTTGCCAAAACAGAGGAACGTGCAAAATATATTCGTATAAATGCTCTCCATCTCCTTTTTCGATATCGTCAAAAGTTATTAAATAGGGAAATGGATGTCTGACAAATAATAATTGTCTAATAGCAAATCTAACGGGATTATAATCCAGTAAATTATAAGCGGAAGTTGCATCGCCTGCAATACAATCAAAGATGCGATCGTAATCTAAATCGATAATTTTCCCCGAAACCCCATGTCCGCGTCCGGCAAATCTTTGCCCCAAGCGATCTATTAATACGAGATTATGCCCCAAAGAAGAAGAAGCGGAGTTTTCATCGGGATTATTAGCGGCGCCGGAATCGATAATTAAAGGTTGACCTTGCCAAGTTAAAGTAAAAGAATTATTGTCGGATTGGTCGTGGATGCCGCCAAGATATTCTCCGCAATTAAAAGTAACAACTGTGGCATCAGACGACCAAACATCTCTAACATTTAGATAACCAAGATCGGGGCAAAAACGACGCAGGGGCAACCCTGGATTTTCGGGAAATACCGATGCTACTGGATGGGGAAAAAAGAGACAGGCATCGAAGAGGGAAGAATATTCTAAATTGGGGTCGCGACCGTAGGTTGCCAATCCCTGATATCCTACTAATATTTCCCAAACATGGGCGACTAAGTTGGGATTTCTCAGACTGCCCAAACTTAAATATCCCCATAAAGCGGGATGGGGATCCCAGTAGGAATCGTTGAGGTTATTGAGGTATTTTCCTTGGGGGAATGCTTCGTATAAATACCATTCTATTAATCGGTCTAATTTATAACCGTATTTGTCTTCTAAAAAGTAAGGGCCTAATTTAAAGTTTTGCCGCCGAGAAATCTTTAAAAATAATCCTAAAATTTTGAAGACAAAACTACAGTACCAAAGTCCTTCTCTGGTCATGCCGTTATCGGTGATTCCTTCTACAAAAAAGCCTTCGATGCGTTGGGTTGCTGTTTCTAACCATTGTTGCGCTTCTGGGAGGGAATTTCTCAGACTAATAGCGGCGATCGCTACACCAGAAAAACCGATAATTGTATGGTTCCACCGATTATCTCGACGCTGGCCCCAGGGTTGTTTAAAAGATTGATTCCAGAGTTTTTTAGCCGTAACCGTAACAAAATGTTTAATCCAATCTCGCTCTTTTTTCGCAAATAATTCCCCATACAAATCCTCAAAAATAATAATTCCAGTTAAAATAAAAGCTGTATGAATTTCTTCGGCAAAAACATTGGGATATTTTAAAGGATGCGCGGTAATTTTATTAATAATATTTTTAGCGAGATTGCCAGCTTCGAGGTCGTCTGCTAATTTATAAGCTAACCCTAATTCCTGGAGAATATTGTAAATGACAAACAGACTGTTTGATGGCGGTTTTAAGACAATATTTTCTAATCCTAATTCTTTAATTGCCTGACAGTTTAATTTGAGTTGGGCAAAGATTTGGTTAAAGGGATAGATACGAAGGCGATGCTTTAAATCGAGGATTTCTAAATCGCTAATTAGCAGAAAATCTGATTTTCCAGTCATGGCTTTAATACCCCAAAATGTTTGACAGAGTTTACATAAGGCCAAATTACAGTATAATAGGTTTTCATAAATTTATCCACCGAGCCAGTCGTATCCCAGAAACCAGGTTTTTTCAAAAAACCTGGTTTCTCAGCTAATTCTCTAGTTAAAACAAAATCTAAAATCTATATGAAAGACCGAATCCTCAGAGCAAATCGTAACACGGTACATCTGGGAGGTTTCTCCCATAAACTTTCTCCAGCGATCGCTATTAACTCCGGCGATATCGTCCACGTCGAAACCTACACCGGTTACTACGTTTACGACAAAGCCCCACCGGCTTTTCTCACGCCGGAATTTATCGACATTTGCCAGAACTTACCCCCAGAAAGAAAGGTGGGCCCCGGACCTCATTTATTAACCGGTCCCATTTACGTTAACGGTGCCGAACCTGGAGACGTTTTAGAAGTAATAATAGAAGATGTCTATCCTCTATTACCAATGGGTTTTAATGCAATTCGTCCCGGTTGGGGAGCATTACCGGAACGTTTTAAAGAACCGCAACTGGAATTTATTCCCCTAGATTTAGAGAAAAAATGGGCAGAATTTCGGCCAAAAAGCCGCATTTTTGTCGACCTCCATCCTTTCTTTGGCATCTTAGGAGTTGCCACGGAAGATACTTCTCGTTCCTCTATTCCACCGGGGAATTATGGAGGCAATATTGATAATAAAGAATTAATCCCAGGTTCTCGTATTTTCTTACCAGTATTCGTGCCTGGAGCTTTATTTTCTATTGGCGACGGTCACGGGGCCCAAGGCAACGGCGAAGTAAATGTAACGGCCATAGAAACTTCGATGAAAGGTAGAATTAAAATTAAATTGCGCAAAGATTTAAAGCTAACTTCGCCCTTAGCATTAGGACCGTTTCATCTGATTACAATGGGATTTGCACCTACTTTGGATGAAGCTTTCGAGTTAGCTTTAAAGGATATGATTTATTGGTTGGAAAACTTGGCAGATTTGAGCCCTGAAGATGCCTATACTTTATGCTCGATCGCCGCCGATTTTAACATCACTCAAGCAGTCAATAGTCCGAACAAAGGAGTGCATGGAATGTTAAGAACAATTTATTTACCAGAAGGGGCGATCGCCAAATTAGGATAACAGTTCGTAGTAATCGTTCGTAGTAATCGTTCGTAGTAATCGTTCGTAGTAATCGTTCGTAGTAATCGCTTCAGCGATTTTTATCAATCGCTAAAGCGATTACTACGAACTAAATTTTGCTTCAGCGATTACTACGAACTAAATTTTACTTTTAAACCGTCTCGGGGATGGGGAGTTGGTATGGCGACCAAACTTAAATCTTGTTCTGGCAATAACTCCCACCGATAACCTCGCAATAACATGGCGGCAAAAACTCTCATTTCCAAGCGGGCGAACTCTTTGCCGAGACATTCTCGCATACCGCCGCCAAAGGGAATATAACCGAAACGCTGTTTTTTATCCGCCGCATCCTCGCCAATAAAGCGATCGGGGTCGAACTGTTCGTGGTGGGGATAAATATTCTCGTCCTGATGAGTTTTACCGATGTTATATTGAGTCGCCCAACCCTTGGGAATGGCATAACCTCCGTATTCGCAATCTTCTATAACTTCGCGAAACCCGCCGCCAACTGGAGGAGTTACTCGCAAAACCTCTTTGAGAATGGCATCTAAATAAGTCATTTGTTTTAACCGTTCCATTGTTAGAGGTTCTGAAGTTGGAAACTGTTGTTGTTCTTCGCGGGCGCGGGCGGCAATGTCTGGATGTTGCGCCATTAACAAACAGAAAGAAGCGATCGCCGAAGTTAAAGTCTCGTGGCCGGCAAACAACAGCAACAAAATCTGGTCTTTAAGTTCCTCCAAAGGCAGAGAGTTACCATCCTCATCCCGCGCTTGCAACAAGATCCCCAAAGCATCCTCTCCCGGGTTATCTTCTTTTTGTCGTCGCAGAATAATTTTTTCCATCTCTGCCAACAACTGCTGCCGGTAGCGCAACGCTTTTTTAAATTTAGTTCCTGGTAGAGGTAGGGCGATGGTAAACAAACCCGCCACCCAATTTTCAAATAGTTCGACCAGTTTTGTTTCGGAACCACCTTCGCTACCCACCAACAACCGACTGGCAATGTCGAAGGTATAATTTCTCAATTCTGGGTACCAAGTTAGAGTTCCCATCTGCTGCCATTTTTCCAGATAGCTAGCGGTGATGCGTTCCATAGCGGGTAGATAACCCGCCAAAGCGCGAGGTTGGAAAGCTTGGGACATTAACTTGCGGCGTTGCTGGTGGAAATTTCCCGTTTGGGTTGACAGGGAGGCGGGGCCCAGGAGGATGCGAGTGCTTTTAGGCCAGGTGGCGGCAAAATATTTATTTTCGTTGGCGAAGAGAAATTGATTGGCTTCTGGCCCTAGCATAAATACGGTAGGGCGGCCAAAAATGTTAGTTTTGAAAACTGGACCGTATTTTTTTTCCCGCTTTTCGGCAAATTGGCCATCGGTGAGAAAGGCGATGGTTTCGCCGACGACGGGCCAACCCAGGCTGCCTGGGGGTAAGGCTAGGGAAGATTTAACGTTGGTTTTGCTCATAAAGACTCTTGTAGAACAGGCATCTTACCTGTTACTTTAACCTCTAAATATGGGGAGAATCTCGCAACGAAAGCAAAAATATTGGAGCGGGTCAACAATTAATACCAGTTTTATTTGAGATGTGTCTAAAATATCAACGCTTTAGGCAAGAGGCAAGAGGCAACAGGCAACAGATAAGAGGGTTTTTAGATTTTTTCTACTGTTGCATGACTTTTGGGAAATCGTATAACAATTGACAATTGACAAAATACAAATTCTAAAATTAACATGACACCAATTGAATTATTAACATTAGCAACTGCGGGAGTTGTTGCCGGCGTTTTGGCGGGTTTTTTAGGTATTGGGGGGGGTACGGTTTTGGTGCCTTTATTATTAACATTAGGTTGCGAACCAGTGCAAGCAATAGCCACCAGCGCTTTATCAATTGTCATTACCGCTTCTTCGGGCAGCATCCAAAATTGGCGCATGGGTTATCTCAATTTTAAACAGGTTTTAGGCATCGGTTTGCCAGCTTTATTAACTGCTCAAATAGGTGCTTTTTTAGCAGATAAGTTTCCCAAACATTGGTTATTAGTTGCTTTTGGCTTGCTGTTGCTTTCCAATATCTATTTAGTTGAAGTTCGCAAGCGGATAACTGCTAGGAAAAAAATTGAGGAGGAAGGAGTAGAAAATATAGAAGCAGCGCCTAATAATAATAATCATCAAAGCCAGAAAAACCGAGACATTATTAGTAGAATTGCCACGGGTAGCGCTGCCGGTTTATTAGCAGGTTTGTTTGGTGTCGGTGGCGGCGTAATTATGGTGCCTTTGCAAATTTTGTTATTAGATGAAACGATTAAAAGGGCGATTCAAACCAGTTTGGGAGTTATCGTGATTACGGCTATTTCTGCTACTGCCGGACACGCTATTCGCGGTAATGTTTTATGGAAATACGGTTTAATTTTAGGTTTTGGCGGTTTGTTGGGGGCGCAGTTTAGTACCCGCTTTTTGCCGAAGTTACCAGATAAAGTAGTAAGTTTAGCTTTTAGGGGTTTGTTAGCATTGTTATCTGTTTATATTTTCTGGAAAGCGTGGGAAAGTTTCCAGGAATTAACAATTAACAATTAGTAATTAACAAATAAAATTATGCTGAAATTTTCCCATCATTGTACTCCACATACTTGCATAAAGTAGTAGGTTCTGGAATAGGTAAACCTTCTATTTCTAATCCTTCAATATGAAACTCAATGGCTTCTTTAATCTGCAGTTCTACTTCCTCAATTGTATCTCCAGTTGCCACGCAACCGGGCAAGTCTGGAACGTAAGCCGAGTAATTTTTTGTCGCTTTTTCAATAACAGTTGCATAACGCATTAGTTTTCCT
>CAZSTZ010000195.1:0-1721 GCA_964609515.1 uncultured bacterium | reverse complement strand
ATCGCCTCGAAGAAGTAGTCCCCCGCTTGCAACAACTGGAAACAACCATCCGCCGGCTTCATCTCTATGGGGCCGGTTTCATCACTTACGAAGCAGCAACCGCCTTCGACTCGGCCCTCAAAACTCACGAACCATCGGCCCTGCCTTTGCTCTGGTTCGGACTCTACCAAAAACCGGAAATTATCCAACTGCCCGCCCCCGCTGCCACTGGAGATTATCTACTCGACTGGCAGCCAACGGTAACTCGGGAGGAATACGAAAGAGCGATCGCCTCCATCAAACAACGCATCGCCAAGGGAGAAACCTACCAAGTCAACTATACCACGCGCTTGCAAGCTCCCTTCAGGGGCGACCCCTGGCAACTGTTCCTCAAATTAGTGCGGTCCCAACAGGCAGACTACGGGGCCTACTTCGAGAGCGATCGCTTTGCCATCTGTTCCGCATCCCCGGAACTGTTCTTCCGTCTGGAAGGCGATGTTGCATCCGCAAGGCAACGCCTTCGCCTAACTTCCCGGCCCATGAAAGGAACCGCCGGGCGGGGTCTCGCCCTCGCAGACGACGAAGCGATCGCCCGACAGTTGCAAAATTGCCCGAAAAACCGCGCCGAAAATGTGATGATCGTAGATATGATCCGCAACGACATGGGGCGAGTTGCCGATATCGGTAGCGTTGGCGTTCCCAGTTTGTTCGATGTGGAACGCTATCCCACCCTGTGGCAAATGACCTCAACCGTCACTGCCTCTACCGGCGCTTCCCTCAGCGAAATCATGGCCGCTTTATTCCCCTGCGCTTCCATCACCGGAGCCCCAAAAGCCCGCACGATGGAGATTATCCGGGATTTAGAAGCAACGCCGCGCGGCATTTATACGGGCAGTATGGGTTTCGTTTCCCCCCAAGGAGAGGCTCAATTTAACGTTGCCATTAGAACGGTATTAATAGATAAGGAGAGCGATCGGGCCGAATACGGAGTCGGCGGCGGTATCGTCTGGGACTCGGTTAGCGCGGACGAGTATGGAGAATGTCAGGTAAAAGCGCGGGTGTTGACCGCCAAC
Organism: uncultured bacterium; assembly: GCA_964609515.1. Classification (GTDB taxonomy): domain Bacteria; phylum Cyanobacteriota; class Cyanobacteriia; order Cyanobacteriales; family Microcoleaceae; genus CALKCV01. Next base: position 669 of record CAZSTZ010000195.1, on the reverse strand, counting down.
CGCCCCGAGTTTTCCCTGTTGGAGACGATGTTATGGCAACCGGGGGAGGGATATTTTTTATTAAGCTACCACCTGCAGCGGTTGCGAGACTCGGCGATTTATTTCGGGTATAGGCTGAATTTGGAGGAGGTTAAACAGAAGTTGGAAGGTTTGGCGAAGTCGCTGCCGCCGGTTTCCCATAAAGTGCGGTTGTTAGTAGCTGCCGATGGGGGCGCGACTGTGGAGGCGAGTCGGTTTTCTGCTGCCTGCGAACCGGTGAAGTTGAGTTTATCGCCGGTGCCGGTGGATCCGAGTAATCCCTTTTTGTACCACAAGACCACCAACCGGGAAGTTTACGAGAAGGCGCGAAATGCTTGCCCTAACTGCGACGATGTAGTTTTGTGGAACCAACGGGGGGAAGTGACGGAAACTTGTATTGGCAATCTGGTGGTGTTGTTTGGGGGGGAGTTGCTGACGCCGCCGGTGAAGTGCGGTTTGTTGCCGGGTACGTTTCGCGCTTATTTGCTGGAGACGGGGAAAGTGCGGGAGGAGGCGATCGCTCTGGAGACTTTGAAACGATGCGAGAAAATTTATGTTATTAATTCGGTGCGCCAGTGGCGGGAGGGGAGGTTGTAGTTGTAGGGTGCGCACCGCGCACCAGTAGTTGTAGGGTGCGCACCGCGCACCGGC
>CAZSTZ010000194.1:0-13633 GCA_964609515.1 uncultured bacterium | reverse complement strand
CTCTTGCCTAAAAGCGTTTAATTTTTGGGTTTTTACAAAATTGAGATGCACCCGGCATCCTGCCTGTTATCCGCTTAATTCTCCATTCCCCATTCCCCATTCCCCATTCCCCATTCCCAAAAATTATGTTACCTCAATGGTTTGCGTTTAACTCTCGTTTTATCTTTCTGTTGGCGCTATTGAGTGCCATACTAACTCCTGTAGCTCTTAATTGTTATGTGAGGGTAGCGACGAGCGATCGCCGCTATACCGAACCTACCGGAGTACCGCCCCAGCCAGTGGCGATCGTCTTCGGTGCCGGAGTTTGGGAAGACGGTACCCCCACGCCCATGCTTGCCGATCGCGTCCGGGCCGCCGTCGATTTATATAATCAATCTCGCGTCAACAAAATTCTAATGACCGGCGACAACAGCAGTCGCGATTATAACGAAGTAAAAGTCATGCAGGAATACGCCGTAAAGCATGGCGTATCTTTAACAGACATTACTTTGGATTATGCTGGATTTAGCACCTACGAAAGCTGCTATCGCGCTAAAGAAATATTTGGCGTTACCAGAGCGGTATTAGTTACTCAGAAATATCATCTACCTCGCGCCGTCTATACTTGCAGCAACATGGGAATAGAAGCGGTTGGTTTGGGTACTCCAGATTGGGAAAAGTTTGAAAACGACTCTATGAGATATTATTTCCTGCGGGAACTCCTAGCAGTTTTAAAGGCGCTATGGGAAGTTCACGTTACCCGTCCCAAACCAACTTTTTTAGGCCCTTTTGAGGGCATCGAATAGAGGATTTGTGGGGGCAAAAGCATTCGGGCGTTAAGTTATTAGATAACGCATTAATTTTTGTCCGAATGCTTTGCCCTCACCCCACGTTTAATCTTCCGATCTTTCACTAGAGAGTGGAACCTCAGAAACCCGTTTCTAGGCTCTCTAGTCGTCTTCGTCTTCTTCATCATCTATTTTTAAAGACCAAATAAAATCATCGAACGATGTTGCCGCCAAAAACAAATCTTCCGTGTAAGTAGTTCCATCCTCTTCGACTATTTCCCAAGCGTCGTGTTGCCAAAAATAAACATATCCTCGATTTTCGCCAGCAAAACAAATGCAAGTTAGATTGCCCATACCCTCGCAAGCAATAGATAAAAAACCAGGAGGAAGTCTGTCTTTAAAAGTATGGTAATTCTTGACTAAATTGTAAGAATCATCGGGCAAAAAACCAAAAAAAACTCCCACCATTTGCCAATCGCCTATCGGACATGGAACCAATAATGGATAAATTACATAGCTATGGAAAGCTAAAGCGCTACCATAATCGATTAAAAATTCTTTATAATCATTGGGTAAGACACCACCTATTTCCTTTTCCAAATCTTCGAGATATTTAAAAGGGTTTGGCTTTACCTCTAAATTTCTCAAAAAATAACCTTTGAGAAATTCTATTTTTTGCTCGTACTTGCTCATATTAAAATATAGTAATTGTCAACGATTTAAAAACGCTATAAAAAGCCCGGAAGTTAAACGCTAGGCGGGGGCAAAGCATTCGGAAATAAATATTTATGGGTTGTCCAATAATTTATCCCCCGAATGCTTTGCCCCTACAAAATCGTTTTGGGGGCAATTAGCTGTTACGAAATTTGACTCCTCACCCACTCGCGAAACATACGAATTAGAGTATTTTCTCTAGTAGTGTTCCTCAATTCCAAAAATCGCATAATCTCCGATCGCAATAAAAAAGGAAAGGTAGGAGAGCGCATTCTACATATTTTTCGTTCTCTAACCGACAGATTTTCAAAGTGCCGTCGTATCGCCAAACCTCGGGAACTCCCAAAGTCGCATATAAATCCATGGAATTTATAGAACTGCTGGTAAAGTCTATTTCTATAACTAAATCCGGGGGCGGGTCTCGCTCCAAATCGATTTGTTCGAGATTCCAAACTAGAGATTCGTTTTCGATATAATAACATTGGTCTGGTTCCAAACCCCGCTCTAAATTCTCCCGCTGACAAGTTCTCGAACCCAGACTGCGAAAGTCTATATTTAACTCCTCAGTTACGGCCTCCACGAAACGTCCGAGAACCTTTTTATAACTTTCGCGAGGGTCCAATGGTGCCATAATTTCCAACAAACCGCGATCGTAAGAACCCCCGTTGTGCTGCTATATCCTTGACGAGAGATTGATAAGTTGACCAGCTAATATCTTGCAACAACAGGGATTGTTGTTTGGGCGGGCTTTTAGTTAAACTGGCAGTCATGTCATTTTGGGTTTTTAATAGATATATAGACGACTAAAGTCGTTACTACGAACAAAGTTGTTTCGCAGTAACGACTTTAGTTGTTTTACTCACAAGTTAAGAAGCGACCCTAGCAGCAGATCGCCGACGACGACGTCCGGTGCTACTGGCAGTCTTCTTAACCGGCTTCTCCCCCACTTCGCCATCTTCCGGGGTTTGCATCAACAACACTAATAAAGGATTGCTCTGAAGTTCCCGACGCAACAGCTTTTTCAGGGCGCACTCGATATCGGTTCGCAGTTCCAGCCAATCTACCTGTATCTTGTCTTTGGAGGAAGTTTTGGTAAGATCGGACCAGGACTCGCTCAAAGTCTTCTCTAAAGTGCGGGCGATCGCCTCTTGGAAATGCTTTTTCTCCAAAGTAGTTACCACCCCGCGCAAATGTAGCTCTGGTTTCGCCATCAATTTTCCTTGCAAGCTCACCGCCATTGCCACAGTCACGACGCCATCTTCGGCCAACTGCTGCCGTTCCTTGAGCACATCTTCCTTAACCAAACCGGTACGGGAAGAATCGACCAACTCGATACCGGCTTGGACTTTACCACCAACGCGAATCGAATTTTCTGCTAACTCGACCACATCCCCATTCTCAATTATCACCATATTCTCAGCCGGGATGCCCATGCTTTGCGCCGTCTGGGAATGTTTAACTAACATCCGATGTTCCCCGTGAACTGGTAAGAAAAACTTGGGACGAGTCAGGGCAAGCATCAACTTCTGGTCTTCCTGGCAGCCGTGGCCGGAAACGTGAATGCCCTTATCGCGACCGTAAACCACGTTGGCTCCCTGTTTCATCAGTTTATCGATCGTATTGACTACGGCGATGGTATTGCCGGGAATGGGATTTGCCGAGAATACCACTGTATCGCCCTTGCGCACTTTAATCTGGCGGTGTTCGCAGTTAGCAATGCGGGTGAGGGCGGACATCGGTTCCCCTTGAGAACCGGTAGTTAAAATCAGAACCTTCTCATCTGGTAACTTGCGGAGGGCGTGTAAGGGCACGAACAGACTATCTTCGCATTTTACATAGCCGAGATTGCGAGCGTGAGCGATGACGTTTAACATCGATCGCCCTACCACCCCTACGAGGCGATCGTGTTTTTTCGCTAATTCCAGAACTATTTGCAGTCGGTGTACGGACGAAGCAAAGGTTGTCACCATGATCCGACCCGCTGCCTGAGAAATCACCCGATCTAAGTTGGGATATACGGACCTTTCGGAGGGGGTGAAACCCGGGACTTCCGAATTAGTCGAGTCGCTAATTAAGCAATGAACGCCCTGTTCGCCGTATTGCGCCAGTCGTTGCAAGTCGAAATGTTCTCCATCCACGGGGGTATGGTCGATTTTAAAGTCTCCCGTATGGATCAGTACCCCCACTGGAGTTGTTATCGCTACGGTAAAGCTATCGGCGATCGAGTGGGTGTTGCGGATATATTCGACTTCAAAATATTTACCCAGACTTACTTTTTGTCGGGGAGTAACGCTTTTGAGTTCGGTGCGGTTTTGGACTCCCGCTTCTTCTAATTTGCCTTGGAGCAAGGCCATTGCAAAACGGGGCCCGTAGATGACGGGGATTTCAAAGTTTTTTAAATGAAAGGCGATGCCCCCGATGTGGTCTTCGTGGCCGTGGGTGACAATCATGCCTTTTATTTTTTCGCGATTTTCCCGCAGATAGGTGGTATCTGGCAGGACGATATTTACTCCGTGCATTCCATCGGTGGGGAATGCTAAACCGGCATCGAGGATAATAATTTCGTCGTTGTACTCGAAAAGGCAAGTGTTTTTACCTATTTCGTGCAATCCTCCCAAGGGAATTATTTTTAATGCTGATGCTTTTTTTCTTGCCATCTTTTTTTTCCTTACTGTTGTTTTCTTTCTGTTTTTTGTTGCTAGCTAATCGTCGTTTTCTGCTAGTTGCTATTTGCACCATCAAATTAGTTAAGTCATGGCTAACGGCTGGGCAAAAATCTGGATGCTGCCATTATTTGTTTGCCGCTACCACTTGTTAAAAAAAAGCTAAATGGAAGCAATTTTTCTCATCAATAATTAATTGAATACCTTTTTGTTATTCCCAAAGTTATACTCCACGCGAACGGCGAAATCTAGCAATTAACAATTAACTAATCTTTAGAGCAAACCTGTTTGTTTCAACACTTCTTTTAACCTTTCCGTCACTTCTGCTGGCGGAGCGCACAAGGGCAAACGATGAGGACCTACTTCCCAACCTATTAGTTTTAAAGCTGTTTTAATCGGTATGGGATTCGTCGTTGCAAATAAAGCTTTAAACAAATCGAAGAGTTCTAAATGTATTTTGGTTGCTTCTCCCACTTGGCCATTTTCAAAGGCTTTAATCATCTGTTGTAGTTGCTCTCCTACCAGATGACTCGTTACGCTTACTACTCCGCTACCGCCAACTGATAATATTGGCAATGTTAGGGAATCGTCTCCAGAGTAGATGCTAAATTCTGGCGGGGTTAAACAGCGAATTTTACTGACTAAATCTAGGTTGCCGCTTGCTTCTTTGATGGCGACAATATTGGGAATTTCTGCTAGTTTAGCTACTGTTTCTGGTTCTAGGTTGCAACTGGTACGCCCCGGGACGTTATAGAGCATTATGGGTAAGTCGGGACTGTTGTGAGCGATCGCTTTAAAATGCTCGTACAGTCCTGCTTGGGGCGGTTTATTGTAATAAGGAACCACCTGTAAGGAGCCATCTAATCCTAAGCCCGCAGCTTTTTGGGTAGCGGCCATCGCTTCTGCTGTTGAATTAGAGCCGCTACCTGCCATTATTTTAGCTTTTCTGGCCGCTCCTTTTTTTACTACTTGAAATAATTTATATTCTTCATCCCAAGTTAGGGTTGGAGATTCTCCTGTCGTCCCGCAGACTACTATGGTATCCGTCCCATTTTCTGCCAACCAAAATGCTAATTTTTCTGCTACTTCGTAGTTGACGCTGCCGTCTTCTTTAAACGGCGTCACCATTGCCGTGAGAACTCTTCCAAATTCTACCACACTATTTACACTCCTTTTACTTTTTTTTGACTTTTTTTTGACTTTTTTATAAATCTTTAATCAATTAAGTATTTTTTCCCTATTTTCAGTTTTCAACCCATTTCTTTCTGGAGCGATCGCCCCCAATAATCTACTTCTTGTTTTTCCTTAACTCTTACTCAAACTATTACTAATAAATCTCTATACAGGTTTTAATATTATCTCTTTTTCTCTTTTTTTTGGCACATCAATTAGTCATGGCTCTCAATTAGTAATTGGCTATTAGCCATCATTTACTAATTGAGAAGCACCTTTTTTAAACTGCTGCTGCGGGGACTCCCAACCAATTTTTAGCTGCCAATAACTCAGCTATTTGCACTGCATTTAAAGCAGCACCTTTGCGGATTTGGTCTCCACTCAGCCATAATTCTAACCCATAAGGATGAGAAATATCCTGACGAATTCGACCTACTAATACCTCATCCTTACCGCTAGCTTCCATGGGCATCGGGAAATAATTTGCTTGCCAATCTTCTACCACCTTTAACCCAGGCGAGCGACTCAATATTTCCTTAGCTTTAGCTACACTAAAAGGTGAATAAAATTCTAAATTAATTGCTTCTGAATGAGCTCGTAAAACTGGCACTCGGACGCAAGTTGCTGTAATTCTAATCTCGTTTGTGCCGAAAATCTTGCGAGTTTCGTTGACCATTTTCATTTCTTCTTGGCAATATCCCTCCTCGTTTAGGGGGGAATTATGGGGGAATAAATTAAAGGCCAACGGATAGGGAAAAATTTCTGTTTTGGGAGTTTCGTCTGCTAAAATAGCTCTGGCCTGGGCCTTCATTTCTGCCATAGCCCGGGCCCCTGCGCCGCTAGCAGATTGATAGGTTGCCACTACTATTCTTTTAACCTGCTGGACTTGATGCAGCGGCCATACTGCCAAAGTCATTAAAATAGTCGTGCAGTTAGGATTGGCAATTATACCCTGGTGGGAGGCTGCAGCTTGGGGGTTTACTTCTGGTACTACCAGAGGCACTTGTGGGTCCATGCGGAAGGCGCTGGAATTATCAATTACTACGGTCCCTGCTTTTACCGCTTTAGCTGCCCATGTTTTTGAAGTCGAGCCTCCTGCTGATGCTAACACTAAATCTGTATTTTTAAAAGAGTCTTCTGCTACTGCTTCTACTGGCAGTTTTTCTCCTTTAAATGCCAAGGTACTACCTGCCGAACGAGGAGATGCCAATAGTTTTAAATCTGACAGGGGGAAGTTTCGACTTTCTAGCAATTCTAGCAGTTCTGTGCCTACGGCTCCTGTTGCTCCAAGGATTGCTACTCTATAGGATTGGGGCAAATTTTTTTCCTCCTTAATTTTGGTTAATAATAGTTTTTTACAGTTTTTGTTTATTTAAAATTTCTCGATAACTAATTTTTAATTTGAAGGTTATTAATTAATTTTACTATAGCAATGTTTTTGGTTATTCTGGCGATGGTCTTTTCTAAGAGGTTTCTGGTCCCTCGTGTTTGATGGCCTTCAACTGATTGGCGAGCTTGGCATTTTTGGCCTCTTCTCTCCAAGGCCATCGAGCGTCCCACAATGGCCAGACGCCAAGAAGATCGGATTAGTATTAAATCATTATAAAAAGGAAAATAGAAAATAGGTGGCTAGAAACCCCCCAAAGGTTTAGCCACAGGAAGAAAGACAAGTTTCTAGGAAAACAAACAGACCATGCTTGCGTTGTGCTACGATCGCTCTGGTATCCCGATTTTTGGGATGGCAGAGGCAACAGTTGTCTATTAACAAACCCGAGCTGATTATTTACAGAGAAGTAGAAAAATCGATGAAAGTTACCCAGGAAAAACTTCCAGGAAGCCAAGTTGGCCTAGAAATAGAAATCCCCCCAGAACTCTCGAAAAATGCCTACGAGCGAGTAATTCAAAAATATACCCGAACGGCGAATATTCCGGGGTTCCGCAAAGGCAAAGTCCCAAGGCCAATTTTAATCCAACGCATGGGACAAAGTTACCTGAAGGCCATGGCTTTGGACGAAGCGATCCAGGATTGTTTGAAAAAAGTCAGAGAACGGGACGACATTAAGGTAATTGGCCAATTTGAACTGAACTCGGAATTTGACGATTTATTAAAAGAGTTTGAACCGGGGAAGGAATTGGCTTTTAAAGCTAAGGTGGATGTGCCGCCAGAAGTAACTATTGAGAATTACACTGGCTTGGAGATAAAGGCTGAGGAGGTAAAATACGACCCGGCCAAAGTAGATGAATATCTCGAAGAACGTCGCTTGCAGTTGGCGACTTTGGTGCCGGTGGAAGGAAGACCTGCCCGGGAAGGAGATGTGGTTCTCATTGATTATAGCGGCAGCTTAGTTCCCGAAGTGGAAGGAGAAGAAGGAGAACAAATTTTCAAAACTGTTGAAGATTATCAATTGGAACTCAAACCAGGAGATTTTATTCCTGGATTTATTGAGGGAATTATTGGCATGAATCCTGAAGAAAGTAAGGAAATTCGCGCTGATTTTCCAGAAGATTATGGCGACCAAAAATTGGCTGGTAAAAAGGCGATTTTTCCGGTAACTATGAAAGAAATTAAGGAGAAAGAGCTACCGGAACTGGACGATGAGTTTGCAGAAGAAGTAAGCGAGTTTGAGACTTTAGCAGCATTGAGAGAATCTCTGGAAAAACAATACCAAGAAGCTGCTGATGCTAAAACTGACCTTAATAAAGAAAAGGCAATAATAGAGGAACTGGTCAAGCTTTTGGAACTGGAAATTCCCGAAAGCATGGTTGAGGATGAGGCTAATAAAATGTTGACTCAAAAGGCTATTGAATTGAGTCAGTATGGCATAGATGTGAAAAAATTGTTGACCCAGGAAGTTATAGCTAAGATGCGATCCGAATCTCGCCCGGATGCTTTACAACAGTTGAAGAAAGATTTGGCTCTTGAAGAGGTGGCAAAACGAGAATCTATTTCGGTTGAAGATTCGGAGATAGAAGAGGAGGCTGCTAAGGTTCGAGAAGAGTTAGAAGGTCAAGCAATAGATGAAGAACGGTTGCGGGAAGTTTTGGAAAGGGAGCTGTTACAGAAAAAAACAATAAAATGGCTCCTAGAACGGGCTAAGATTGAATTAGTGCCAGAAGGAACTCTAAGTCAGCCGACGGAGGAAGACAGCTCGGAAAGTGAAGATTCTTCGGCTGAAACAGTAGAAGCCGAAGTGGTTTCCGCCGAGTAGAACTTGAGAATTTGGCTAGAATAAGGTGGGATTCGGGGGAGGGGGAGGGGGAGGGAAAGTAACTTTTTATTCCTATTATCTGTGGCGAAATTAACAAGTTTAAGGCATAATAATAAGAGTAAGGAACCAGAAGGACAAAGCAAGTCCTGATTTGGGGCCGAACAAGTTAAAAGCTCACCAGTAATCTATGGTTAGATCTCAGCGCGATAACTATCAAATTTCCAGCTATCAAGCTTTGGAGGTTTACTCCGGTCCGACTAATCCGACTAATATCGTGCCTATGGTTGTGGAACAATCTGGCATGGGGGAAAGGGCCTTCGACCTCTATTCCCGTCTGCTGCGGGAACGCATCATTTTTCTGGGAACTCAAGTAGATGACAACTTAGCTAATACAATTACAGCCCAAATGTTGTTCCTGGATGCTGAAGAGCCAGAAAAAGATATCCAGCTTTACATTAACTCTCCCGGGGGCTCGGTAACGGCGGGGATGGCCATTTATGACACCATGCAGCAGGTTCGTCCGGATGTGGTAACAATATGCTATGGGTTGGCGGCTAGTATGGGCGCTTTTCTGTTGGCGGCAGGGGCTCCGGGCAAACGGATGTCTCTACCTAGTTCTAGAATTATGATTCACCAGCCTTTAGGCGGGGCTCAAGGTCAAGCGGTGGATATAGAGATTCAAGCTAAGGAAATCCTTTATCATAAACGCCAACTCAATGAATTGTTAGCCTACCATACGGGCCAACCTTTAGAAAAAATAGAAATTGATACCGATCGCGACTTTTTCATGTCTGCCGAAGAGGCTAAAAATTATGGATTGGTGGATCGGGTGATAACCAGGCAAGAGCTTCCGATACCGGGAGAGTCTGTCGTTGCAGTCTAATTAGAGGCACTTATGTCTAAATACGACTCCCATCTAAAATGTTCTTTTTGTGGCAAGTCTCAAGAGCAGGTCCGCAAGTTAATAGCGGGGCCAGGGGTATATATTTGCGATGAATGCGTTGAGTTGTGCAATGAAATTTTAGATGAGGAGTTATTTGACTCCAACCCTATAGGCCCACAACCGCCAATGCCCCGTCCGGCGCCTTCTCCTCAGAAGCGACGGAATAATTCCAAGAACTCGCCACATAAAATTCCCAAACCAAGAGAGATTAAAAATTATCTGGATACCCACGTTATCGGTCAAGAGGAAGCGAAAAAGGTTTTGTCGGTGGCGGTTTATAACCACTACAAGCGCCTGAGCTTTATGGATGCTAAAAATAGCGGCCAAAGTTCTAAGGATGACGTGGAATTGCAAAAGTCTAATATTTTGCTAATTGGCCCGACGGGTTGCGGCAAGACTCTCTTGGCTCAAACTTTGGCAGATTTGCTGGATGTCCCCTTTGCGGTGGCCGATGCTACGACTTTGACGGAAGCTGGCTATGTGGGAGAGGATGTAGAAAATATATTGCTGCGATTGCTGCAAGTGGCGGATTTGGATGTAGAAGAGGCTCAGAGGGGTATAGTTTATATAGACGAGATAGATAAAATAGCGAGAAAAAGCGAGAATCCATCGATAACGAGGGATGTCTCGGGAGAGGGAGTGCAGCAGGCTCTCCTGAAGATGTTAGAGGGTACTGTTGCTAACGTTCCTCCCCAAGGAGGACGGAAGCACCCATATCAAGATTTTATTCAAATCGATACGGGTAATATACTGTTTATCTGCGGCGGGGCTTTTGTGGGTTTGGAGAAGGCGATCGAGCAGAGAACGGGTAAAAAGTCGATGGGTTTCGTCCAATCTGGAGAGGGTCAGCCGAAGGATAAACGGGCAGCAGCTCTGATGGAACAACTGGAACCGGACGACTTGGTGAAGTTTGGCTTGATTCCGGAGATGATCGGACGGATACCGATGGTGGCGGTGGTGGAACCGTTGGATGAGGATGCCCTGGTGGAGATTTTGACGGAACCTCGCAATGCTTTGGTGAAGCAGTATAAGAAGTTGTTGCGGATGGATAACGTCCAGTTGGAGTTTGAGAAGGATGCGATTAGGGCGATCGCTCGGGAAGCTTACCGACGGAAGACGGGGGCTCGGGCTTTGCGAGGCATTGTGGAAGAGTTGATGTTGGACGTGATGTACGAGCTGCCTTCTCGTAAGGATGTTACTCGCTGCACGATTACGAAGGAAATGGTGGAGAAGCGATCGACTGCGGAGTTGTTAATGCATCCTTCTTCGCTGCCGAAACCGGAGTCGGCTTAAGATGTTTGGTTACAGAATATCGAAAACAAGCCTGCAAATTGCGGGCTTTTTTTTATATTTGTTGGCGGACAGGAGGTGTAAGAAACCGGGTTTCTGCGAGAAACCCGGTTTCTGGCGGGCGAGGTAGTCTTGTAGTCTTGTAGGTTGGGTGGAGCGCAGCGGAACCCAACACTTACGTCTCGCGGGGGCCAAGGGGTCTAACCCCCTATATAGGTAGATAGTTCTTCCTCGTCGACTCCATCGTAACAAATAAAAAAGCAACTGTCAAGGGGTTAGACAAAAAATTTTTTTGGACATATCCTATTACTATTACCCATAGAAACCGGGTTTTTCCAAAAAACCGGGTTTCTGAGAATACAAGACCTGCTCTCTATTACCCATTATCCATTACCTAAAATGCGCTGTTTAAATTGTTACCGTGACGGCCTCCCCTTGGATACCGAAATTTGTCCCAACCCAGACTGCAGAGTACATCTCCCGTCGTTGATGCGAGAGATTCTACCACCGCAAACTCAACTTCGGGCTGGAACTTATCAACTAGATTATGCTCTGGGGCGGGGCGGTTTTGGGGTGACTTATCGAGGTCATCATACTTTATTGGAACAGTTGGTCGCTATTAAAGAATTTTTCCCCCAAACTTGCGCAGTTCGCAACCCGACTACTGGAGGATTTACTATTCCTCGAAACCAAGGGGATGTCTATCAACGGGGAAAACAACGGTTTCTCAAGGAGGGGAAAATATTGGCGAGGTTGAGGCATCCTCACGTCGTGGGAGTTACGGACTTGTTTGAGGAGAACGATACTGCTTATCTGGTAATGGAGTTGGTTAGTGGGAGGAGTCTGCGGACCGAGTTAGACTCGCAACCGGGGAGGAAGTTGTCGCCAGAGAGGGTGAGGGAGATAGGGGGGCAGTTGGTGGAAGCGTTGGCGGCGGTTCACCAGGAGGGGATTTTTCATTTGGATGTTAAACCGGATAATGTTTTGCTAGCCCCAGAGGGGAAGTCGGTGTTAGTTGATTTTGGTTCGGCGAAACAGGCGGTAGGTACGATTTTGGCGGGTTCTGGGGGTCGTCCTAGCACTCGCACTTTTACGGAGGGATACGCGGCGCCGGAGGTTGTCGCTGGCGGGAAGGTTGGAGTTGAGAGCGATATTTTTGAGTTGGGGATGATGTTGCACGAGTTGTTAGTTGGGGAGTTGCCGCCAAATGCGATGATGCGTTCTTTGGGGCAACAAAATTGGCAACCGGTGGGTTTGGAGTCGCCGTGGCGGGAGTTGTTGGGGGCGGCGTTGGCCTATCAGAAGGAAGACCGCCCCAAAGATGTTAAGGAGTGGTGGCGGATGGTTGGGGGAAGCAAAAAATCTGTTGCCCCACCCGTCAACCCATCCGCTACATCCGCTACAAAATCCGCTGCTAACAAACCATCCGTTAAATCCGTTACAAAATCCGTTGCCAACAAATCTCCCTCACCCCCCAAAAACCCATCCGTTAAATCCGTTACAAAATCCGCTGCTAACAAATCTCCCTCCTTCTGGGAAAAGATTTTTGGAGGAAGCGACAACCCATCCGTTAAATCCGTTACAAAATCCGTTGCCAACAAATCTCCCTCACCCCCCAAAAACCCATCCGTTAAATCCGTTACAAAATCCGTTGCCAACTTTGAAATCGTCACCGTCAACGCCCGAGGCAAGATAGTTAAACGAGAACCCCGTCAAGCGGAAATATTCGTGGAGAACTTGGGGCGAGGAGTCGAGTTAGAAATGGTATCTATTTCTGGGGGGAGTTTTCTGATGGGTTCGCCAGAAAGCGAGAAACAGCGATTTAACTGGGAAAGTCCGCAACACCGAGTCAACGTTCCGCCGTTTTTCCTGGGGAAGTATCCAGTAACGCAAAAACAGTACGAAGCGGTGATGGAAAAAAACCCTTCTCGTTTCAAGGGTGCAAACCGCCCGGTGGAGAATGTAAGTTGGAACGATGCGACGGAATTTTGTCGGCGACTCTCCCAGAAGACGGGGAGACAGTATCGGTTGCCTTCGGAGGCGGAGTGGGAGTATGCCTGTCGGGCGGGAACTACTACGCCGTTTTATTTCGGAGAGACTATTACTACGGACTTGGCTAATTACAACGGCAACTACACTTACGGTTCGGCACCCAAAGGGGTTTTCCGCGAAGAAACTACAGATGTCGGGAGTTTCCCCCCCAATGCTTTCGGTTTGTACGATATGCATGGGAATGTTTGGGAGTGGTGTCAGGATGTTTGGCATGACAATTATAATAGGGCATCCACCGATGGGAGTGCTTGGGAATCTGGTGGGGATAGTTCTTATCGGTTGCTGCGTGGTGGTTCTTGGAACCACTTTCCCGTGATTTGTCGCTGCGCCCTTCGTAACTGGTTTGACGCGGGCTATTGCCTCGGCTACCTCGGTTTCCGCGTGGTCTTGTTGCCAGGTCTGTAGTCGTCTGGTTCTTGTTTTGCGTGAGGACTCTTCTTTCCCCTTTGCTCTTTTCCCCTTTTCCCCTCTTTCCTTCTAGTGCCCCGTTAGGGGCTCGATTTTTTTTTTGATTTTGGTTGGTTGGTTGGCAGCGGATGTTGAAGCGGATGTAGCGGATGGGTGGTTGGTGGGTGAAAAAAGTTGGTTGGCAGCGGATGTTGAAGCGGATGTAGCGGATGGGTGGTTGGTTGGGGGTTGGGGTTGGTTGGTTGGCAGCGGATGTTGAAGCGGATGTAGCGGATGGGTTGTTGGTTGGGGGTTGGGGTTGGTTGGTTGGCAGCGGATGTTGAAGCGGATGTAGCGGATGGGTTGTTGGTGGGTGATGGGGTTGGTTGGCAGCGGATGTTGAAGCGGATGTAGCGGATGGGTGGTTGGTGGGTG
>CAZSTZ010000193.1:0-13738 GCA_964609515.1 uncultured bacterium | reverse complement strand
ATTTATGGTTTATCGGTTATATTCCTCGACGGAATTTAGTTACTGGTATTTGGTTTGGTAATGACGATAATTCTCGTACTTATGGGGGTAGCGGTCAGGCGGCTCAGTTATGGGGGGAATATATGGAGTCTGTGGTTAAGGATTGATATTTATATAGAAAAAAGCGGGAGCACGTCAGTTTTGTTACCCACACAAGTAATGCTGTTGTCAATTTTCTATTGTCAATACTTAATTGTTAGTTCTTTATCATTTTCTATTGTCAATACTTAATTGCGCCTTCTTGACCATTGACCATTGACCATTGACCATTGACAAAAAGCGACAAATATTTGGGAAAGCTTCAAAGGTGACGTGCTCCCAAAAAAGCTCTGAAACTATGCACCCATTCCCAAAATATGAGGTTCGCCCAAGCAACGTTTTTATGGAGAATTTTAACGTTAAATATCAAGGCTTTTCCTAGAACTTCAAATTTAGGATTTTTCAGTTTTTCTACTGATATGTTATTCTAAAAATTAAAGAGCCAGCGAACTCCCGTTTGCTCGCTGTAAAGTTCGTTAGGGAAATTAACGATATGCGGAAAGAAGTAGCGCTTATTATTTTTTTGAGCGTAGCACCATTTTTTATTTCAGCGGGTGGATTTGTAGGTGCGTTGAGATTCCTCCCATCGCCTTCTAACGGAGAGATTATGGGGGTGTTTTTGGCGGCTATATTAGGAGCGATCTTCGGTGGTTTTATCGGGAATATTTCCTGTCCCGATAAGAGTCAGCCCGGAGGTTGGAGTTGCAATCTGTTGCCTTTTTTCTCTACTATTTGGGGTTGTGCGATTGGAATTTTAGTAGTATCTTTCTGGATGAGTTTGTATCTCAAAAGTGCCTAAAAAATGCAAATTTTATTAACAAGATTAAACAGAAAAATCGCTCCTATTTTGAACCTTAGCTACCAGATTAACATAACCTTTTCCCTTAGCATCTGGTAAGGATAAAAGAGCGGATATCCGAGCGATTTGCTTTTTATTAACCAGGGCACCTCTGGCAACTAGCAAGTCGGCAATTTCCAAATTTTCAGACTCAAGGGCATCATCGAGGGGAGTAAAACTGGCTTTTCTTTTAGCATTAATATCCGCACCATTATCTAACAACAATTCGACAATTTCTTTCCAGTTAGATTGGACGGCGCAGTGTAAAACAGAGCGATCGCTTTTATCCCTGGCATTGACATCGGCACCGTTAAAAATTAACAGTTTAGCGACCTCTGTCTGGCGGCGGTCTATAAGTTCGTGCAACAGGGGCGAGCCTTGTTTGTTTTTAACGAGATTAACATCTGCACCGTTAAAAATTAGCAGTTTAGCGACCTCCGTCTGACGGCAATCTATAAGTTCGCGCAACAGCGGATCGCCTTGTTTGTTTTTGATGAGATTCAGGTTGGCGCTACTAGCGATTAATAAATTGACTTTTTCCATGTAGGAATTTTCTAAGGCAACAGCTAGGGGCGTTAACCCATCTTTATCTTGGGCATTGACATCCGCACCGGCTGCCACGGCTAATTCTACTAAATTCAAGAAGCCATTTTTCACAGCTTGATGGAGAACAGTCTCGCCCTTGCTGTTGGTTAGGTTTACATCCGCACCGCTGCAAATTAAGATTTCTGCAATATCGACTTTGCCTTTGGATAACGCCCGAAGCGTGGGAGCATTATTTCTCCTCTTGCCATTAATATCGAAACCCTCAGCAATTAAGAACTTAAGAAAATAGACATTGCCCGCGTCAACTGCGTTATCTAATAGAGTGGAGCCCTTGCGATTAGCGTTAATATTTGCTCCCCCTGCAATTAATAGCTCGACTACCCGACAGTAATCGTTTTCTATCGCTTGGTGCAGAGGAGTAAAACCGTGGTTGTCTGTTGCATTGACATCGGCACCGCCCCGAATTAGTAGCTCGACTATTTCTTCTACTTCTCCCCAAAACCTTTTCATGACGGTGTGGAGGGGAGTCCTGCCATATTCGCCATCTCTTGCATTAACGTCGGCACCGCTGGCAATGAGAAGTTCTGCAATCTCTTTCTCCCAGACTAAATGGAGCGGAGTTCCTTTTGAAGCGGACCACACAGGAGGATCGTCCATCCAAGAACCCCTCCAATACTGTCCTCCCACAGTACGTTTAATATTAACATTTGCTCCCCGCTCCAACAACAGTTTGACGACATCTATATGAGATTCCCAGACGGCGCAGTGGAGCGGGGCAACCCCATCTTGTCCTCCAAAAGCGTCGAGTAGGGCTCCGTTGCCAATGAGACACTCGGCAACATCTTGATGTCCGTAGGTGGCAGCCAAGTGCAGGGGCGTAAATTCATCGCGATCGCGATGGTTAACATCTGCACCTTGGCCAATCAGCAACTCAACTACTTGTCGCCATCCCATTACTGCGTAGCGGGCAAGCAAGGCATCGATATCGCCGCTGAGATTAAGCTGTGCGCCTCGCTCGACCAGTAGCTCGGCAACATCTTGACGCCCTTCCCACGCTCCTACCTCCAGCGACTTTGGTATTAGTTCCCAAAGGTCGAGACAATTTGCTAGCAATAACTCTGCTATTTCTCGATTGGCTGCAAGGTGTAGGGGCGTTTTGCCGTCCCTATTCTTGCGGGCAATATCGGCCCCGCGCTCTATCAGGTATTGTACTAGAGAGCGATGTTGCATCCGCAACGCTTCGCGATCGCCCCTACTAGCAGCTAAATGCAGTGGGGTTGACTTATTACCATCTTCGGCATTAATATCGACACCGACATCTAATAATAGTTTGGCAATTTCTGGGGATGCCGTCTGGCGTAAGGAAGTTTTTTGCCAGTTTTTTAGAGTAGGGCTTTCGGTAAGATTAGTTTCCGCAGCGCGATCGAGCAGCAAGGCGACTATTTCCCCGCGTTCGTTTTTAGCGGCTTTGTATAAAGCCTTACCGATGAGTTTTTCTATAGAACCGATGTTAAGAGCAATTGCCTTATCGAGCAAATATTCAACTATTGGTTTTTGACCGCCGCAGGCAGCAATTTCTAGCAGGGGTTGGTAGCGATCGCGAAGCGTTGCGGATGCAACATCGCTCTTGTCGGCATCGACCTCCGCGTCTTGCTCCAGGTATTCTTTTACCGTCGCCAGATCTCCAGCGATCGCAGCAGCGCTGGGGCTGGTTTTTATTCCGCGAGCTAACAGCAGTTCTACGATTTCTCGATGTTCTTCTTTTACTGCGGCATCGAGCGTGCCAGCATTTGCTTTTACCCCTTGTTCGAGGAGCAACTCGACGATTTCTTTGTAGCCTTTACTGGCAGCCAAGCGCAACTCGCGTTCGGCAAACGGTGCCCCGCAAGCCATCAACAGATTGACTATATCCAAGTTTCGTGTTTGTATGGCTGCAAATAGAGGTGTTGGAAGATACGGCGCCTTAGCAATCTCCTCCCAGTTACCATCAAATCTTCTCGTAAGAAGGATATTGAGAACTTTGAGATTGTTTTCGGCGATCGGTCTGACTAGAACATAACCATCTGCTTTAAAAAAGGGATGCGCAAATAAAGGCATTTTCTGACTCTCTCCAAGGATAACTGTTTTTTATTATAGCGAATTACCCAAGCTTAAGCCAGTCGTTATTTGGTAAGAATCTTGGCTATTTCAAAATATCCTAGTGCCTTGGCAGACTCTAAAGAAATTAGCTTTGATATTTGCAAAACATTGCGACTATTAGCTCGGGCCCCGTTTAAGAGCAAAACTTCTATAACCTCTAGCTGATGTTTCGGCTCGCGGGCGTAGGCATAATAAGTTGAAGTTTCTCCTGCAACATCCAAGGGAGTCACGCCTTCTCGATCTTGGATATTAATCTCGGCACCGCCGACTAACAAATACTCAACAACATCTTTGTGGCGATTGTTAGCGGCAAAATGCAGGGGCGTGCGGCCGTCTCTATCTAGTGCATTGACATCGGCTCCAGAGAGAATTAATAGTTCTGCGATCTCCTCAATATCTCCAAAAAACTTTTCCGTGATGAGGTGCAGGGGAGTGCGATCGTACGCTTCCTCCCTTGCATTAATATCTGCACCCCCAGCCATGAGAAGCGTCGCTATCTCTTCATCCCAAGCTAAGTGTAAAGGTGTTTTGGCGTAAGCTTGAAATAAACCAGCATCGACGCTATCAACGTTCAGCTCTAAAATCGCATTAATTCCTTCCGTTGGTTTGCTCTTAGCATTAATATCGGCTCCGCGATCGAGTAATAGTTCCACCAGTTTTGGACGCGATTTCCAAACGGCCCAGTGAAGGGGAGTAATGCCGAACTCGGCGTCGCGAACATCGACTCGGGCCCCCAGATCGAGCAAGACAAGGGCGCAATCATAATGTCCGCCTATAGCGGTCCAATGCAGGGGTGTATAACCTGCATTATCTTCGGCATTCACCTCTGTTCCTTTACTAACGAACAGTTCGAGTGTTTCTTTCGCTCCACCCTCTGCTGCATAATGTAGTGGGGTAGAACCCAAACGATTTGACCTGCTAACGCTGGCATCCGCACCGTTAGCAATCAGTATCTCGACAGTTGTTTTGCTCCTCCAAGCCAAATGCAAAGGAGTATTACCGGAGGATGTCTCTATGGCATTAGCATCTGCGCCATTGGCTAGGAGGATCGGTAATAGTTCTTCACGCCGAGCAGCGATCGCATTATGCAGGGGCGTTCTGCCCGATTTAGAAACTGGATCGACTTCTGCGTTGCGGGCAAGTAGCAACTCTGCGACTTCTCGATTAGCTGCTTTGTGTAGAGGGGTTTCTGCAACTCGGTCCCGCACGTCCGCTACTGCCCCACGATTTAGCAGAGATCGAACTACCTTGCTATAGCCGTACTTTGCGGCTAAATGTAGGGGTGTTCGATCTATTGCATCTCGCGCTTCGATATTGGCACCTCCATCGATTAGGAGTTCTGCGATTTCCGGGCAGGTTGCCCGGTGTAAGGGACTCATAATCTGGTTGGCCGGATTGCGACTTTTTCGGGCATTGACTTCTGCACCATAAGCTATCAGTAGCTCTAGGATGTGTTTGTGCCTGTTAACGACTGCTTTATATAAAGGTGTTGGTGTATTTACCCTTAGCTCTTCGCTAAGGTTCGAGTTAACTTCCGCACCTCGAACTAGCAAAAACTCTGTTAATTCCCGATGCCCTCCCGCAGCAGCTTCGTCGAGCAAAGTACAACTGCAGCATTCATCCTTAGCGTTAATATCCATTCCTCCTTCTAAATGTTTTTTTACCGCTTCCATATCCCCCCAGAAAGCTGATAGATAAGGATTGACTTCTACATGCTCCCTGAGAATTTTGACAATTTCTTGATGCTTTTTTTTGGCTGCGGAATGCAACATGGCGGCATTAGGTTTTGCACCGCGAGCTAGCAGCAGTTCGACAATTTCTTTGCGTCCGGTTTCTATTGCCCTGTGTAAAACTTTGGGTTCAATAGATAATCCAAGTTCGAGGAAAAATTGAACGATTTCAAAATGACCTCTACTGGCAGCTAAATAGAAATCTGTATTGTCACATTTTGCACCATAAGCAATTAAAAGTTTGACGATATCTGCATAACCCTCGCGAATAGCTTCAAGCAAAGGTAGCCATCCACCAATCTCCCGGTTGGGATTTGCGCCTCTAGATAGCACTAGCTTTACTACCTTTGTGTTGCCCAAGCGGGTAGCTTCTATAAGGGCATAGAGAGGATGGGAGAACTCAAGGAATGCTTTATTCATTTTTACGACTCGTATGGAGTTGTGTTGAGAGAACCCGATCTGGGAAGAAACCAGTTTTTCATTTGCATTAGCAAGGCATTTTCTTGCTTATTATACCGGAAGAATGGTCTGTGGGTCATGTTAGAATACGGACTTTCGTGGAAACCTACTGCCGCTTCAAGCAAGTTTAGATTTCTGAAATCAAAATCTAAATCTCCTACATCCCGAGGTGGCCTTCCCATAATATCATCTTCAGGGGGGTGAACGTTTTCACCAGAAAAACTACTGTACGCATCATTTAAGCCAAAGCTATGACCGAGTTCTTGACTGACTGTATTGGCTAAAAACTGTGTAAAATTAACCTCAGTAGATTCCCAGTCAAAATGATTGGGAATATTGATTCTAGCCCCAGTGCCATTAAGCAATTCGCGGTCTAGATTCGTTGCATAAAGACCTTGAGCCATCGCCCACTCTTTAGAAACCTTGGTTGTTGCTGAATCCTCAAGTATAGGTCGCAGGGATATCTGAGCGAAATTGTAGGTACTTTTTCCATCAATAGGCAGGTCCATATCGTTAAATACATGAACCCAAGATGCTTCTACTCCAGTCGAATTTGTAGGTAGGGCGTCCTCCGTAACTTTATAACCAGTACTCACAGGTGCAAAATCATTTTGAATGTCAGCCAATAACATTTGAGACTGATTCTCTAAAAAATTGTCCAGTTGAGTGTAGAATGAGTCAAGAGTATTGTCAGCCTCAGCTTGTTTCTTTTCTTGAGGCAAAAAATTAGCAAATTCTTGAAAAAATGCTGGGGAAACCTCAGTTTTTTGGGGAGGTCTTCCATCGATTTTTTGATGTACATAATAAATTAGCTGCGTGTCAGAATCTTGAATCAGTCCTCCTTCTTCAGGAAGAGGTATTCTGGGAAGTGCATCATTTTCTTCTTCAGGTAAAAACAATCTGTCATCATTCCACCTGTCTTTTAGTTTCTCAACTACCTGACCGCTGTCAATTATACGGCGAAGTTCATTTTTAAATCCCTCTAAATTTAATCGAATTTCCACTGGTTCGGTAGCAGTACCTCGCACCTGTAAAGTTCCAACGTTATTTCCATTTGCCACAATATCTACAATATCTGTTTTGCAGTCAATGGGAACCATAACAGTTTCACCTCTTTCTCCTCTATCTTTGTCGAGAAATTTATATTGATAACATTTTTGTTGATTGTTAGCATCAACAGGATCGAAGTGCCATGTTACTTGACCCTGAGCGCGACGATCCAAAATGGGGCTGCTATACTGAAACTGAAAATCATTATTTTGCTGATTCTGACTGTTAAAAGTAGTTTTGAAAGACTTTGGAACGCGCACATCAACATTCTTATCGCGCACAAATCCTCCAGGTCCATCAGCTAAAGTTCGATGGAAAACTGCTGTGTCATCCACTCCGTCTGGTAAATCTACACTTCTCTTCATGGTCTTTTCAGGATCCGCTTCGATCATGGCCGGTTCAGGATCCACAGCATTTACCCACCTGTAGCTCAAATAAGATTTGGTATCGCGGATTGTTCCCTGACGATTTCGGGTGTACTCTGTTGTTAAGAATCTCGAACCGTAAAGACGATCGCGATTTAGGTCTGTGAATGGAACTCTAGCACCATCTTGACGAAAATACATATTCTGCATTTCCAAGGGTGTAACCTTTAAAGTCAAGTCAGGACTATCTGCCTTCAATTTAAACTTATAAAAATCTTTCCGCTGTCGAGCTCGGTCTCCATAACCTGGAAACTCTATTTTTAAAAATCGCTCGAACGGACCATCAAATTTGATTTCAACGATTTTTTCACCATAAGCTGGGGCTTGCCAAGTTAACTCAAAGGGTTGGTTTAAGTCCATGCTGTTTCCAGAACTAGCAGACATAGCCTGCACCGTCTCCCCACTCGTACCATCCCCAGTAATCAAATCCAAAGCAACAGTCTCCACCTCATCGGTAAAGAAAACATCATCCAACAGCAACTCCGCATCCCGACCGTTACCAACATAATCCAAAATCTCAAACCGCAACTGGGAAGTTTCCCCCCGCAAACTGTCTGGAACCTCAAAAAGCAAAGTCTCAAACTCATCCATCGCCTCCCTCAACTCAAACTCGCCCAACTTCAACCAACTGCCATCCTGCTGCATATAAGCCGCGATCGCATCATCATCGCTTCCCTCAGTAACCTGCACGTCAAAAGTCAAAGTCTCGGCCCAATCTGGAACGTACATCCGGTTATGAGTAATTTCCGTTAAAGGCTCCAACAGAAGGGGCGCTCCAAAAACCCCCGGTACTTTCGACTTACCCATCCTCAAAGCGTAATTGCGATTCGCCTCATCCCCCGCGATCTCCACATTCTCCAGATACAAAGACTCGTAACTATTCGCCGCTCCATCCTTACCGTTGTGGAACGACCATCCAGGCATCTCGTACCGCCACCGAGGCCCTCGCACCGTCGGCGGATAAGGCGCAAAACGGTCTGTCGGCTTAGTCACCGCATCAAAATTACCGTTAAACACGCTCGCTACCGGACCATCGCCCTGCATCCGCTCCGCAAACGTATTATCAAAATCAACCCCAACCCGAGGAGTCGAAGTAGAAGGACGGAGCTCTTTACCGCCACCAAGGACGGAATAGAACCAACCAGTGCCAATACCCTCTTTGGGAGCCTTCTCATCCGCAAACTCAAAATTCGCTTTCGTATGGTCTGGCTGATACCAAGGATTCAAAACCTTGTATTTATCGTAAAAATCGCGCTCGAACAGCAAATCGTAATGCCCGTCGCTCAACCGCCGATAGATACCCGGTTCGTCCTGGGTTCCCGGAGGATTGAGATTCGACAAATCGATAGTACCGTCATACCACCAATTTATGCGACCGTGAGGACCATCCCCCAAAAGTAAATCCCGGGTCAATCCCGCAAAGTTTTGACTGTAATCTCCCGTGGCACTCGGGTTAGCTCCTACAAAGCGGGGATTGGCATTTGCATCTTCGCTGCCCGGAAGCGCCCCCAAACGGATGCTTATATCCGGCTCCCCAGACCATTCTGGGGGATTGATGGGCGGGTCTGCGGGAGCGGGAGCGGGATAGGGAATATTGCGACCGATGGGAGTAGCGAGAGCCAACCAATCGTCGGGTTTGGGCACTTCTTGGAAGTAGTTATCTGCAAAATTGACGTTATCCCAAACCTGAACCGAAGGTTCGTAGAAAGTATCGTACCTTCCGGTGGGAAGTTTCTGTTTGAAATCGTGGGCATCTATGTAAGTTACATGAAGGTCGTTTTCGCTCGTGGATTTTTTACCCACTTTATCCTCGAAATAAGTTCCCAGACGTTGAAGCATTTCGCTGGTGACAATAGTGCCGCGACTGTGAGCCATAAAGTGCATGGGGGAGGAGAACAGCTTGCCATCTAAATCCTTATCCAGTTTCGCCAAATCGGCTACCACTGCATCTGCCGCACCCTCGGTGAAACCCGAGTCGGGAACGAACGCGCCCAAACCATAACGTTTTTTCTCGAACTTAGAGTTTGTCAATTTTTCTACTGCCATGTTATCCTAACAATTAAAGAGGTTTGCTCGCTATTTAACTTGGAGAATTGCGATATGTTTCTATTTTTTTATTTCCTATTATTAGGATCGCCATCTATGGCTTTAGTCACTGGATTCATTAGTTCCCTAATATTCATACAAAGGATTAGTAACCAATGGCCTTCCAACGAGCAGGTAATTGTTGTATTTTTCCTCGCTTTATTAGGAATGGTTGCTGGTGGTTTCATTGGTTATTTTTTATGTCCATATAAGGGACAACCTGGTGGCTGGACCTTCAACTGGTTACCACATATTTTTATCTTTTTTGGTCTGTGGTTAGGAGCCACAGTAATACCATGGGGAATGAGTTACCTTTTGGCAACAACGCAACAGTGGGTTAATAATCAAGGGCCTTCTAACGACCAGATTCTTCTTATGTGGTCCCTAATCATACTAGAAATAATTGTTGGTATTAAATTGCTTCATTTTTTACAATGGCAATGGCAAAAAATGAATAAAGAAGGTTAGGAATTGCTCGTGTTATTTAATTTTAATTCCGAAGTTCGCCTTTTTCAATCTAATCAATTCATTTGGCAATCCTCTTTCTCGAACTTCAAACTTAGGGGTTGTCAATGTTTCTACTGCTATGTTATCCTAACAATTAAAGAGCAGGCGCGATGGTTTGCTCGCTATTTAACTAGGAGAATTGCGATATGTCATTATGGCCTTTATTTTTAGCATGGGCAACACCGTTTTTAGCTCTACCTATTGGATTCATGGGTTCGCTGATATTCATGCAGCAGATTAGTAACCAATGGCCTTCTAACGAGCTGGTTATTATTGTGTTTTTGGCAACTGTATTAGGAATGGTTGTTGGTAGTTTCATTGGTTATGTTTTATGTCCAATTAAGGAACAACCCGGTGGTTGGGCATGGAATTGTTTACCAGATATTTATATCTTCTTTGGTCGGTGGCTAGGAGCCACAATAATACCATTGCTAACGAGTTATTTTTTAGCAAAGACCCAACAGTGGATTAATAATCTATGGCCTTCTAGCGAGCAGATTTTTCTGATATTTTTGCTAATTTTACTAGAAGTAATCGTTGGGTGGCTCAATCTTTTACAATTGTCAGACATGGGGAATGAAAGTTAAAATTTACTGGTGTTATTTAATTTTAATTCTTGATACTTGAATACATTGATAATTAAAAGAGGCGAGCGATGGTGCGCTCGCCTCTCTCAATTCCATCTATTTACTTTGCAACGGCTGCTTTTCAACTTTAGAATCTTTATCTAAGCTGGAACTTCTTTTTTAAACAAAGAAAATATTATCCAACAGAAGTTCGGCATCCAAACCGTCTCCACCTTCATCAAAGAGACGGAACAGCAGTTGCGAAGTTTGTCCTGAGAAATTTTCTGGAAGATCGAAAGGCTCAGTCTTAAACCCGTTTGTAGTTTCCTGAAGTCCGAGCTCGCCGAATTCGACCCATTCATCCTCTCCATTATTCTCTCTATTATTATAAAAAACCAAGATCAAATCATCGTCGCTCTCCTCAGTAACCTGAACGTCAAATTGTAAAGTCTCCGTCTCATCAGGAACATACATTCGGTTATGGGTAATTTCAGTTAGAGCGGGCAAAAAAGATGGCTTTCCAACCCCTGTTGGTCTTTTTGGTTGACCCATACTCAAAGCGTAATTACGATTATTATCATCACCACTGGTATCTACATTCTCCAAATACAAAGACTCGTAAGTGTTGACTTCCCCACTGTTACCATTATGGAATGCCCATCCTGGCATTTCATATCGCCACCGAGCTAGTCGTCCTGTATTAGGCGGATAAGCTGCAAAGCGATCGTCTGGCTTAGTCACCGCTCGCAACGAACCCATTCAAATCGCAACCCTCTTTCTCGAACTTCGCGCCGAGCGGGGTTGTCAATTTTTATGCTGCCATGTTACGCTTTAAATTAAAGAGCAAGATTGATGCTTCGCTCGGTCTAATATTTCACTGGGAGAATTGCCAAATGTTACAAAAAATTATGCTACTAGCCTTTTATGGAATTTATGCAGCACCGTTTGTAGGTTTAGTCACTGGATTGCTTGTACCGCCCCTCTTGATACATTGGATTAGTAACCAATGGCCTTCTAGCGAGCAATTTTTGGTGATGTACTCAACGGCCGTATTAGGGGCGGTAGTCGGTGGTTCTATGGGCTACGTTTTATGTCCATATAAGGCTAGTTATGAAGGTTGGAGATTTATAAGTTCATCATGGTTGTATGTCTGCTTTGGTTTATGGATTGGAGTGGGAGTAGCATCTTGGCTCAGTATTTGCCGTATACTAGGCATCGGTCTATCGGCATAAGAGGCGAATTTATTGGCGTTGCACGCATACTAAAGTCTTGGGCGATCTAGGAAAGGGGCAAACAGTGATGCGATCGCCCCTTTTCATATTTACCGTTAAATTAAACTGAAACTTCCTCTTCAAAGAAAATATTATCCAACAGAAGTTCCGCATCCAGACTGTTATCATCTACATCTCGCAACTCAAACTTTAGCTGCGAAGTCTCTCCCCGAAAGTTTGTTGGAACATTGAACGACACCGTCTTAAAGTCATTGGTCGTCTCGGTCAGTTCGCGCTTTCCTAGTTGCTGCCAGCCTCCATCTTGGTGCATGTAAGCCACGATCTCATCATCATCGCTCTTCTGGGTAACTTTTATGTCGAATGTCAAAGCCTTCACTGTTTCCGGTATATACATCCTGTTATGAGTAATTTCAGTAATAGGCGGTAGCGTATCCTGTAGTCCGACTCTTACTTGCTTGGACTTGCCCATGCTTAGAGCATAATTGGGATTAGTATCATCACCACTGGCATTTACATTCTCCAGATGCAAAGACTCGTAAGTGTTGACTCGTCCACTTTTACCGTTGTGAAACGCCCAGCCTGGCATTTCATACCGCCACCGAGTTCGTAAGTTAGGCGCAAAGCGATCGGTGGGCCTAGTCACGGCATCAAAGTTGCCATTGAAAATAGTGGGTACAGCTTTATGACCTTTCATTCGTTCTGCAAAGGTATTATCAAATCGAACTTCTGTTCGCTTATTAACAGACGGACGTAAATCTTTACCACCACCAAGCACCGAATAAAACCAACCCGTACCAATACCCTCCCAAGGGGCATTTTTGTCAAATACTTCACTATTTTCGTTATCGTTAAGTTGGGTGGCATTAAGATGATCTGGCTGATACCAAGGATTGAAAGTTTTATACTCATCGTAAAAATCTTGATGAAAGAACTGTTCGAAATGTCCGTCGCTTAACCGACGATATATACCACCTTTGCGTCCTCCTGGAGGATATTCAATTAAAGACAAGTCAATAGTTCCATCATACCACCAATTCACCCGTGCGTGAGGACCAGGAGGTCCCAACGGATTTATTTCATCTTTTGTAAACCCAGCAAAGTTTTGACTATAATCTCCTGTTTTGCTGGGATTAGCCCCTACATTCCTGGGTTTTGCACTGGGATCGCTGCTATTCGGATACGCCCCCAAACGGATACTGATATCTGGTTCCCCAATTGTTTCTTCTAGAGGTGGATTGACAGGAGGAACTGCAGGAGGATCGGGAGCTTGTTTCGGTATATTGCGACCGATGGGGCTAGCTGTCCCTGATAAGCTGTTTGGTTCTGGTACCTCTTGAAAGTAGTTATCTGCAAAATTTACGTTATCCCAAACTTGAACTGAAGGCTCGTAGAAAGTATTGTACCTTCCAAAAGGAAGATTTTGTTTGAAATCGTGAGCATCCAAATAAGTTAAATGAAGATCGTTATTAGAATCTTTACCAACTTTGTTCCAAAAGTAAGTTCCCATACGCTGAACCATCTCGCTAGTAACAATGGTGCCGCGACTGTGACCCATAAAGTGCATTGGCGAGGAGAACAACTTGTAATCTAAATCCTTATCTAGTTTTGCCAGATCGGCCACAACTGCGTCTGCTGCTCCCTCGGAGAAGCCCGAGTCTGGAATAACTGATTCGCCATACTTCGCCCAATCGATAAGTAACACCAGTGGTTTGCCGAGGGGAGCATTCTTGATATTGATGTCTTCATTAACTCGACCTCGTTCGTCAACAGCTTCCCACTTTCCATCCTGCCCACTGTAACGGAAGACTAGACCGGGTTCTTTAGGATCTTGGGCGCCACTTTTGGCAATGGCAAACGCTCTGGCATAATGGGGGGGCTGAAGTTTTTCTTTATTCTCAAAACCGTGGGTAAATATGGTTACGCTGCTGAAGCGTTGGTCAGGATTAGCAACCGGAGGTAGTGGAGTGCGGAAACTTTTATTTTCTACTTCTATGTATGCATTGTCAGTAAGAACATGAACTGCCCAGTGATAATTTTGTCCTGCCGTCAAAGTCAGTTCGTCTGGTAGGGTAAAGCTAGTATT
>CAZSTZ010000192.1:8487-13816 GCA_964609515.1 uncultured bacterium | reverse complement strand
TGGGAGATTCTTTAATAAAAATTGCCAAAAATTTAGCAGGAGAAACTTAAAAAGGAGTGCATCTTTGAATACAACCAAGAATTTAACGCTTTTTGCTAATTTTCAATTGTTAATTGTAAAAGGCAAGCTGCCTTGTCTATTTACTTGCACTGACAGGTTCCCGGGTAAAGCATAATGCTTTACCGCTACAATTTTAACAACTACTCTAAAACTTCCGTAACCTTCACCCTAATTTTTCCCTCCGCCAAATGAATAATTAACTCCCCATCCACCGCCACAGAATTGCTGGAAATTACCGTTTTTCCCTCGGCATCTAACACCGCCGCATAACCCCTCGCTAAAACAGCTTTGGGACTTATCGCCTCCAATTTATCTCGCAACCTCTGAGATTTTACCGCCGCTTTCTCCAAACTTCGCGATGTTTTTGGTAAGTTTTTTAAGCGATTTTTTAAAGACAACAAGCGATCGCTCTCCCCAACAAAACAACCTTCAACCGCATCAATTAACGCCGTCAATCTTTGCCTATGTTCCCGATAAAGTAAGTTGTAATCCGGCACAACTATTTCTGCTGCTTTAGTGGGAGTATGGGCGCAGAAATCCGCAACCAAATCTGCCAAAGATTCGTCTCTTTCGTGACCGATACCAGTAATAACCGGAATCGGACAATTAGCGATCGCCCTCACAATCCTCTCGTCGTTAAAACAGGCCAAATCTTCCACCGCCCCGCCCCCGCGAGCTATTATTAAAACCTCCGCCCTACCGTCGCTTTCCACTCTTTCTATCGCATTAACAATCAACGGCGGGGCATTATCTCCCTGAACCAAACTGGGAGATAATAAAATTTTTATCTGGGGATATCGCTGTTTAATACTTCTTTGAATATCGCCCCAAGCCGCCGCCGTGGGAGCAGTTACTACCGCTATTGTCTTCGGAAACTTCGGTAAAACTCGCTTTCTTTCTAAATCGAATAAACCCTCAGCTTCCAGACGAGAACGCAACTGTAAATAACGGAGATTTTGCAACCCTTCCCCAGCCGGCAAGACGGCATCTACTATTAATTTATAGTCGCCTCTGGGAGCATAAACGTTAATATTTCCCTTGACAAATACTTGCTCTCCCACTTCGGGAATGTGTTCTATTAGAGGAAGTCTGCTTCTCCAAACCGCGCAATTAAGAGAAGCTTTTTCTTTAGGGTCGGATAAGGTAAAATATAATCCTGTTTTATGTTTGTTAGCGCTGGAGACTTCCCCAATTATCCAAACTTGTTGGAGTTGGGAGTCTTGTTCGAGAGTTGCTTTGAGATAATAAGTTAAACCTGCTATGGAAATAGCCGTTTCTGGAGTTACTTGATGGGGAAATGGAACGGTCATAAGCAATTAATAATTAATAATTAATAATTAAACAGACAAGATGTCTGTTTTACGGGGGCAAATCTGGCATTTCAGAAACCCGGTTTCTTTGAGAAACCGGGTTTCTCGATTAGTTCAAAAAACCTGGTTTCTCAATTAGTTCTCTAGTTTATAACAAATTTATTGACAAAGAGAAAAAACCTTGTTAAACTTTAGAGCTAGGTTATCCAGAACTAAAATTGCCTTCAGCTTACTTTCTAGTATCCCACGGTAGCAGCGACCCTCGGCCCCAGGAATCTCTGGCCCAATTGGCCGAGTTACTACGCGATCGCCTCTACCCCTTGACAAATAACTCCAAAAATGGTAAGCATCGCCCTTTAGTTGGTTGGGGCACTTTAGAACTGGCCCCCACTCCCCTACACCAACAACTCCTAGAATTTGGCCGCTCCCTCCAAAACCTGCCCATCTCAGAAATTCAGGTTATACCCTTATTCCTACTGCCTGGAGTTCACGTCGCCGAAGACATCCCGGCAGAAATAAGTATATTTTCTCAAAAACTCAGCGATAGTCCCATGAGTATCGACCTCCGGCCCTATATCGGTTCTCATCCGGGTATCGGCGACCTCCTGGCAGCAAAAATGGCAGCCCATCCTGCGTCCAGTTGGGTTCTGATGTCCCACGGCAGTCGTCGCCCCGGCAGTAACGAACCAGTAGAAAGAATGGCAAATTATTTAGAGGGTAAGTACCAAAGGTCAGTTTGTGCGGCATATTGGTCGGTAGCTCCCAGTTTGGAGTCGCAAATATTAACTTTAGTTCGCGGCGGACATCGGCAGATTGGAATTGTGCCATACTTTTTATTTAAGGGAGGGATAACCGAGGCGATCGCTCGTTCTGTGGAACAGTTCCCTAGGGAGTATCCAGCAGTTAATTTTTATTTGACGGAACCTTTGGGTGCAACTGTAGAATTGGTAGAATTAATTTTAGGGTGCGTAACGGTTTAAAATAGTTTTGTAGTAAGTATTTAGGTGCTTTATTTGTTAAATCGCGCTCCGCGATTACTACGAACAAAAGTTGAAAACTTATTTAATCGCGCTCCGCGATTACTACAAACATGGAACTTCAAGCAAAAAAAGGATATCAAATAGGTATTAAGTGGTTGGTTTTTTCTTCGCTGATAAGTGCAGTCAGTTTTGGCGGTTATGCCGCTTATAACTATTATCAAGCCAGACCGGAAGAAGCTTTAGAAGTTCGGCTGGCAACCGTGGAAAAAGGCACGATAAAAATTAGCGTCAACGCAACGGGAACCGTTCAATTAGGCAACCAACAAGTTATTAAAAGTCCGGGAGAAGGAACGGTAGAAGAGGTATTTGTTCGAGTGGGAGATTCTATCTTTCAAGGCGACGAATTAATGAGGCTGAGAAATAGGGAAACAGACAACGCAATTATCCAATATCAATTAGATACTAGAATCCAAGAAATAGAGCTAGAAGGTAAACGCAGAACCTTGGAAAATGCAGAATTAGCAGTAACAGAAAAAAGGGAAGAAATAGAACGAATTAGAGCAGAATTAAAAGAACCTCGCCAGCAAAAGGCACTGCGAGATCTGGAATTTAATATTAGAGACCAGAAGCTAACCTTAGAAGAAAATCGCCAGGCTATAATTAATGCCGAACTGAACTTAGAAGAAATTCAGCAAGAAATAGATATAGATAATCAGCTTTTAGAGAAAGGTTTGATTGCTAGAGATATTTTACTAGAGAAGAAAAGACGACTACGGGAACAAAGAACCACTTTACGCAACACTAAAAATACACTTGAAAGAAGTAAGATGCAATTAGAAGAATACCAGTTACAATACCAGGATATCCAACGACAAATCCAAGATGAAATCGAAGATGTTGAAGATAGTTTGAGAGAAGCAGAGTCACAATTGCGGGAAGCAGAATCAGAATTGCGAACCGCAAAAGAAGACTTAATTAAACACGATATCGATGTTCGGAAAAAGGAACTCGAATATCAACAATCTCTCCAAAAAATTCAGGATAGTACAATTATTTCTCCTATCAACGGTAAAGTATTAAGTATTCAAGTAAAAGCAGGAGACGGCTTAGAAATAGGCAATGGATTGTTAGCTGTGGGAAATCAAAATATCGAATTAGTAGAACTAAATCTTTCAACCCTTGACGCGCCAAAAGTAGAACCAAATCAATTAGCTTTAGTTACTCTTATCGGACCGGAACCCGAACCTATTCCGGGCAGGGTTGAGAATATCTCCTTGCAAGCGGGGGGCGGCAGCGGGGAAAGCTCCGGTAGTTCTTCGGGAGTGGCAACGGTGGGGGCAACTGTAAGATTAGATAATCCCGTCGGTTTAATACCTGGAACTACGGTAAATGTAGAGATAATTTTGGAACGAGCAGAAGACGTGCCAGCATTAGAAATAGACTTAGTTAGAAGGGAGGACGATCGCGATTTTGTCTGGGTGCGAGACTCGGAAGGCAATGCGCGAAAACAAACCGTTACTTTAGGATTGGAGGACGGCATTAAAGTAGAGATAACTTCCGGTTTGAACGTGGATGATAAAGCGATCGTGCCTCCCCTGGGAGAAAAACTGGAACCGGGAAGAGCGATCGCCCCCATCGAGTCCGAAGAAAACTAACCCATCTCCCATCTCCCATTCCCCATTCCCCATTCCCCAAAACCATGAGTCTCTCACCTTTAGATTTAATTTCCATGACCTCCTCCTCCTTGCGAGGTAACTTATTGCGTTCCTCCCTGACCACCCTGGGAGTATTTATGGGCGTTCTCGCCGTCACCGCTTCCCTGCAAGTGCGCAGCATCAGCAGCCAGGTAGTTGCCGAACAGCTAGCGAAAAAAGATGTGCCTCACGTCAGGCTGCGCGTATGGGGTCCAGAAGAACTCCAGTTAAAACATCTGGAATTTTTACAACGGCGTTTAATCGGTTGGAGGGCGATCGCGGGTGTTGCTTTTGTTGAGTGGGGTCAAATTATATTTCACGATCGCACTACTGAAGTTAGAGTGCAGTCTGTTTCTCCAACATACTTTGAAGCACTGGGTACTTCTGCTGTTAAAGGAAATTTGTTTTCTGAGGCGGAACATCAAAGATATCGCTCCGTGGCGATTATTGACGAGTTGCTGGAAGAAGAATTATTTAAAGCAAAAACCCCCAGAGATAAAGACGTAAATCCTATCGGTCAGCGGGTTTATATGGAAGGTCAACCTTATAGAATCGTAGGGGTTATTAAGTCAAGTTCGAGCTGGGTTAATCAAAATGTAGTTATAATACCAAAATCTACTCATTATGCTTCAACTGGCGATCGCGATTTCAGCGGTCTGATTATTCGTGCCAAAAAAGCCCAAGATTTAGAAAGGCTGGGAAATCAAGCTCAAAAACTTTTAGAAAAACGCTTGCCAGATTCATATATTTTCCAGCGCACCAATATCTCCGACATTCAAGAACAGCAAACCACTTTAAATATGGTATCTAATTCGCTCTTGGTCTTGGCCGGCATTTCTTTATTAGTCGGTGGCGTCGGTATCGCTAATATTACCATCGCCTCGGTGACGGAACGTACCAAAGAAATAGGTCTGAGGAGAGCGATCGGCGCTACTTCTTTTGAAATTGTTTTGCAGTTTATTTTAGAAGCAGTATTTTTAAGTTTATTGGGAGGTGCCGCTGCTATTATTACCGTTCATGGTTTGACTGTTGTAGTAACAGATAATTTGGAGCTACCTTATCAATTCGAGCCCGCCACGGCAGTTTTTTCTTTAAGTTCGGCTTTGCTGGTGGGAGTCGGCGCGGGATTTTTGCCCGCTTTGCAAGCTAGTAAAATAGATCCGGTTAAAGCTTTACGTTCTTAACAATTAATAATTAATAATTAATAATTGCTGTTTATAGCGCTTCTTTAAAATATGAGGTACGTTTTAGCTCCCCCTAAATCCCCCTTTTTAAGGGGGACTTT
>CAZSTZ010000192.1:0-8387 GCA_964609515.1 uncultured bacterium | reverse complement strand
GAAGACTCCCCCCTTTTTAAGGGGGACTTTGAAGACTCCCCCCTTTTTAAGGGGGACTTTGAAGACTCCCCCCTTTTTAAGGGGGGCGGGGGGGGATCGAAATGCCGTACCTCATAAATTAAATAATTGCTGTTTAGTTATTTGAGGTAATTTTTCTCATGCATTTACCACCAAATACTCCGCCCGAACCAGAACCAAATTTCGGCAAAGTCCGTTTTGGCTTAATCTTAATAGCTACTCTGGGAGCGTTTTTTTGGCTGTTTGTTACTTCTAATTCTGCCAGTCTGCGAGTAGATGCCACCGACGAAGCAGAACGCGATCGCCAACTTTCTTCTCTCTTAAAAGCCCGAGAAAAATTTCAGCAAGAATTACGATCGGAAAAAGAAGAAATAAAAAGCGAACCCTCCCCCGAACCTCCCCAAGAAATCTTCGCAAAACTCGAACCAGTTCCACGGTTAAATTTGCAGACAACTTCGCCGTTAAATTTATCGGAAATGGGGGGCGATTCTCAGACAAATATCTCCCCTGTCGATGAGGTTATCCCCCCTGTCGATGAGAAACTAGATGAAGAAATCGCCCCTGTTGATGAAACCGAACCAGCAGACTTGGCAACGGATTTTGTAACGGATTTAACGGATGAGTTAACGGATTTGACAGAGGATTTTCTCGGGGATAAAACGGAGGAGTTAACAGATGTTGCAGAGGATTTTCTCGCAGTTGAAACGGAGAACTTGCCCGTAGATGAAAATATCGAAATTGAGCCAACAAAAACAGAAACAAACCCCCTAGAATATTGGAATCTTCCGCCTCGAAATTCCGCAGAAGATTTGCTAGCTTCTGGGAGGATAACTGAGAGCGAAGTCTTAGAAACTGCAGTAGAAAACCAGCCAACTTCGGGAATATTATTAACCCTTAACGATGGGATTTTGCTCGCCTTAGAAAATAGCAGACAGCTCAAAAATCAATACTTGGAGCGCATCGTTCAAAGAAACCAATTAGAAATAGAAGAAGACATCTTTGCTCCCGACTTTACCCCCAGGGCATCCCTGGGAATTGATGGCAGCGATACTAACCTTTTACCCTTTCCTAATAGTGGAGGTTTAAACTTATCAACTAACGTCGGTCTCCGACTTCCTAATGGGGCAACCATAGATTTAATTTGGGAAACAGACAGTCGCTTAGAAGGAGACGATACCAGTTTAAATAACCTCGGTCAAAACCTCGAATTAAGCGTTACTCAACCTTTATTAAGAGGTGCCGGTTCTGAAATTACCAGACTGCCAATAAAACGTGCGAGACTGGCAGAAAAAAGTAATGTTTTAGAGCTGAAATCTAACTTAATAAGTACCATAACTAATGTCATTAGAGCTTATCGAAGTTTCGTTCAATCCCAGCAGGGACTAGAAATCCAAGAACAAGCCCTCGAAGATGCCAAACAACGACTGGAAGAAAGACAATTTTTAATCGAACTGGGTAGAGCAGCTAGAGTAGAAGCACTGCCAATTCAACAAGAAATTTCTGGTGCAGAATTAGCTGTTTTAAGAGCTAAAAGTAATTTAGAAAGTCAAAAGTTAAATTTAATTGAAATTCTGGATATAGAACGCGATTTTGAAGTTGTAGCTGAGGGTATTCAAGAAGTAGAAGCCCCTGTTTTCAATCTCGAAGAACTAACCGAAATAGCACTGTTAAATGAACCCTCCTATTTGCAGGAACAAATCGCTATAGAAACAGCAGAATTAGCACTATTAGAAGCAGAAGATGCCCTGCGCTGGCAGTTAGATTTAGGCGCTAGTTACAACAATACGCTTGATACCTTAAATGAAGTTACGGGAGGTTTGAGCGCCAATATTAGTTTGAGTCAACAATTTGGCGATATGAAGCAGAGAAAATTAGACTTAAAGCGAAGTCAAATAGGCTTAGTTCAAGCCCAAAATGGCTTGCTAGAAGCACGCCAAAGTTTAGAAATTGAGGTAGCTAATGCTATCCGCAATGTTAACCTCAGTTTTGAAGAGGTTAAACTCGCACGTCAAGCTACCGAATTAGCAGAACAACTACTAGAAAGCGAACAGGCTAAATTGGAATTGTCTGCTTCCAATGCCAGCGTCCAAGAAGTCGTTAGAGCTCAACAAGATCTGGTACGAGCGCGTAATGCCGAACTAAATGCTAAGATAAGTTATCAAAATTCTTTGACCGATTTATGGCAGACTCTCGGTACTACTTTAGATGAGTTAGACATCGAGTTTAACGATGGTTTAGGTGAGGTAATTTTTGAAGAAGATTAGAGGTCTAGAAACCAGGTTTTTCAAAAAAACCAGGTTTCTTAATTAAACTAGCTCCAGAAACCAGGTTTTTCAAAAAAACCAGGTTTCTTAATTAAACTAGCTCCAGAAACCAGGTTTTTCAAAAAAACCAGGTTTCTTAATTAAACTTAAAATGGCAACCTAAAAACATCAACAAAAAGCTGACCGGACTCCGGTATTCTCCTCTCATTTGGCGAGTCATAAACTATCATTAAAGCATCCTTTTCCCCCAAACAAGGAAACATCGCCAAACCTTCCCCCCGATCGCTTTCCGGACTGAAAGGCAAATCGAATAATAATTCTAAGCGATCGCTTTCTTCACCAAAAACCCTATCCCCTCCAAACTTTAATACTTTCCTCAAACGAAACACTCGCATTACAGATTCTAAAGCCATTGTCGGTCCCGCTAAAATAATTAAATCTTCCCCATGCAAGCATAATTCTCTAATTCCCAAACCATGCAAAAAAACAAAATGTTTGTAATAAAGTTCTCCGTCATCTCCGATTTTTTTCAGAGTTAAAACTCCCGGTTCCGTTTCCTCAACTTCTATCTCTAAAATAATCGCCCAACCGCGCAAAACCGGCCCTCGCAAACCGAGAAAAATCTTATTACCATGTACTGCCAATCCTTCAATGTCCAAACCGTTATCTTTGGAAGGAATTTGAGAAGAGACAAAATTTCCTAAATGGTCGTCTTCTTTGAGAGCCTCTATTAAAATATTACCCCGTTCAAAAGTTTTAAGAGTAGCCGCAGTTAATTCTTTTTTCACCTTATCCGAAGGCTCTACCGATTTAACTAACTCTCCTCCTACCACTGGAACTCTACCTAACAAAAATCGGTTTAAATCTAATTTAATCGTCGATAACCTCTTCAAGTCTTTTTTAGCGCTTTTTCCCTTTGGTTTTTTCCGCTTATAGCTGTGAGAACCCACGAACCACAAATAATTATTGGAATAGTCCATGCCTTCGATGTCAATTTCATCCTCTTTATTTAAAAGGTTGACAAAATTTCCTAGAGCGAAATGGCGGCGATCGCCAAACACAAACGATTCCACTGGAGAAAGTCTTTCTACTCCTAATAATTCGTCCGAAGCCACCCATAAATTACCGTCTGGAGTAAAAGCTGCTGCCGATAGTTCTTGATAAATATCTTCGTCCTCCGTATCGAACCGCAATAAAACGCGAGTTAGTAAAAAACCTTCTGTCATAACTTTGATTTAACCTACTTAATCCAGTGTTAATATTTTAAGTTACCGCATCAGAGTCGATTTTTACTCTATCTGCGGGTAGATAAAGATTATAGCAGCAAAAATTATGAACCATGAAACTTCAATTCTTTTAGAAGTCCCAGAAGCGACAGAACCTCTAACAAAACAGCAAACTCAACGCCTCGACCTGTGGTTATCTCAGAATTTACCAGACCTCTCTCGGTCGCGCATCCAAAATCTAATCTCCCAAGGTCGAGTTACAATTAACCACCAAGTTTGTACCTCGAAAAAAACCACCCTAAAACCAGGCGATCGCCTCCAAATAACTATCCCACCCGCCGAACCTTTAGAACTAAAACGCAATAACATTCCTCTGGATATTCTCTACGAAGACGAACAGCTATTAATTATTAATAAACCCGCCGGTTTAGTAGTACATCCCGCCCCCGGGCATCCAGAAGGAACCATGGTAAACGCACTTCTAGCATACTGCGATTCTCTAGCGGGAATTGGCGGAGTTCAACGACCCGGAATAGTGCATCGTTTGGATAAAGATACCACCGGAGCGATCGCCGTCGCCAAAACCGATTTAGCCTACTCCAGCTTGCAACAACAACTGCAACAAAAAACCGCCCGCCGCCAATATTTAGGAGTAGTTTACGGTTGCCCCAAAACCGAAAAAGACACCATAAATTTACCAATAGGTCGCCACCCCGCAGACAGGAAAAAAATGGCAGTAATTCCAGTAGAAAAAGGCGGTCGTCCCTCAGTCACTCACTGGGAAATAAAAGAGAGATTGGGCAATTATAGTTTGCTGCAATTTCAATTAGAAACCGGTCGAACTCATCAAATTCGAGTACACATTTCTCATAACGGACATCCCATCGTCGGCGATCCGGTTTATGGAAAAGGGCGATCGCTAGGAATTAATTTAACCGGTCAAGCTTTGCACGCTTGGCAGTTAGAATTAAAACATCCAGTAACCGGGAAATTAATCGAAGCGATCGCCCCCTTGCCCCCAGAATTTTTAACCCTTTTAGAAGTCTTGCGAAAACGAGCTAGTTCGTAGTAATCGCTTTAGCGATTTAATTAACCTTTATTTACCACTAAAATGCCTACCACAAACCCATTTTAACTAACCCCAAAGTTCGGTTAAAACGGGAGCATCTCAGTTTTGTCAATTTGCTTATTGCTTTGCCATTAACAATTAGCAAAAATCGTTATTGAGATGCACCCAGTTAAAACTTATGCCACTATCTCTGGTTTTGACTCCTCAACAGTACCATCAATAAAATCTTTAATGGTATTAGTCAAAGCCGCACCAATTTTGTTAATACTCAACCCGCCGACACCGCCGAGATTCCATCCTATTTCTTCCTCAAAACCATTACTCCATTTTTCTTGAGGGAGATAGCCCTTCAAATTGGCGATAAACTCTTCGTTAACCTTTGACTTAACAGACAGCAGATATTGAGGTATGCTAACTATTAACTCCCCCACTTCTGCTAAATCCAACCTTAAGGAAGGATCGTAAGAATTATTATTCAGTATTATTTGGCGGCATTTTTCCGCCTGACATCCACAATTGAAAGTTTCAAAGTGACCGTAGTAACAGTAGTAATCTTCCAAGATTTCTTCATCTTTTTCGATATCTCGCAACGCCACGCTCACGTTATCAAACTGCAATAATCCTGTGGAGTTAGGAGAGCAAGAATGGTTAACCAACTTGCCTTCATCCCAAGCGATAACTACTCGATTGTCAAAATCAAGATAGCCGTAAATGCTGACTTTTTCCTTAGTTTGCCAGGGCAGTTTCTCGTAGTCTGAGTAAGGGATTTTAATGTCTAGGTCGTCGCTTATCCACAAAATCTCTCCTCGAACAAATTTCCTGGCAGCAAATACGCCTAAACCTGTTGATGTTTGCTTGACATAAGTATCGGGATGGATCATCTAGTTTTCCTTGCTTTCTTAGAGCCTAATTAAGGTTAATCAAAATCTAGGCACTTGGCGGTTCTACCTCCCCTGACGTCCTTATCTTTTCGCCGACTTTTCGCCTGCTAAAAGACAGTTCGACGAACGCTCAATCTACTGTACCCCCAATCCTCATCATGTCCTCAAAAAAGACTAGGGGATTGGGGGTCTCGATTGTAGCTTTTTGGTGCAATGGTATTAATTGCCCGTGTCGCTAATAATTTAATATATAGACTACTTTTTTAAAACCTGCAATAGGCTAGCCAAAAAAAATTATGGAACGTTCAAAAATCGTCGCAATCGTTACTGGAGCTATTTCTCTGATTTTAGCGATCGCCTACCTCATCCTCGTCCTACTTCTGGACTTCCGGGGCGAAATGCTTCCGGCCCCCACCTCCATCCTACCTTTTCTCTTATAGTGTTTGGCCCATAGAACAGGCATCCTGCCTGTTCCCCATTCCCCATTCCCCATTCCCAAAACGCAATAATAGGCCTGGTTCTCTCGACAATTTAGCTCCGCATTATAAGTCTTTATTCCTAAAATCTGTATTTAATGTTACATTTTGTAAAAAAAAACGTATCAACCGCTACATTTTGCTCGATTTGGTTTACCTTAGTCATATAGCAATCAAATATCTATCAATTAAGGAAAACTAAGATGCCAACATTACAAGCTAAAAGCCTCTCAGTAACAGAAATTCAGCACCTCCAATCCGGCCAATGGGTACAACTAGAAAAAGTCCCCAGTCCCTTTGCCCAGGACGAGGCCCTTTTGCTTTGCGAAATATCTGAAGATCGATGGTTGACTTGGGTACCCGACCACGGAGAATATCTTCTGGAACTATCAAAATAAAATCCCCGCCCTAGTAGCTAGGACGAGGATTTTTCGCAAAAAAACTACTGGAGCAATTAACAATTGAGATGCATGCGTTCGATCCCCCCCCGCCCCCCTTCAAAAGGGGGGAGTCAGAGGAGTAATTTTTAGTTTTACTGGTTTTCTTAAAAATTGAGATCCAGCCCTATTCGCTTTTTGGTTTAGCCCCAAAATTATCGATTAATAACTGCCGCAAAATTGGCAAAAGCTCTTCGCAAGGAACCCCTTTTTGAACCAATTCTCCAAGTTCTGCCTCAAAACCTACTTTTCCACCCATATAAAGGTCAACCCCCTCTACAGTTTGACCGTCCTTGCGAACCTTCGTACCGATTAAACCAATATCCCCCATTTGAGCTTGTCCGCAAGAATTAGGACAACCCGTCCAGTGGATGCGAACGCGATCGGGAATTTCTAATTCTTCATCCAATTGTCGGGCAATTTTTAACCCCCGTCCTTTAGTTTCAACTAAGGCAAAATTGCAATACCGATTGCCAGTACAAGAAATCAGCGATCGCGTCAAAGTAGAAGGGGCGATCGCGAATTTTTCCAGCAAAGGTTCCCCCAAAAAAGCCTCGATATTCTCGTTAGCAATATAGGGAATAATGACATTTTGCTCCACAGTGGCGCGAATTTCTCCATTGCCATAAACCTCCGCCAACCTTGCCAGCTCGAACATCGTTTCCGCCGACAAACGACCCACAGGAATATGCAAACCTACATAACTAAATCCTTCCTGTTTCTGTGGATGAACCCCCACATAATCCTTCTTATCTTGAGTAATTTCATCCTTTTCCGCAGCCGGCAATAACGGTTTGCCAAATTCTTGCTCCACTTTAGCGCGAAACTTATTAATTCCCCACTTATCAATTAACCACATCAGCCGCGCTTTTGGACGACTCGAACGCAAACCCTCAGCCAAACCATTCTCGGTATAAACTGTCAGGATAGCGCAGGATAATTCGACGACATCATCATTAGCAGGAACCCAAGCATTAAGAGGAACTGCCAAAGCGCAACGTTGAGCAGATAAATAACCGCCAACTACTACATTAAATCCTAATTCCCCATCTTTATAAGCAGGGACAAAAGCAATATCGTTAATTTCCGAATGAACCGAATTATCCCGCCCCCCTTCAACAGCAATATTGAACTTGCGAGGCAGGTTGGTAAAGGCATAATTACCCTCGCCATAATTAGTAATTCTGTCCTGCAATTTCTGGCATAATTCCCGAGTATCTATTAACTCCTCCGCATCAATTCCTGCCACTGGAGAACCGGTTATATTCCTAACGTTATCCATTCCCGACTGGATGCTAGTCAGTCCTACTGCTTTTAATTTTCTAAAAATCTCGGGAATATCTTCTAAACGAACCCCCCGCAATTGAATATTTTGTCGGGTAGTAACGTCCGCGCTTCCATCTTCCCCATAACGCTGAATTATTTCAGCCAGACAGCGCATTTGTTTGGTATTTAAACAGCCGTTGGGGACGCGCAAACGTAACATAAATTTGCCGGGAGTTACCGGGCGATAAAAAATTCCCAACCATTTTAAGCGCTGTTCTAAATCTTTTTTATCGACTGCTTCCCAGCCAATTTTGGCAAAATGTTCTAATTCGTCTTTCACTGCTAGCCCATCTTTTTCTGCTTTAAGTTTTTCAATTGGGTTCAGTTTAATTTGAGGTTTAGTAGCAATAGTCATTTTGCTCCTATAGTGCTTATTTTTTGCTTCTTTTTTAGCTAATTTTCGAGCGAGTTTCTCTTCGTAATTACTCAAAAAAACTGCTCGAAAACTGTCAATTTATTCTCTTAATATAGAGATTATAAAATCGGTCATCTGTGTATTTAGCTACCAAATTTGAGAGGTTTTGCACTCTTGACATATTGCTTATGCTTTTTTTTCATTAATCTTTCAGTTTGGGGGAAAAATTGAAAATCAATAGAAGTGTAAGTCGTTCCAGCAGTAGGGGCGGGGGCCAGTGAAAATGACACCAAATTGGTGTCAAAATTTACTCGGGCCACTGAAAATGACACCAA
>CAZSTZ010000191.1:0-14031 GCA_964609515.1 uncultured bacterium | reverse complement strand
TCTAGGAATCGGTAGGTATTTACTTTGAGTATTTTTACCAGAAAACCGGCCCTAAAAACGCCTCAATCCTCAATCTGATACAATTCTATAAATTCTTTGAGATTTTTCTTTACATTTCTTGACAATTTTGCGAGTGGTGACTTATAATTTTATGTCTTTTTTTATTTGACAAAATTTAGGGTTTGTGGTAAAGGGGGTTCGTAGTTTCTTATTCTTGTAGGTTGTGCGGACCTCCGTGGAACCCAACAGCATTAATTTCGTTTCGCACTAGCCCACCGACAAAAAAGATGTTGGGTTTCGTTTCACTTCACCCAACCTACAATTAATTGTTAATTAGGGTTTGCTGGATAAGCAGATTGGTAAGTATCCGATCGCTTACCGAAAAGGGCGTAACGATTATCGCGGATTTGTTCGTAAAAGCGATCGCCCATCCATTTCATACCGGGAAGGGAACGATAAACCTTTATAAAAACATCTCCAGCCGGCAATAAATTAGCAATTTCTTCCGCAGCATCGCTACCTTGCCAGCGACGTTTTGGATTGTCTGCATCTATTAAAATCATCCCCAATTCGCAATCGCAAGAAGTAATGCCCAAAGTTTTTAAATATTCCGATATATCCATTTTTCCCTCAGGCAAACTTTCATTTTCCACAGACAACCCATCCGTTAAATCCGTTACAAAATCCGTTGCTAAGTTTTGCATGGGAATATATTCAAAAAGTTCCCCTTTATCTAGTTGTTCTAATAACTGAACTAAAGTAGTACAAAGATTGCAATTGCCGTCGTAAATAACAAAATATCTCATGTTATAATTTCATTGAAACTCCAAATTACTCTAGGATTTTACTACAAAAGATTAAATTAAGAAACCCGGTTTTTTTGAAAAACCGGGTTTCTGGGAGCTAAATTAAGAAACCCGGTTTTTTAAAAAAACCAAGTTTCTGGGATAGTTGTTTTGAAAAAACCGGGTTTATTACCTACTCGAAATTATTACTGGAGCGTCTTTCTGGTCCAGTAATATAATAGTTAAAACCTATTCGAGACCATTGTCCTAAAATCCAGTCAGAAAATGTCGGAACTTCTTAAAACAATATTTTCGCCCGACCAATATATGCCCCACGGTAGTTGCTACCTGTGGCAAACTCCGTTGGTATGGCTCCACGTCGTCAGCGATTTTTTAATCGCCATTGCCTACTTCTCCATTCCGGCCATGCTGCTCTATTTTATTCTCAAGCGCCGGGACGTCCCCTTTTTAGGAATATTTGGCCTTTTCGGGGCCTTTATCATCTGCTGCGGCGTGGGCCACTTGTTGGACGTTTGGACTTTGTGGCATCCGGCTTACTGGCTCTCGGGCTTCGAGGGTGCCCTAACTGCTCTAGTATCCTGCTACACGGCGGGACAAATGGTCACTCTGCTGCCTCAATTTCTCTCTCTGAAAACCCCAGAGCAGTTAGAGGCCATTAACAAAGAATTAGAAAAAGAAATTGACGAACGCCGACGCACCGAAGCTACCCTCCAAACGATCGTAACAGGCACAGCTTCGGTTACGGGAAAAGAATTCTTTCCCGCCTTAGTCGAGAACTTAGCAAAGGCTCTGGAGGTTCCGTATGTTATCGTTTCCCAAGTGGCGGGAGAACCCCCAGACAAAATGGAGACCTTGGCAGTATGGGCGGGCGATCGCCTCATCGACAACCTAGAATTTCCCCTCCCCGGAAGTCCTTGCGGCATGGTAGTTAAGAAAAATAAGACCTGTAGCTACTCCGATAAGATACAGGAATTATTTCCAGAAAGCTCTCTGTTAAAAGACATCAACGCAGCGAGTTACGTCGGCGTACCTCTAGGAGATGCCGAAGGGCAGCCTTTGGGTAATTTGTCCGTTCTCGATACCAAACCTTGGACTGCAGACGAAAATACCCAAGCTCTCATCGATGTCTTCGCCGCCAGGGCAGCAGCAGAATTGCAGCGGCAGTGGGCCGAAGAAGAGAAAAACCGGGCCTACGACGAACTAGAACTGCGAGTGCAAGAACGTACCG
The DNA here is from genome assembly GCA_964609515.1 of uncultured bacterium. GTDB lineage: Bacteria > Cyanobacteriota > Cyanobacteriia > Cyanobacteriales > Microcoleaceae > CALKCV01. The sequence continues at coordinate 11,997 of CAZSTZ010000191.1, read as the reverse complement.
CCGAGGTAGAACAGGCATCTTCCCTGTTAATGGATGCCAATGCCGCCTTGAAAGCAGAAATTCGAGTAAGAACCGCAGCAGAGTCTGCTTTGCGAGCTAGCGATAGGAGATTGAGAAAGCAACAAGTAGCCTTACTGCAAGTAGCTAAAACCGAGAGCATCCACCAAGGAAATCTTACTCAAGCTTTAAAAGAAATTACGAGAATGGCAACCCGCGCCCTAGAGGTAGAACGGGCGAGCGTGTGGTTCTATAACGACGATCGCTCTTCTGTAGAACGCGGCTCTTGCCTGCTATGCGCTTGTTTGTACCATAAGACTCCCAAACAATATAGCGAAGGCGTAGAACTGTCGGCCGTCGATTATCCCAATTACTTTCAGGCCTTGGAACTGGGAGAAACAATTGTCGCCAACGATGCCCAGCGCGACCCGCGAACGGCAGAGTTTAGCGAGTTCTACCTCAAACCTCTCTCAATTAGTTCCATGCTAGACGTTCCCATCTCCATCAAAGGAAAAGTAGCGGGAGTTCTTTGTTTGGAGCATACGGGAGAAAAGAGAAGTTGGCAAATCGAAGAGCAGAACTTTGCTGGCTATTTAGCCTATAGCGTTTCCTTAGCAGTAGAATCGCGCGATCGCCTCCTGGCAGAACGAGCCGTCTGGGACATGGCCCAACGAGAACGAGCTATCTCTACCATCGTTCAACGAATGCGGCAGACCTTAGAACTAAATACTATTTTCTGTACCACCACAGCCGAACTGAGAGAAAGCCTCGAATGCGATCGGGTAGCAGTCTATTGTTTCAATCCCGACTGGAGCGGTGAAATTATCGCCGAGTCTGCGGGCGCGGGCTGGAAATCCCTCGTAGGAGAACGAGATAGCGCCTTAAAAAACGATAAATGCACGGTTAAAAGCTTAGAAACTTCCTCTCTCTCCGTCAAAGATACCTATCTTCAAGAAACAAAGGGGGGCGCTTACCACTCCAAATCCAATTATGTAGTAGTTGAAGACATCTACCAAGCCGGGTTTAACTCCTGCTACATCGAGCTGCTGGAGCAATTCCAAGCCAGGGCCTATATAATCGTTCCCATCTTCAGGGGTGAAAGCCTTTGGGGACTCCTGGCAATCTATCAAAACGCGGGTCCGCGCCAATGGAAAACCTCGGAAATTAACATCGCCGTTCAAATTGGCTCCCAATTAGGAGTCGCCGTCCAACAAGCAGAATTGCTGGTTCAAACCCAAAAACAATCAGCCGCCCTCGAACGAGCAGTCATCGCCGCCGACGCAGCCAACCGCTCAAAAAGCGAATTTCTGGCAAACATGAGCCACGAACTGCGAACCCCCCTCAATGCCATTCTCGGTTTCGCTCAAGTCATGGAGCGCGACTCAAGTTTATCCCACCAGCAACGGGAACAGATCGGGATTATCAATCGAGCCGGCGAACATCTGTTAAATTTAATTAACGACATTCTGGAAATGTCGAAAATCGAAGCCGGTCGAACAACCTTAAATGAAAACACCTTTGACTTGTACGATCTGCTCGATACTATGCAAGAGATGTTTGCCATCAAAGCGAAAAACAAAGGCTTGCGCCTCATCGTCGATGGCCGCGAAGAGGTTCCCCAATATCTCTACGGCGACGAAGGCAAACTGCGTCAAGTATTAATGAACCTCCTCAGCAACGCCATCAAATTTACTAAAAATGGGGGCGTTGCCGTGCGAGTAGGAATGAAAGAGCCGGAAGTTGCAGCCAACCTCGAACCCAATTCTCAATTCTGGATTCGCTTCGAGGTCGAAGATACCGGTGCCGGTATTGCTCCCGAAGAAATAGGTACCTTGTTTGAAGCCTTCGTTCAAACCGAAAGCGGTCGCAAATCCCAACAAGGAACCGGTTTGGGTTTGCCTATAAGTCAAAAGTTCGTAGAATTGATGGGGGGAGAAATTACCGTTCGCAGCGAAGTAGATTCCGGTTCTATTTTTGCTTTCGAGATTGCAGTTAAACTCGGTTTGGCTGCCGAAATTTCCCAACCCCAGTCCAAGCGCAAAATTATCGGTTTGGCACCCAAGCAAGAAGATTATCGAATTTTGGTGGTGGAAGATGTCAAAGAAAACCGCATGGTTTTGCAGGAGTTACTCGGCAGTATCGGTTTCCACGTTCGCGCTGTCGAAAACGGCAAAGAAGGCGTTGAGATGTGGAAAAGTTGGCGGCCTCATTTGATTTGGATGGATATGCGGATGCCGGTGATGGACGGTTACGAGGCTACCAAACAGATTAAAGCACATCCTAAAGGTCGCGATACGGTCATTATTGCTCTGACTGCAAGTGCCTTCGAGCAAGAACGAGAGATTGTTAGGGAGGCCGGCTGCGATGATTATATGCCGAAACCTTTCCGCCAGGATATTTTGTTGGCAAAAATGGAAGATCATTTAGGGCTGCGCTACCTTTACGAAGAACCTGCGGCACATACTACTGTTAATGCCGATGCAAATGGCGATATTCCCACCGAGGAAAATGTCGAAGTTTATTTATCGGAAATGCCCCCCTCGTGGCTGGAACGAGTTCATCTAGCGGCTAGCGAATGCAGCGACGATAAAATTCTGGAATTGTTGGAGGAAATTCCTCAAGAAAGTTCCCCCCTAGGTCGCTTTTTAGCCGATAAGGCGAATAATTTCCTCTTTGATGAAATAATAACCCTAGTCAATGGTTAATTGTCAATGGTTAATTGTTAATGGCAGCCGAACCAACAATTGACAATTGACAATTCACAATTAACGATTAACAATTAAAAATGGATTTCGACCTCATAAAACAAGCTAACATTCTAGTGGTTGACGATACCCCCGATAACATCCGCCTTTTATCGGCTATTTTGACCGAACAAGGGTATCAAGTTCGCAAAGCTCTTAACGGCACAATGGCTTTGAAGGCCGTGGAAGCTTCCCTGCCAGATTTGATTTTGCTGGATATTATGATGCCGGAATTGGATGGTTACGAGGTTTGTCAAAAATTAAAAGAAAATCAGAAAACCTGCGAAATTCCGGTGATTTTTTTGAGCGCTTTAGACGATGTTTCGGCTAAGGTAAAAGCCTTTGAAGCAGGAGGGGCAGATTATATTACTAAACCTTTTCAAAAGGCAGAAGTTTTGGCTCGCGTTCGCCACCAACTAACTATTAGCTACCAGCAAAAGCAACTGGAAGAAAAAAATAAAAAGTTGCAAGCAGAAATTAAAGAAAGGCAAAAAATTGAGTTGGCTTTGCGCGTTGCCAGACAAAAGTCGGAACGTTTGTTATTGAATATTTTCCCCAGCGCTATTGTCGATCGCCTCAAAGAAATAGAAAGTCCTATTGCCGACCAATTTGAGGAAGTGACGATTCTTTTTGCCGATATTGTTGGCTTTACTGCTTTTGCTTCTCGGGTTTCTCCTTTAGAATTGGTTAATTTGCTCGGCAACGTTTTTTCTGCCTTCGATCGCCTGACAGAAAAATACGATTTGGAGAAGATTAAAACTATTGGCGATGGTTATATGGTAGTCGGTGGTTTGCCAATTCCTCAAGCTAATAATGCAGAGGCGATCGCTAATATGGCTTTGGATATGTTGCCAGCAATTACTACTTTTAAAACTGATACCTCCGAAGAGTTAAAACTTCGCATTGGTATTAATACTGGTCCGGTAGTTGCTGGCGTTATTGGCTCTAAAAAATTCAGTTACGATTTGTGGGGCGATACGGTTAATCTAGCTTCTAGAATGGAAGAATTAGGAGAAACTGGCAAGATTCAAGTTTCAGAATTAACTTACGAGCTCTTAAAAGATAAGTATGTTTTTGAGGAACGAGGAGAAATTGAGGTCAAAGGTAAAGGCAAAATAATTACTTATTGGTTGGTGGGGAAGAAGCGAACGTAGGTTTTATAATTCTGTAGGTGCTTTTACTTTTAACTTTTCTTCTAGGAGAAATTGCAACAAATATTTAGCGATCGAGATTAAACCAAGTCTGGCTTTTGCTAGTTCTGGGTTGTCGCTTTTTACTTCGCCTAAAATGCGACATTCACTGTAAAAATTTTGAAAAGCTTCGCTCAAAGCAGTTGCTATTTTTTGCCAGTTAATTTCTTGGGGAGTTGCTATTGGGAAATAAAGCAGATCCCAAGTAGAAAAAATTTGAGAAATTAAGCGACTTTCTGCAGGATGGTTGAAACGCAGTTTGAAGTCGGTTTCTTGCCAGGAAATAGGGACTGGAAAAATGACATCGGCTATCCGCAACAGAGAACAACAGCGGGCGTGACTGTATTGAATTTTAAATAAATCTTCTGCAACTAAGAACGGCAAATCTCTCTCCACTACCGATAAAGACAGTTCCTCGCAGAAGTATTGCAACCAAGCAGCGATACCACTATCGGTTAACTCGAACAGCAACAGCCCCGGTGGGACGACTTTAATTTCTAAATGGGCTGTCGAGAAACCCGGTTTTTCCCCCAAGAAACCAGGTTTTTTGAAAAAACCTGGTTTCTGAGATATGTGAGGGGTATTGCTCCTGCTGGTTGCGACCCCTCGATGCCGACAATATTGGACCAATTTTTGGGCGAGCTCCGTCGGGCCCGACTGCCGGGCCAATTGGAGAGCGATCGCCGATTTATATGTAATTTTACTGTTATCGTTAGTTTTACTTAGAGGAATTGTCTTCAATTTGACCCCTTCATCCGTAGCCTGCGGGTGGGGACCAGGTAATTCTATCTGTCTGAGATACCAATCTAAGGCATCGTTCAAAAGAGCGACAATAATAGACTTAAGCGTAATTTTTGTCAAGGGTTAAAAAGCTCCTCAGTAAAAATATTTTTATGCGTGCCATTGTCGCGTATTTTTTGCTACATTGAAATAGATGGCTAATTGCTAATTGTTAATTATTAATTGTTAATTGTTAATGGCCGAAAATATGGAATCAAATACTACATTTTCTCATAAAAATAGACCGTTTTTAACTTGGCAACTAATTATAGATTGGGCAGAAGAACACTATCGCAGTCGTATTTTTAGCAAAGACGAACGGGTTCCCACCCGCCCGGGACTGCTTTATTTAGTCCAGAAAGGATTTATCCGACTCGCAGGTAATACTTACACCGTTCCCAGTGAGAAAAAATCTAAGTCTAAGTTGGAAAAAAGCGACCCTGAAGAACAAACTTTTTTAGGTTTTGTAGGGCAGGGGCAGCCTTTCGAGTTAGTGGCAAGTTCGCCATTTATCCTCCAAGCTTACGCCTATTCCCAGGAAACTACGGTCTTATGGATGTACTGGCAAGACCTGGACAACTGGCCCCACTTCCGCCGGGAAGTGTTGGATGCCTTTCGCTATCAACACCAGCGAAAACTGTTATGGCTGAGTATCCTGGGACAACGCCGAACTATCGATCGCCTCTATGGTTTTATTAGTTTATTAGCTGAAGAATTTGGCGAACCTTGCCAGTGGGGGGATAGGTTAGAACAGCGGGGCGATCGCCTGCCCTGGCTTTTAACCCACGCCCAAATAGGTACGGCGATCGGCGCGACTCGCGTTACCGTAACTCGGATGATGGGTCAGTTGCGCCAGCAAGGTTTGATTCATGTATTGGATGATAATTTTATCTGCGTGCCCGTTAAGTTAAAATCTAATTAGGAGTTGCCGATGTTAACGGTCAACGATCAATTGTCGATCGCGACTTTACCGTTAACAATTAAAAATTAACAAAAAGCTTGGTAAATCTTATGTTAAATTAGTCGTACTTTTTCTAATAACCAAGAAAGTTCGCGATACCACAATAGTTTGGTAAAGTAGAACAGCCAGTTTGTTCTCCGTTAAACTTTTGCTATAATCGACTAGCAGTTTCCAAAAACAAAGGAGATAAAATTTATGCCTCTGACAGTTGAAGACTTAGAAAAAGTTCAAGCTCAATTAACAGAAGCCCAACTGGACTATGAAATCGAATTAGTTAACGGTCAAGTTATTATCATGGGACTATCGGATTACACCTCAGAAGTGATTATTGCTCGGTTAATTACCTTTTTAAATATGTGGGTAATGCCTCGCGCTTTGGGTCACGTTACCGGTTCTGGTGCAGGATTTCGGCTACCAAATGGCGATTTACGAGGCCCGGATGTTTCTTTTGTCTCGGCTAAAAAAATGCCTAAAACTCCTCGTTCTTTTGCTGAAATCGTGCCAGATTTAATGGTAGAAGTAAGGTCGGCATCGGATAACATTAAACCCCTGGCCAACAAAATTAAAAAATTCATTGAATTAGGAACTCAGGTCGGCATTTTAGTAGATCCGAAAAATTTGACTGTTACTGTCTATCGTCCTACAGGCGAACCTATAGTTTTAACCAATGAAGATACTTTAACAGTAGCCGAATTATTGCCCGGTTGGGAACTAAAAATTTCGGAAATTTGGCCGCAACAATTTGACGCATAATCAATTATATAAATGGTAGGAATGCCTGCTGTCTTAAAAAAAGCATTTCTACCAGTTTTACTAACCACTAACAAAACCATGACTATCGAAGTAGATTACCGTTTTCCCGCAGGAACAGACGCCCAACGTCAAGCGCAAATTATCGCCGTCGGGCAAACCGCAGGCACTTGGGATGCCCGCTTCGGTCATCGCGAGGAATTTCTTAAAGCTCATCTGGGGGAAGTTGTCAAGGGGGTGGTAAACCCCGACGGCACTAGCGAGGCAACCATCGCTTTCCCAGAAGCAAACGTCGAAGGCGATATCCCTTCCCTCCTCACGATGATTTTTGGCAAGTATTCGATGGCGGGGGCAGCTAAGGTAGTAGCTGTTCGCCTCCCAGAAAGCTACGGTTTGCGTCCCAAATTTGGTATTAAAGGCATTCGGGAGTTGGTGGGAGTAAGCGAGAAGCCCTCCGGGCCGCTTCGCGATCGCCCCTTAATTATGGCTATTTTTAAACCGGCCCTGGGACTCTCTGCCAGGGACCATGCCGCTATTTTAAAGGATGTCGCTTATGCCGGTTTGGATTTAATTAAAGATGACGAGATTATGCCTAATGTAGAAGAAACTCCCACTCTATCTCGTCTCTACGCTTGTCGGGAAGTTATTGACGAGGTAAAACAAAAAACCGGTCGCACGGTTTTATATGCAGTTAACGTTACTGCCAGCGTGGGTCGGAGTTCTAATTTAGTAGAAGCAGCCCGGTTATTAGTACGCGGCGGTGCTAACGCTCTATTGGTAAACGTTCTTGCTTACGGCTATTCTGCTTTGGAGGCGATCGCTGCCGACCCGGAAATAAATGTGCCGATTTTCGCCCACCCCGCCCTGGCAGGGGCGATGTGCGGTTCCCCCGAATACGGTTTGAGTTATTCGGTAGTCTTGGGAACTTTGATGGCTCATGCCGGTGCCGATGGCGTACTTTATCCCGCCCACTACGGCAGTTTGCCTTTCGATCCGAAAGAGGAAGCGAAGATTTGCGATATTTTGCGATCGCGCCATGTCTTCCCGGTTCCCTCCGCCGGCATCAAACCGCAAATCGTCCCCCAAGTCCTTGCGGACTACGGTTCCGACGTCATCCTCAATGCCGGCACCGGTATCATGGACCACCCAGACGGACGCGCCGCCGGCGTTAAAGCTTTCTTTGACGCTTTGGCAAGTTGCGGTTTTAATTAAAGAACAGGCAGGATGCCCGTTCTACGGAATGGAAACCCCATTCCCCATTCCCTATTCCCCATTCCCCATTCCCCATTCCCCAATATGATGAAACGAGTAGTATTTTGCGATTTTGACGGCACGATCGCTGCCGAGGAAACTTTCGTCGCCATGCTGAAAGAGTTCGCCCCGGCGGTATCGGCCCGGGTGATGCCAGAACTGTATAACTTGCGGATGACTCTCCGAGAAGGGGTCCGAGAAATGTTGGAATCTATCCCCGCCAGACGTTACGAGGAAATAATAGAATTTTCTCGTACCAAACAGTTGCGATCGGGTTTGGTGGAACTGTTGGATTTTCTGGATGCCGAAGGAGTGCCCTTTGTGGTGGTGTCTGGGGGCGTGAGGATAATGGTTGAAACCGTTCTGGGAGATTTAACCGACCGGGTGGCGGGTATTTATGCGGTGGATGTCGATACTGGGGGGGAGTTTTTGCGAGCTCGTTCCGATTTTGAGGGAGAGACGGAGTTGGTGGCAAAGGTGGAGGTGATGAATTTGTACCCTGCCGATGAGAAGGTGGCGATCGGGGATTCGGTTACGGATCTGAATATGGCGATGGAGGCATCGTTGGTGTTTGCACGCGATCGCCTCTCTAAATATTTAGACGATCGCCACAAGTCTTATATCCCCTGGAACGATTTTTTGGAAGTTCGCCAGCATTTAATGGAACTTTGGAAGGGTTAGTAGTAACGACTTTAGTCGTAAAAAATGCAGTGTTTTACGACTAAAGTCGTTACTACGAACGAGCTTATGATAAAATAAAGAACTGTTCGCAAAATCTATCAACTACCCGTTCAAAAATGACCGATCCTCGCCAAACATTAATTGAAGCAGCATCCCACTTTTACCAAAAAGGTTGGATGGTAGGCACCGCCGGCAATCTTTCTTTGCGTTTGCCCGACGGTAGCTTTTGGATAACTGCCAGCGGTCGTCCTAAAGGGCGTTTAACTCCCTGGGACTTTATTCGGATGAATTTAGAAGGTAATATTTTAGAAAAGCACAATGCCGATTTTCGCCCCTCGGCGGAAACTAGCATTCATCAGGCAGTTTATCAATGTTTCCCAGAAGCGCGAGCTTGCTATCACATTCATTCTATCGAAGCGAATTTAGTTTCGACCTTTGCCAGCGGGGATGGGTTATCTTTGCCACCTATTGAAATGCTCAAAGGTTTGGGCGTTTGGGAAGAAAATCCTCGGGTGGAGATGCCCGTTTTTGTCAATCATTTAGAGGTGGCGAAAATAGCTGAGGAAATGCGCGATCGCTTCCAAACTACCCCTCCACAAATACCCGCTTTATTAATTCGGGACCACGGCATTACAGTCTGGGGAAAAACCGCAGAAGATGCTTATCATTATGTGGAATTAGTGGAGTACATTTTTCGGTATATGGTGGCTGCCCGTCAAGCAGGTATGCTAGTAGCTTAATGGCAGTAAAAAACACCCCGAAACTATTAGAAACCCGGTTTATTTTCTTAAACCGGGTTTCTTTAAAAAAAGTAGCTATTGTCATCAATTAGAAAGAAAGAATTTACGAGAACTAAACTTAGTAAATGGGGTTATCTATGAACCCGGCGTTTAGTTTTTTCATGCCAATAAGCGGTCATAACTTTCGGATTTGGCGGGCCGTCCAAACAGACAACTCGCAGCCCTCGGAGGGTATCTATGAACCGTTTATAAGGCGTATTTTTTAACCTTCTGTCCGTAATGGTAAAGGTTAGGGCCCCGTGGCTGAATTGCCTTTTTCCATAGATAAGGGCAACTTCGATCATGGGGTTAGTAATGCCTCTTTGTTGTTGGCGACGTTCGAGATGATTGACATCTTTTGGGTTGTGTACTGTGCTAATGCAGCCTAATTTGGTCAGATTAAGATCTCCTTCCATAACTAGGCGGAGTTCTTGAGTCATGTGCATGATCCTTATGGTGTGAGTTTACTTTATTAAAATCTACGAAACTGTTGGGGGGTTTTCCCCATAAGTTTGACAAACAACAAGTTCGATCCTCCTTTCTTTCTCTCTAACTGGGGCTATTCATGGCAAATTATTCTCTAGCCTCGCAAAATTAAAAGGCTGAGAATAGTTAGATGCACCTAGCCCCCCAAACTGGGGAGAGTTGTTAATTATAAAATCCCCTAACCCAACCTTAACAAATGTAAAAAAAATTCTGCCAATGCTGGGTAGGCGATCGCCCTACCAGTCAAGAAACCCGGTTTTATCGCCCACTAGGTCAAGAAACCCGGTTTTTTTGAAAAACCGGGTTTCTGAGAATACAACACCTCCTCTCTAGGTAGGCGATCGCCCTACCAGTCAAGAAACCCGGTTTTATCGCCCAGTAGGTCAAGAAACCCGGTTTTATCGCCCACTAGGTCAAGAAACCCGGTTTTTTTGAAAAACCGGGTTTCTGAGAATGCTTAGATGGGTTGTTGAGGTTGGAGATATCAAAAACTTTAATTCTGACAGATCGTCCCCAGCTAAATTGTCAACATTGCGACAAAATGGACCAAACCTGCTCTGGGCCATCTTATTCAGCAAGGCCGGGGAGCTAATGGTATGACTTCCAGTATTGGCTTAATACTCTTGAATGGTGCGCGGTGCTAGCCTGGAAGCATTCTGGGAAACTTTTCTCAAATAAGGAATCAGCGCATAACCAATACATTCTGCCAAACGAGCTGGTAGGGTGCGCTGCGGCGCACCTTACAAAATGCTCAAAATATTAGCTGGTAGGGTGCGCTGCGGCGCACCTTACAAAATGCTCAAAATATTAGCCACATTTTTAGCTGAGATGCTCTACTACTACTTTGCTAATAAAAACCATGTCACAACCCAAAAAACCCAAGAAAAAAAACTTCTCTAGCTTCACCAAAACTGCTGCTTTTAAAGAACTCAATTTAACAGAGTTAATTCCTTGGAATATCGACGCTCCACCAGTACAACCTACGGCTTTTTTTCAACAAAGATTATTGAGGTTGCAACGGTTCGATTTAGAAAGTTACGAAGAGTCAAAAAAACTGCTAATCGATGCTATTTGCGAGGAAGCTTTGGAGGGTGTGGAGAATTTAAAAATTTGGAAAGGTGCCGCTTTGGAAGGAGAAACAACTAACGGTAACGTGGATTATTTAGTTGCCGAAAGAAAGCGCTATTTAGAGCGACCTTTTTTGTGCGTAGTCGAGGCAAAAAAGGATGATTTCGAGCAAGGTTTGGCTCAATGTTTGGTAGAAATGAAAGCTTGTCAGTGGCAGAATCGAAAGGATGATAAGAATATCGATATTTTTGGGGTGGTTACTAATGGGGATGGTTGGAGATTTTATAAATTAACCACCGATGGCAATGTTTGGGAAACTTTGCTTTATGGTACTGGAAATTTGGAACGAGTTTTAGGGTTGCTTCGGTATGTTTTTCAGTTATGCGAGGGGAATTTATAGCGTTTCTCGGTTTAATGAGGTACATTTACGATCCCCCTAAATCCCCCGCTGAATTGCGGGGACTTTGAAAACTCCTTATTTACGATCCCCCTAAATCCCCCTTAAAAAGGGGGACTTTGAAAACTTCGCCCCATTCATTTTAAATGGGGCGGAGTTCTGGTTTAAAAAAGTCCTATTAAAGGCAGATTTAAGTAATATTTAAGCTACAGCTTGCCTTTGCCAAAATTGAGCGACCCGCTGTTGCCACTCGCGCCAATATTCCATCAATTCTTTGGGTGGAAACCAATTAACAATTGTTTCTTTGGGAGTGGCGACGATTAATAAAGCATTTTTCAATTTGAGGCCGTATTGTCGGTTGAGGGCGCCGCAATAGGCAGCCAACTGCAGGGGTTTATCGTAAAGAGGTTTGATGTGGGTGGCCGATTGAAATTCGATCGCGCAGGGAATGTCCTGATAGTTAGCCACGCAATCTACTCGGCCAGCATAACCTTCGTAGTAGTGAAAAACATGGCCTTCTAAGAGTCGGATTTGGTTGAGCTTTTCGAGGACCGGTAGGAGGGTGTCCCAATAGGGCCCGACGGCGGGCGGACAGTTGACGGTTTGACCTTCGAGGTAGTTTTTGGCGAGGTTGTGGATGATGTTGCCGCGATCGCGCGATTCTCTAATTATTCGATTAGCTTCGGCATTTCCAACTTTTCGCCGCCAAGCGCTAAGAATGGCTTTTTCTTTTGGAGATTGAGTGGCTTTTAAGATGCTGGTTATGCCGGGGAGGCGGTTGCCCCGAGAGTCGATAAGATAGCCGGTGCCATTTTCCCAGGCTGTTTTTGCGCTGTAGTGGGGGAGGGGTTTTTTGTTTTTCATAGTTTTGTTTTTTTAACTCTATGTTTTGAGAATAGCGAGATTAATTAGA
>CAZSTZ010000190.1:0-14196 GCA_964609515.1 uncultured bacterium | reverse complement strand
CGCAAACCCAACCACCGCAACACCGGAACGATTAAATAATGACTCACTCCCAAACAAAAACCGCCGACGCCTCCCAATAAACCAAAAAAACCGATACTCGCAAAAAACTCGAACAAACTCGGTTTGCTGGCAGACACCGAGACAAACTGCAAAAATGGTTCGGGAAATAAACTCAAACTCTCCAAACCGATAAATACCATCGCCACTCCAACAGTTACTACCACCGCTTGCGCAAATTTATGGCTTTTTAAACCCAGTCCCAAACTTAAAGTGGCGATCGCTATTCCCACCGACAGTCTCCCCAACAGTTCAAAAGCCATAATTTCGTCTGTCGTTGAAAAGACAAAAGTACCCACTCTGGCAACTTCCCAACACAAACCCCCTAACACATAACCGATAACTCCCATAAACCCCCCCCAACCGTAACGGCGTTGTTGACCGAAACTCCCCGTATCGGTCAAACCGATCGCCGTAAACAACCCCGCCAAAGCAAATACCAATACTTCCTCGCCGAAAGTTATCGGCAAATCGCCAATTTGAAACCATTCGCTAGCTAAAATATCGGCGGTTGCCTCCCCTACTGCCGACCAATAGGCTAAAACTAAACCGACACTCGCCCCCACGCAACCGCCTATTCCTCCTAAAATTGTTTCCCATAAAGTATCCAGACAGCCGCCTACTATTTGGTTAATAATTCGAGAAATAAAATTAATTAATTTTTGGATGACTCGACCTAGTTTAGTTAGAGCGATGTTGCATCCGCAACGCTTCGCGAACGCCGCAGTTGCCCTCTTTTGATATCGATGAATTTTTGCCAGACGAACAGAAATCGCAGCAGCGCTTTTAGGTCTATCTTGTACGTTCAAACTAACCATAAGGTCGAGCAAATCGGCAAAAGGAGAATTAATCTCGCTTAAATGTCGCCATTGCAACTCTCCAGTAGAAGGGTCTTCTAAATCTGCTGGATATTTCCCCGTTAATAAATGAATGCAAGTCCGACCTAAAGCATAAAAATCCGCAGGCGGTCCTATTTCCCCCCCGGTCATTTGTTCTGGGGGGCTGTATCCGGGAGAAATTAATCTGGTACTGCTTTTGGATGGGATTTCTGGAGGACGATTTTTCCAAGAGCCTATTTGTTTGGCCCCGCCAAAATCGATCGCCACTAAAGGAGCGCTAGTTGCTTCTATTGGTTGTAAGGGAAAAAGTTGGCTGTTCCGCATGGCCGTCCGCAACATCAGGTTGGATGGTTTGATGTCTCGGTGAATAATTCCCCGCCGATGCAGCTCCCAGAGAATTTCTATTGCTTTGGTTAACCAATTAATTACCCATTCTTGGGGACAGCCTTGGGGATGTTGGTCCAGTATTTCTTCTAAAGTCACCCCGTTAATTTTTTCCATCACCAGACAAGGCAGCCGCCAATTAGTAGGATGGCCCGGGTAATTATTATTGTTGCGCTTTTGTAAATAGAAATAGTCTCCCGGTTCTGCTTGAGGGATGCCCGGATGGCGGACGTGGGTGAGAACCCAAGCTTCTTGGTCGAATAATTCTAATGCTTTGGGGGAGGCTTCTACTAATACTTTGAGGATCCGTTCCGTTTGAGTTTTTAAGTCCCAAACCGTGTAGATTTTAGCAAAACCGCCGATTCCTAAAGGTCTTAGGGGGACATAGCGATGGTTTAGCAGCAGTGGGGTTCCGCAACTCTGACAATATTTATTACCCCAACTTTGGACGGGGTTGGGGCAATGGGAGTTGATGCAGTGGATGGTTGGGGATGCAGACTGACGCATAACTTGGAGACAAGGGGGACAAGGGCAGACTTGCGGGGACAAGGGGGACAAGGGGGACAAGGGCAGACTTGCGGCGGACTTGCGGCAGACTTGCGGCGGACTTGCGGCAGACTTGCGGGGACAAGCTTCGTTCGATTTTTAACCACTCCTCCCTCTCCCTTGTCTTCCCCTTCCCCGCAAGTCTGCCCTTGTCTTTCTTTTAATTCTATATAAATAAGAAGAAACTTTTTTTGATTTTTTCTTTACAAATAAACCATCTTGTGGTAGATGCCATTTTTAGTTTTTTAGCATCGAAAAATCACCTAGAGATTTGGTGCGTTATAAATCAAAGTTATTTGATGGATAATTGCCTATTTTTTTTCTTAAGCGATCGCATAATGGTACTTTTGTCAATAAGTATTTCTGCCCTCATTTTTGAGACTGTAGTGCTTTTAATCGAGGCAAGGCAGTTATTTAAGCAAAATGTTAAAAAATGTAAAAAATAGTTTAAAAAAGTTATTGTTTATAAAATAATATTAAAAGCTTAAAAAGAGCAAAATCTTGATATTATCTTGAATAGTCTGCTGGAAAGCAGAAGAGTTAAGGATTCTTAAGGATTGGAAATATGGCTTACGCTCAAACTCAAACTCAGTCCAAAGCTGGGTACCAGGCAGGGGTAAAAGATTATAAACTTACCTATTACACCCCGGATTACACGCCAAAGGATACAGATATTCTGGCAGCATTCCGCATGACCCCTCAGCCAGGAGTACCCCCAGAAGAAGCAGGCGCTGCGGTAGCTGCCGAATCTTCTACTGGTACTTGGACCACGGTTTGGACAGACTTGCTGACAGACCTCGATCGCTACAAAGGTCGCTGCTACGACATCGAACCCGTACCCGGAGAAGACAATCAGTATATTTGCTTCGTTGCCTATCCTCTGGACCTCTTTGAAGAAGGTTCCGTAACCAATATGTTAACCTCTATCGTCGGTAACGTATTTGGTTTTAAAGCCCTGCGGGCCTTGCGCTTGGAAGATATGCGCATCCCCATCGCTTACCTGAAGACCTTCCAAGGTCCCCCCCACGGCATCACCGTCGAGCGCGATAAATTGAACAAGTACGGTCGTCCTCTGTTGGGTTGCACTATCAAACCTAAATTAGGCCTGTCCGCTAAAAACTACGGTCGTGCAGTTTACGAATGCTTGCGCGGCGGTTTGGACTTCACCAAAGACGACGAAAATATCAACTCTCAGCCGTTCATGCGCTGGCGCGATCGCTTCCTTTTCGTTCAAGAGGCCATCGAAAAAGCTCAAGCAGAAACCGGGGAAGTTAAGGGCCACTACTTAAACGTTACAGCCCCCACCTGCGAAGAAATGCTCGAACGGGCAGAATTCGCTAAAGAAATCAAAACCCCCATCATCATGCACGACTACCTGACTGGTGGTTTCACTGCCAATACAACTTTGGCAAAATGGTGCCGTCGCAATGGCGTGTTGTTACACATCCACCGCGCCATGCACGCCGTTATTGACCGTCAGAAGAACCACGGTATCCACTTCCGTCTCTTAGCTAAGTGCTTGCGGATGTCTGGAGGGGACCACCTCCACTCCGGTACCGTTGTGGGTAAACTCGAAGGTGAAAAAGGCATTACGATGGGCTTCGTGGATCTGATGCGCGAAGATCATATCGAACAAGACCGCAGCCGTGGTATTTACTTCACTCAAGATTGGGCCTCCATGCCCGGTGTCATGCCAGTAGCCTCCGGCGGTATTCACGTTTGGCACATGCCCGCCTTGGTAGAAATCTTCGGCGACGACGCTTGCTTGCAGTTCGGCGGCGGTACTCTGGGACACCCCTGGGGTAATGCTCCTGGTGCAACTGCTAACCGCGTGGCATTGGAAGCTTGCATCCAGGCCCGTAACGAAGGCCGCAACTTGTTCCGCGAAGGTGGCGACGTCATCCGCGAAGCTTGCAAGTGGTCTCCAGAATTGGCCGTTGCTTGCGAACTCTGGAAAGAAATTAAGTTCGAGTACGAAGCAATGGATACGGTCTAATCGATTTTAGATACCTCGCTGATTTTAGATTTTAGATAGTTCTTCTGTGATTTCCGTTCCGTTCGCTGCGAACTTGACGGTTAGGTATTATTGCAAATACAATATGGCATCTAAAATCTAAAATCTAAAATCTAAAATAGTTAAGGCTGGGGTCAAAATGGATCTTAAAAAAGTTGCAAAAGATACAGCAAAGGTACTGTCGAGCTACTTGACCTATCAAGCTGTGCGGACCATTACCAATCAGTTAAGAGAGACAAACCCTCCTTTGGCGATCTGGTTAAGTGGCTTTTCTTCAACTGGAAAAATTCAGGATGGAGAGGCCTATCTGCAAGAACTACTTCAAGAAAACCAAGAATTAGCCTTTCGAGTAATGACCGTCCGGCAGCATCTGGCCGATGAAGTGGCAGATTACTTGCCAGAAATGGTTCGCACTGCCATCCAACAGGCGAATATGGAACATCGGCGCGACTACCTAGAGCGAATTACGCAACTGAACCTTCCCGACCCTAGCCTCGATCCGGATGGAAAACCGGATTAGAAAGCTAATGGCTAATAGCTAATGGAAAAAAGACAATTAGCAGTTAGCAACAAAAAACCAGAAACGCACACATTATCAACAAATTCCCGAAATTCAATGAGAACTTTACCAAAAGAGCGTCGTTACGAAACCCTCTCCTATTTACCCGCTTTGACTGATGCCCAAATGCGCCGTCAAATTCAGTACATTCTGGAGCAAGGTTATATTGCAGGCGTAGAATTTAGCGAAACTTCTGATGCAGCCATGCACTATTGGACTTTGTGGAAGTTACCTCTCTTCAACGCCCGCAGCATCGAAGAAGTATTGAGCGAAATTCAAGCTTGCCGCAGCGAATATCCCAACTGCTTCATCCGCGTGATGGGTTTCGATAACGTGAAGCAATGCCAAGTATTGAGCTTCATCGTCCACAAGCCCAATCAAAGATTGTACTAAGTTTAGCTAGTTTGTAGCTAATTTGTAGTAGCTAATTTGTAGGTCGGGCTCCGCGCAGCGCAACCCAACTTCCCACTACTGGCTGAAAAACTGACCGTTAAAAAATTGAGACAGGGAATTTGATTTCTCTGCCTCGATTTTTTTGGCAGAAGAGTGATTTTGTGGGGTAGCGTTAGGTTATAAACTGGCAAGATGTTGATTTTGTTTGCGAATTTCCTCTAACTGAAACCCATAAAGCTTAATATTTGCACGTTGACTTATCCAAGAGTAAAACTCGGCTGCGATCGAAGAACTTAAAGGCATAGGTTTAGAAGAAAAACCCGAACGTAAATTTTTACGCAGTTGAGTTAAACTAAAGCCTCGATCGAGTAAGAATGGAAGAACATCGATTAATTCTTGACGAGCATTTTGTGGCTGAAAACTAGATTCTGGATCTGCTTTAAGAGTAAATCTGCGACGACGCTTAAGAAAATGCTGGAAATGCCAGCGATAATGGTCGTTATATGCTCGATCGCTATCAACAACAGGATTGTTGTCGTCTATGTTATTAGCATTTTGCCAATATAGCTTTTCTGCAACCAGAAATACTAAATCGCAGTAAAGAAAACTAAACTCCGGGAAACAATCGCCACTAACCCAAAAATTGATGTAGTCAATCTGCGGTGACATCTGGGTTATGTGACAGTAAGTATGAAGAAATTTTTGATTCCAGATATAGGGATCTTGATTGCCACAGTTGGAATCATGGTAAACTTTCGTACTTTTAAAATATGAAATATCCCGACGGGGATGATAAATTAAATAGCCACTCATAATATAAACCTCCTAAACATTTTGGTACTGGTTAAATTCTAGCTTATATCTTATTAAATTGCCGATTCCTAACGCTACAAAAAATTATTTATGCAGTGGAAACCAATAACAGATTTAGCCGAAGACTGGAGAAAATATGCAAGCTCCGAACTCCCACCCTTAGTCACGGTTTGGAACGAACAAGCAGAACGCCTTCGCGCCTCTGGAGAGTTCCAAAGATTTATGGATCGGTTGCGGCGAGAGATAGCAATTGAAACCGGAATCATCGAACAACTCTACAATATCGATCGCGACATTACTCGCTTGTTAATCGAACGAGGAATTAACGAAGCATTAATTCCTCACGGCGCAACAGACCGTCCCATTCAACAAGTAGTGGCTTTAATTAAAGACCAAGAAGCGGCTATAGAAGGATTATTTGATTTTGTCGGCGGGCAGAGAACTTTATCTAGTTTCTACATCAAACAATTACATCAAGTTTTAACTCAAAGTCAAGATACTACAGAAGCTTTAATTCCCTTAACTGGCGAAATAATAGAAGTATCTTTAATACGGGGCGACTGGAAACAACAACCAAACAACCCCATGAGGCCGGATGGCTCAATTCACGAATATTGCCCTCCCGAACAAGTGGCATCGGAAATGGATCGCTTAATTGAATTGCACCACCAACACCGAGAAATTCCCCCAGAAGTAGAGGCCGCATGGTTGCACCATCGGTTTACCCAAATTCACCCTTTCCAAGATGGAAACGGTCCAATTGCGAGATGTCTTGCCAGTTTAGTTTTTATTCAAGCTAGATGGTTTCCACTGGTACTGACTCGCGACGATCGCCCTACTTATATTTCTGCATTGGAAGATGCGGATAAAGGAGATTTATCTAATCTAATTAACTTATTTGCCAAAAGTCAAAAGCTAGCATTTATTCGCAGTCTCGGTTTGTCGGAACAAATATTATCAGAAACCAGACGAACTCAGGTAATTATTGCTTCTGTTGCCGATAAACTTCAGAAAAAACAGTCCGCTTCTGTTCGGGAAAAATGCGAAAAAGTCGAAAATTTTGCAGCAACTTTATTTGCAATGGCATCGTTGCGTTTGGAAAGTGTTGCTTTTGAAATTAAACAATCGGTTGAAAACTTTCTAGGAGATGCTGAAGTTTTTACAGTAACATCTCCCGTGGGCGATTCTCGTTCCTATTATCATCGCCATCAAATTGTCGAGGCAGCAAAGCAGTTAAAATACTTCGCCAATCTTCGTAACTATCATAGTTGGATTCAACTGGTAATTAACGTAGAAACATCAATTATTATTTTACTTTCGTTTCACGTTCTCGGACGGGAATATCGGGGGTTGCTCGTTTGTTCTGCTTGTGCTTATCATAAAAACAATACGGAAGAGAACGAGTACAATATTAGCGAGATTCAGGTATTAGCAGATACGCCCTTTCAGTTTTCTTATGCAGATGAAGAAAACAATCTCAAGGAACGTTTTGGAAAGTGGTTGGAAGAGGTAGTTGTCACTGGTTTGGAATATTGGAATAAAAGTTTGTAAAAATTCCTTTAAGCGAGGCGGTCAAGTATTATTAGAAACCAGGTTTTTTGAAAAAACTGGCAAAAAATTCAAAGTCCCCCTTTTTAAGGGGGATTTAGGGGGATCTAAGATATTTTGTACAGAGAATTGCTATAATCGCGATTTAAAACAAGCGCGTACTAAATCGCTAAAGCGATCGCTACAAACAAGGGTTATTCTTCTTCAAACTGTTCTTTTACTAAATTGAAAATGGGTTTGTATTCAAACTCGCCGGCCAACTCGAACAAGCGATCGCCAAACGCCTTGTATTTAGCATCCAATTGTTTAATCCGATTTGCCTCCATTTGAATTAACTCAATATCCCCAATTCTTGCCGCCCTCAATACAGTTTCCAACTCCTCCTTGGGCGGTATCACAAGTTCCTCGACATTACTATTATCGGCACCTTCTTCTATTTCCTTTGGTTCGTACACCCACTCCAAACCCAAATGAATCTTTAACTTTTCAAACAATTCCGATACTAAAATCGGTTTGGCAAGAAAATCGTTACTCCCCGCCGCTAAACTTTTATGTTTGTCAGTAGAAAATACGCTGGCAGAGGAAGTAATAATTACCGTATTTTTTAACTGAGACTTAGCCCGCAGTTTCTTAATTAAATCGAAACCGTGCATTCCAGGCATTACCAAATCGACGATAATTAAATCTGGCAAAAGTCGATCGGCTTTTTCTAACCCTTCTATGCCGTCAGCAGCTTCCCAAACTTCAAAACCAATAGGAGTTAACAAACTAACAAAAACCGAGCGATTTTGCCATTTATCATCTACCACTAAGATTTTAACTTTATTCCTTTTTTCGTAACCGACTATTCTTTCTGGCTCTATGGCTTTTGATGTTGCTAAAGATGCGCTACTAACAACAGGAATTTCTAACTCAAAGAAAAACAAACTGCCGATACCGAGTTGCGATCGCACCTCCAAATTAGAACCCATCATCCTCACAATTTTCTGACTAATTGCCAACCCCAAACCACTACCTTCTGCCTTAAGATAATTGTTCCCTACCTGCTCGAAAGGTTCAAAAATTTTCTCGAAATACTCCGGGCTCATTCCTACCCCAGTATCTTCTATTTCAAATCGAATTTTTGTCGCGTTTGACCCGCTTTTTTCTGCTACTACCGTAACCTTGAAACTCACGCTACCTTCTTCAGTGAATTTAATCGCATTTCCCAACAAATTTATTAACACTTGTCGCAAGCGTTTTTCGTCGGCACGAACTAACGTTGGCAGCAGAGGCGACGGTTGAAAATTAAAAGCAATACCCTTTTGACAGGCTTTAATCTTACACATTTCTGCCACGGCGCTCAAAAAATAGGGAAAATTAAAATCTTCGGGATACACATCCAGTTTGTGCGCCTCAATTTTTGACAAGTCCAAAATATCGTTAATCAGATTTAACAAGTGGTTGCCGCACTGTTGAACGATGCCGATACTATGTTTTTGTTGTTTGCTCAAACCTCGATCCCGTAACAAGATTTGAGCGTAGCCCAAAATGCCGTTAAGAGGAGTTCTCAATTCGTGACTCATATTTGCCAGAAACTCGCTTTTCGCCAGAGAAGCATCCTCGGCAATTTTTTGGGCTGCCTCCGCTTCTTCTTTAGCTAAAAGTAGTTGGTTGGTTCGTTGTTCTACCCGCGTTTCTAACTCTTGGTTGGTTTTTTCTAAAGCAGTAAAAGAAGATCGTAACTCTTCTGCCATGATCTCGAAAGCTCGGGCGAGAACTCCCAATTCGTTCTGGGAGCGAATATCTAGCCTCACGACCAGGTCTCCATTGGTAATTCTCGCCGCAGCTGCAGTAAGAGATTGAAGGGGAGAAAGCAGTTTGCGCGAGAGGAGAAAAGCCAGACCGGCAGCCACGGCAATTCCTATAACCAGACCTAGCAGCATCGTCAGTCGCAAATCTTGTAAGGGAGCGCGAGCTTCCCTAATCGGTAATTCTACAATTACCTTCCAATCCGTATAAGGAACGCGAGCGATCGCCCCTAACACTTCTACCCCTTCCAGTCCGCGATAAGAATTTACTTCAGGACCTTTTAGGAGCATTTGGTACCGCAAACCAGGGCTTTTGGAAGTCGGGACTGTCAGCTTTTTGAGGAAAGGGCGATCGGAAATATCCTCTAGTTGCATCGCTTCCGAGGAAGTTCTTTTTTTAGCGATGACCAATTGGCGGGCATCGATAACGTAAGCGTATCCCGTTTGACCGATATTGGCTTGGGAAACCACAAAATCGAGAAATTTGAGATTAACTTTAGCCACCAACACGCCATCGATTTCGTCTTCGCCGTTGCGAATGGGAACGGATATAGTAGTAACCGGATAACCGAGAACCGGGTCGAGCGCAACGTTATCGAAATAAGCTTCTTGCCGATAAAAAGCCTCCCCAAAAACCGGGGAATTGGCGAAAGAAACAGGCTCCATCTCGCCTTTGGGGGAAAGACTCTGAACTACAGTTCCTTGGCGATCTAGTATTGCCAGCATTTCGTAGGCATTGTTATGACGGACTAAACCTTCTAAGAAAGTTTTCTGAGTAACTGGGGGCAACTCCGTTAAACCGCGTACTCTTGCTAGGTAGTCGAGCTTCCTTTGTAAATCTTCTATATAAAAACCGATCTGTTGGGCCGCTCTATGCGATCGCTCTCGTTGCAGCAAGTCGGATTGTTGTAACTGAGTCTTAAAGCTCGCTCGAATTAGCATTCCTCCCGTAAATATTAAGCTAAAGCCCACTAAAGCGATCGAACCCCAAAGGATTTGGCTGCCGAGGGAAACAGTCCAGGTTTTAATGGCTCCGATCTTTGGCTTTAATTTTGGCATTTTACCTAAAGGATTATCAGTGTCCATCGAGAGTTTCCTCAAAATTTTTTAACGTTTTTTGGTATCTCAGAAACCCGGTAATTCCGGCAAAACCGGGTTTCTGGATCGTCTGCCTTTCGGCTAACTTCAATATTGCTCCCGCCAAAATTCTATTTTTCTAGCTAAAACATCCTTTTTTGCATCTTCCCAGATGTCAAGTTCGCTCTCGGCGAGCAAATTGGCAACTGGAGCTAATTCTACAATTCCTTCTCTGAGACCAAACCCGTACTTCTTACCTTCCCAACGTCCTTCTCGAACTAGAGTTGCTCCGTAGAGCAATAACTCTCCATAGTCTATCTTTCGAGCGATAGAGAGACAACCGAGAGGTTTTGCAGCTAAGTCTTTATTGGGGTCAATAGCATATAATCCTGGGGATGCCGCCACTGAAATTGGGACGGCACTGGATTTTGATTCTTCTTTTTCGATTTCTATATAACTCGCAAAAGCTTCTTCATTCCCTACCGATTTAATGCTAAATTGTGCCTCCGGTTTAATAGATTTGACTCCTTTTTTAAACCAAGTTGCGGTTTTCTGGGTGCAGCCAGAAGCTACTCCTCCAGTAAGGCAAATTCGATTAGTTTGTGCTTGTAAAGCGGCAGCTACTCCCGTTAAGTAACTTAGTTCTTCCGTTCTCAAACTGAGGATACCTAAATTACTATTATTTCCCGGACTATCTCCTGCCAAAATCGCAAATTTAGTGCGAGGAAATTCTGCCGCTACAGTTGCCGTTGGTTTGAGAGTTAGAGCCTCGCTGCCGTGGGCTACGATAAAATCAAACCCTGCATCGGCATATTTTCTAATTATTTTTTCGATTTCCTCCGATTTTTTTTCCTCAATATTTTCCGTATAAGCTATCTCAGCATTTAGTTTTGTTTCTAAGTTTTTTAAAGCTTCGTAGCCAGCTTGACTGAAACTATTATCGTCGATCGCCTCTGGTAAGAGCATGGCTACTTTAAAGTTTTCTAAAGTTTCAGTTTTGGCAGTCGAAAGGCGAAAACTACCTGTTGCCATACACTGAAGCGTTATCCCAGTCATAATTGCCAAGACGCTGTATTGAAAAAATCTTGTTGGCATCTCCATATATGACTCCGTAAATTTACTTACAGTTCTGCTTATGACACTTGAATTAACTGTTTATTATAAACCCAACTCATATTAGCGATCGCTTTTACTTATTTTTTCATAAAATCTTTATATTTTTAAATATGTATTAACTTATACCAATTAAATCTCAAGCAGCACGAGATAAATCCCAGTCTTCCAAGCTTTGCCGAACTCATAGAGATGCAAGCTCATCTTTTTTTGGTATTAAATTTATTTAAACTCTGCTTAAAAATATCAAATAAAATATGGAGCTGAGAAAAAAAACGGAAAACCAAGAAATAGAAAGAGGAAAGAGAATAGCTCCCAATTCTCTTGAATTAGACTTGATAAATTCCCAAAAAAGCAGGAGCATTTCTCAATTTTTCCCAAGCCAAGAAAAAGGAATAGGGAGCAAAGACAAAAAAATGGGGAACCAAGAAATAGACAGAGGAAAGGGAATAGAGTTGAATCTTATTTTAGTTATGGAAAAGGTAAAAAATAGGTTATTGATTTTAGACGATCGTCGTAGGGGGAATTAACGAAGCATTGATTCCTGGGGGGAACCGTCCTAGTTTGTTACAAAGCGATGGCCACCCGGCCTGTGAAACCCGGTTTTTCCGATTCAACGTCCCAAAAGTTTGACCAAACCGATGCCGCTAAAATAAAGCCCCAAAACCGCCCCGCCTAAAAGACTTTGAGTAACGGGATCCGTCGAAGGAGTCAAAACTGCACCCATAACCATTGCTCCCAACACTACATATCGCCAACCAGAAAACATTTGTTTGGAAGACACGATACCTAAAAAACCGAGTAACAATTGGAGAATGGGAACTTGGAAAGCTAAAGCAGTGCTAAATAATAACAGCAACACAAACTCAAAATATTTTTCAATAGACCAAGCTTGTTCCACCACGTCGGCACCATAACCGATAAAAAATTTGAGGGCGGCGGGAACGATCGCGAAATAAGCAAACAATAACCCCACCCCAAACAGAAGGGTAGAACCCAAAAAAACCGGTGCGAGCATCCTTCGCTCTCGACGACTCAATCCCGGGGTCACAAATCTGACTATTTGGTAAAGAATAAAGGGACTGGCAAGGAGCAAACCGCTATAACCCGCTACTTTGATAGAGACGAAAAAATATTCTCCTGGGGCAAGTTGAAGAAATTTAACCTTGCCTGCGGGGACTTCTAATAATTGGACTATAGGGTTAACTACCAGGAAGCAACCTACGACGGAGATACCCACCGCGATTAAAGAATAGAAGATGCGCTGTCGCAATTCTTCGAGATGGTCGAAGATGGACATCTCTACTTCGTCTGGAAACTCGTCGAGTTCTTCGTTTTCTGGTACGGTTGTTTCCGGGTCTTTTGTGGCTGTTGAGTTGTTATTGGAAATTGGTTCGGGTTGTTGGTTATTGGGAGATGGTGTCATCTTTAGTTTAGATTTTAGATTATAGATTTTAGATTGTCGTTTGAAGGTCAAACGGTCTAAACTATTGTACTAGATTTGAGGTAGTCTCAAAGGGATAGCTAATAGCTAATAGTTAACGGTTGATTATTAACGGTTGATTATTAACGGTTAATTTTTAAGGTTTTAGGGTGGTTTTAAGTGACTCATCAATAAGGAAGCAATTTTTATGTTTTTTCTGAAAAGAAAGCGACTTTTAGCACTTCTTTTTGTCGGAGTTTTTGCGAGTACGATCGCCCTTGCCAATCTCGGGATAAACCGGCCAGCGATGGCCGTAATGGAATCAGACTGGGAAAGATTTCTGGGCGAAGGAAATTTTATTGAAGCTGTCACGGCGGTGGAGCAACACTGGGAAAGAGATTACGAAAACTACTTCGGAGCCAATCTCGCCGAAGTTACTAAAAATGCAGAAGAAATAGCCACGGAGCTTTCTCGAATTAGTAACATAACCAATACGAAAGCCGCCGTAATTTGGATGTGGCCGAGAGATACGCAACTGGAATTAATCTTAATTACTCCAGAGCGAGAACCCATCGGAATTAGCGTACCTGAAGCTGAGAAAGAAAGCTTATTGCTAACAATTAAACAGTTGCGAGGTGAAATCACAAATCCGAGAAAGCGCTTGAGTACATCATATTTAAAACCAGCACAAACACTATACGAATGGACGATAAAGCCGGTTGAATTGAATCTGGAAGCAGAAAACATAGATACTTTATTGTTATGCGTTGGTGGAGGTTTGCGTGGTTTGCCAGTGGCAGCATTACACGATGGAGAACAGTTTTTAATCGAAAAATATGCTCTGGCAATAATTCCTGCTTATAATTTAACCAGGATTCGTTATCAAGGGGTAAAAAATTCAGAAGTTTTAGCGATGGGAGCTTCAGAATTTACCGAACTAAATCCTTTACCCGCAGTGCCAGTAGAAGTGTCGGCAATAACAAATACTTTATGGCAAGGTCAAGCTTTTCTCAATGAAGAGTTTACCGTAGACAACTTAATTTCTCAACGCCAAAAACAAAATTTTGAAATCGTTCATCTGGCTACCCATGCAGAGTTTACCTCGGGAACACCGAGCAACTCTTACATTCAATTTTGGGGTGAAGAAAGGTTAGGGTTAGATGACATTAGAAAGTTAAATTTAGATCGACCGCCGGTAGAATTATTAGTGCTGAGTGCTTGCGAAACTGCGGTGGGAGATTTGGAAGCTGAATTAGGTTTTGCGGGTTTAGCAATTCAGGCCGGGGTTAAGACTGCTGTGGCTAGTTTGTGGCTTGTTAGCGATGCGGGAACTTTGGCTTTGATGAATGAATTTTATCGCGATTTGCGAAGCGCACCCACTAAAGCAGAGGCTTTAAGGGAAGCGCAAATTGCCATGCTTAGGGGGCAGGTTCGCTTGCAGGATGGCGAGCTTTTGGCTTCCAGGAGTGCTATGCAATTGCCGCCGGATTTGGCAGTTTTGGCAGATGAAACTTTATCCCATCCTTATTACTGGGCATCTTTTATTACCATCGGCAGTCCTTGGTAATTGATGGGATTACATCATTAATTGGGAATTGGGAATTGGGAATTGGGAATTGGGAATTGGGAATTGGGAATTG
>CAZSTZ010000189.1:2285-14344 GCA_964609515.1 uncultured bacterium | reverse complement strand
CAATTAACAATTAGCAATTAACAATTAACAATTAGCAATTAACAATTAACAATTAACAATTAACAATTAACAATTAGCAATTAGCAAAATGTTTTATTTGACGGAACTAAAGGAGATAGAGGAGGCGATCGCTCTTTTTTCTACTGCGAAAATTCTCTGGGTCGATACGGAAGTTGCCGATTATAAGACTCGCAAACCTCGACTTTCTTTGATTCAAGTCTTGGCATATGGAGGAGATTTAACGGGGGATAGAGTTTACCTTTTAGACGTTTTAGATAAACCAGAAAAGGCGGATATTTTCATTAATAAAATAATGGCTGATTCCGAGATAGAAAAAGTCTTTCATAATGCCAAATACGACGTTAAGTTTTTGGGTAAAAAAGCCGCAAAAAATATTACTTGTACTTGGGAAATAGCCAAAAAACTGCCTTACTATCTCTTACCTTTACCCAATTTAACTTTGAAAACTTTAGCAACCAAACTCTGCAATTGTTCTAACATTAGTAAAGAAGAACAGGGAAGCGACTGGGGCAAACGTCCTTTAACTGAAAAGCAATTAGAATATGCTAAAATGGATCCTGTTTATGTGGCGCAAATACACGGATGTTTGTTAGAAATTGCCGGAAAAAGTCAGCGCAATCCTGCTGAAGAAAATTTAAGCGAGCTAACTCAAAGATATCGGGAAATAGAGAATCAATGGAAGCTATTAGATTCGGAGAAAAAAGAACTTGAAGAACGGATAAAAAAAGGGATGTTGGCGCAGGAAATTAAAGAAACGGTGGCTTTTAAATTATCCAGTTACGAACGAACTTCTAAGAAAGTAGCTTTTGCTAAATTGGCAGATTTTGTTACTACTAAGGGATTAGATTTCGATTTTCCCGTGACTCTAACTCAGCAGTTACAGAAGGAGTTAGGAGATGTTATGAACGAATTGCCAGTGGAGGTGGAAAAAACCGCTAGTTGGCGCTTGACTTTTAAACCATTGTCTGATGATTCCGAGTAAGTCATACTCCTATTCATACTCAGTTTAAGTTTGGGGCAATGGAAGGATAAGCAGAAAACACTAGACGAAAGAGCCACTGTATTCTATTCTACAAAAATAGAAAGGCAGACAAAAAACTGCAAAGGAGGAAAAAAAACCATGATGATGAAAGCAAGAGACATTATGACCACAGATGTAGTAACCATTCGAGGTTCTGCGACTGTGGCAGAGGCGACTAAGAAAATGAACGATATGTGCCTGCGTGCCTTAATCGTCGATCGCCGCACCGAAGCGGATGCCTACGGTATCGTCACGGAAACGGACATTATTTACAAAGTAGCTGCTTACGGAAAAGATCCCAAAACCGTGCGGGTTTACGAAATTATGAACAAACCTTGCATCGTGGTTAATCCCGATCTAGGAGTGGAATATGTAGCGCGGTTGTTTGCCAATACCGGCATCCGTCGGGCCCCGGTGATTGACGGCGAATTGGTAGGCATTATCTCGATAACGGACATTTTAAGCAAGAGCGACTTTGTAGAAAAACCGAAAGCTCTACTACTGGAGGACGAAATTGAGAAAGCGGTTCAGGAAGCGAGGGCTGTTTGTGCGGAAAAAGGCCCCACTTCTCGCGAATGTGCTGCTGCTTGGGATATTGTAGAAGAGTTGCAAGCGGAAGCCGCTCACCAGAAGGCAGAGCGACTTGAGAAAACTGCTTTTGAGGAGTATTGCGAAGAAAATCCAGAAGCCGCAGAGGCTCGGATGTACGATACCTAAATTGTGTCAGCTTTTTAGGAATGGGGACGAACGTATTTTCGCTGGGAGGCACCCCGTAGATTTGGCAGAATAGGGTAACAATCAGTTCCAACGTTCTGGCACTGGCTGAAAAGTCAGTGCTTTTTTTGGATTGTTTGTCAAAGGTAAACCAACAGGGCGAAACTTAAAATTTTTATTAAAATTTGATAGTTTTTCACAAATTTAATGGTAATTTTGACAAACTGTCTTCCAGAGGGCCGGTCAAGAAACGCGGTTTTGCAGGAATTACCGGGTTTCTGTTTCCCGAACATACAAGACCTGCTCTCTAACTAAAGCTATAGTTAAAAAAGAACGCCATGACAACAACCGTTAGTACAAAGACTATGAAAACTAAAAACCTCAGCCATCAAATAGTAATCGTTGGTGGGGGTGCTGCCGGCATCACTACGGCGGCACAACTGTTAAAAAAAGATAAGTCGCTGGATATAGCGATCGTCGAACCTTCGGACAAACATTACTATCAACCGGGTTGGACTTTAGTAGCTGCAGGAGTCTTTACTCCAGAGCAAACCACCCGGGAGGAAAAATACTTTATCCCCGACGGCACGACCTGGATTAAAGATTACGTCAGCAACATCGACCCAGATAACAACACTGTTTTCACCAAAGACGGAATCGAGATTAAATATAACTATTTAGTTGTCTGTCCGGGCATTCAACTCGACTGGCACTCAATCAAAGGATTGCCAGAAGCCCTAGGCAAAGGAGGAGTAACTAGCAACTATTCTTTAAAAACGGCGACTTACACTTGGGAATTAATTCAAAATTTCCAAGGCGGTAATGCCATTTTCACCTATCCAGGCACGCCGATAAAATGTGCCGGCGCTCCTCAAAAAATCATGTATTTGGCAGAAGATTACTTCAGCAATAAAAGCGGTGTCAGGAATAAAACTAACGTCATTTATTGCAACGCCGCAGCTTCTATTTTTGGGGTTCCCGCTTATGCAGCAACTCTCAACGAGATAATAGCAGAACGGGGCATCGAAGCCAAACAAAAACACAATTTAAAAGAGATTAAAGCGGATACTAAAGAGGCAATTTTTGACGTTACTACTGGCGACGGAGTGGAAGAATTAACCCTCAAATACGATATGATTCACGTCACCCCACCGATGAGCGCCCCGGACTTTTTAAAAAATAGTCCTTTAGCGGTTCCAGACTCTCCCGGCGGTTGGGTGGATGTGGATAAATACACGGCACAACATAAGCGCTATCCTAATATTTTTAGTTTGGGGGATGCTTCTTCTTTACCTACTTCTAAAACGGCGGCAGCTATTCGCAAAGAAGCTCCGACGGTGGTAGAGAATTTACTTAAGGTAATGAAGTCTAAGCAAGGAAATGCTAAGTATGACGGTTATGCTTGTTGTCCGTTAATTACCGGTTACGATAAAACGATTATGGCCGAGTTCGATTACGACAAGAAACCGACTCCCAGTTTCCCCATAGATCAGACTAAGGAACATTGGAGTATGTGGTTTGTGAAGAAGCACGTTCTGCCGTGGTTATATTGGAATCGGATGTTACAAGGAGAGCCTTTTGAGGCAGAGAAATTTAAGTTTTTGCAGAAGAAATAGTGTAAGCACTTTAGTGCTAAAAAAGCGTTCGTAGTAAGCACGAAGAGTGCTGGCGGGAATGTTCTTGCCCCACAAACCCGGTTTTTTGAAAAAAACCGGGTTTTTTAATTTGCGTTAATCTGGGATAGGCTCAAACTGGACCAATTCTATCCTTGGCCAAATCTCAATCGGGCTATAATTTTGGCCATCTATTTTGGCCATCTACTTTTTTGGCCTCCTTGAATTTTTCTTTGGCCGTTAGGATTGATGAAAAAGTCATACTAGAAGAGGGGCGATCGCCCTTATTGAGGCAAAAGAATTTTCTGTTCCCAATTCCCAATTCATCCTTCCCAAAAAGTAGAAAAAAAGCAGATGCTCTAGCGGTATCTGGTGAAACCCGGTTTTGCCGAAATTACCGGGTTTCTTGACCGATGCTCCAGCAACAAAAGTGATTTCGATCGCGACAAACTGCGATCGAAATCACCTAAATTGCTACTTAGAACCACCCAAGAATATGAGATAATAAAAATACTCAATTTCCCACAAATTCGGCTTCCGTACAATTTAAACAGAATTAAAAATTGAGCAAATTGGGCTATTATATAGTAGCCCAAAGAGTTAAAATAGACTTAGAAAAAGGAAGGCAAAAGAGATGAAATACTTTTCAGTTGTCATGTACTTATTGCGCGAAAGGCAAGCGTTTCTCGAAGATATTCGCAAGGGAGTTAAGCTCAAATCGAAAATCTTGGGCTTGTTAATTTCGAGTTTTGCATTTTTTGCTATTTATGGTGCAATAATTGGAGCTTCTAGTAGTTGGCTGCAATGCTTAGTTTCGGCAATCAAACTACCAGCTTTATATTTGCTAACCCTGATTATTTGCTTCCCGACTTTATACTTTTTTAATGTCATGTTTGGTTCCAAGCGCAGCTTCGAGCAATATTTGACATTACTAATGACAGCAATGGGAATGATTAGCATTTTATTATTTGGTTTTGCTCCCGTTACCCTATTTTTTCTGTTGAGTACCCAAGATTACAGTTTCTTTCTTTTATTAAATGTTGCGATTATGGGTTTTACAGGATTTCTGGGGGTGAATTTCTTCGATCGAGGGATGCAATTTCTGTCGGAAGAAGAGGATGAAGCATGCCAAAAAATACGCTTTAATATTCTGCGATTTTGGTTGGGACTTTATGCCTTTGTAGGTACTCAATTAGGATGGACTCTGAGACCATTTTTCGGTTCCCCAGGACTGCCTTTTCAGTTATTTCGCGAGCATGAAAGCAATTTTTATCTGGCGATTTTAGAAACTATATCGAGGCTTCTAGGTTTTCAATAAAAGAGCGCTATCAAAAATTATGTACTCGGATTTTTCAGCATTGAAGATAGGCGACTCCCTAATAGAAGAATTAAGCGGCGTGCCTACTAGCGAGCTATCAATTGTCGATTTTTCTTGGCATTCTTTCAAGAAAAAGCGCCAAAAAATAATACCTATTATCTCAAACCAAATATTAACATTTGGTTTGAGCTTAATTATTTCCTTACCTCTCGCTTTAACCATCGTTGCTAATACAAATTACTCCCCAGACGACCCTGAGTTAATCCTAATGTTTTTCCAAGTAACAGTAGGTTTTTCTCTAGCAATTACTCTGGGGTGGAATATTTATATCTGGTTCAAAACCAAACATTTTGTTACCTTAGTCAGTCTCATAGATGAAGTCCATAAATTTAACGAGGCTATTCGAGCTCTAGAAATTATTGACAGGTTAGCAGCAGCAGGAAATTTGGAGGTGAATTTGACTAACCGGGAAGATGTAATCGAAGCATTAGCAGTGACGCGAGAAAGTTTAATTTGTGCTTTAAAAACTGAAAAAATTTTCAGAGAAAATCAAGATTTTATCGATGGTCGCTACGAGTTATTTGCCAATATAGAAAATAATCTGGCAGCTTTGATGGCATTCGAGATCGGAGACAGAGCTAGCGAATACGGACAGTTACTCAATGAAGCTTTAGCAATAGGAACCAGCGTACAAAAAGAAGTGCGAAAACTGCAAAAATTTGGGAATGGGAAATAGAGAATTAAGCAGGATGCTAACAACTAACAATTAGTCCAAAACTTCCCGAACTGTATTTAGTATTGAGAATAAATATCTAGCATTCGATCGCAGGCGGGGTTCTATTTAATTTTAACCTGTCTCAACAAAATCTGGCAGAAACTAATGTTATTAAAAAAGCCAACTCCAGAGAATCATAAAAGAGGTTTACAACTGCCGCTGCGTTTAATTTTGGTAGTGCCATTTTTCCTGCAAATAGTAGCTGCTGTAGGATTGACGGCGTGGTTGTCCTTGCGTAACGGACAAAAAGCACTTAACGAAGTAACTAGCGAGTTGCGGACGGAAATAAGCGATCGCGTTAGCAGCCAACTGATGAATTTACTAGAAACGCCCCATCAAATTAACCAAACTAATTACGATTTGATTCGCCTGGGTTTGTTTGAACTAGATAACTTAAAGATGATGCAGTACCATTTCTGGCAGCAAATTCAAGCTTTTGATTCTATAGATTACATTCAGTTTGGCACTGCTAATGGAGAATTTCTAGCGGTAGAACGTGTGGATAATCAATTGCAAATTGATTTTGCCGACCGATATACTAAAAACGAATATCATACTTATGACACAGACGGTCGAGGAAATTTATTAGAACTATTAAAAGTAACCCGTAACTTCAATTTGAAAGAGCAACCCTGGTACAAAATAGCTATAGAAACAGGTAAACCTACATGGAGTCCTATTTCCGCCCGTTTCGCCGTTCCCGAATTAACAATGACAGCAGTCAGACCGGTTTACAGCTATACTAACCAACTCTTAGGAGTAGTAGGAACCGAACTGGAACTCGCCAAAATAAGTCAATTTTTGCAAGGGTTAAAAAAGGATAATTCAGGAGTAATTTTTATTATGGATACCTCGGGGAGAACCGTTGCAACTTCCCTCGAAGAACAACCATTTTTTATCGCCTCTAACGGTCAAGAAATAACTCGGCTAAAAGCAACAGAAATTAACGTACCTTTAATTCAGAACGCGGCTAAATATTTAGAGAAAAGTTTTGATAATTTTAGTGCAATAAAAAAGGCAGAACAGCTAAATTTTGAGTTAGGCGAAGAGCGCAAATTCGTACAAGTCACCCCTTTAAAAGACGGTCGCGGCATTGACTGGCTGGTTGTAGTAGTCATCCCCGAAGCGAATTTTATCGAACAAATTAATCTCAATACTCGTAATACGATATTATGGTCTTCGGCAGCTTTATTAACTTCTATTTTATTGGGACTATTGACATCGGGTTATATTAGCGGTCAAATTTTGCGTTTTAGGCGAGCAAGTCAAGAAATTGCCAGCGGTAAACTCGACAAAAAAATTAGCGCTACAGGAGTTAGAGAACTAGGAGAACTAGCAGAATCATTTAACAAAATGGTGGAGGAACTATCAAAAAAAATTACCGATCGAGAACAAGCAGATGCTAGCTTAACAATTAATGCAGAGGAGTTCAAAGAAACTCAACTTCAGTTAATTAGAAGCGAAAAAATGTCTGCTTTGGGTAGCTTAGTTGCAGGTGTAGGTCACGAGATTAATAATCCCATTAGTTTTTTATCTGGCAATATTAATATTGCCGAAGAATATATTCAAAATCTTATGGAGCATTTGCAACTTTATCACCGTTATTTTCCCCAGCCTGGTTACACGATTTTAAAGAATGCAGAAGATATAGATTTAGAGTACGCAGTTAAAGATTTGCCAGACTTAATTTCATCAATGAAATTGGGAATAGAACGAATCCAAAATCTTAGCAAGGCAATCCGTACTTTTTCTCGGGCAGATACTGCTCATAAAGTTGAGGTAAATATTCACGAGGGCATTGATAGTACCTTAATTATTTTAAAACATAAGCTCAAAGCTAATCAAAAACGTCCCGAAATTGAAATAGTTAAAAAATATGGAAAGTTGCCAAAGGTAAAATGCTTTGCCGGGCAAATGAATCAGGTATTTATGAATATTATTGCTAACGCGATCGATGCTTTTGATGAAAGCAATATCGGCAAAAGTTACGACGAACTAACCAAAAATCCCAATCGAATTACGGTGAGAACTTTTCTTAAGAAAGAAGAGGGTGACGAGGGGCAAGAAATGAGCGTTCGAGAACCAGAAATGGAGGAAGATAATGCAGAAAATAACAAACCAGAATCAGAATCAGAACTGGAGGAAAATAATGAAGATTTAATGCCACCATCTCATAGCTCTTCTTCTGGTTATGCGGTAATTTCTATTAAAGATAACGGCCCAGGTATTCCTGAATCGGTAATGTCTCGCGTTTTCGACCATTTGTTTACTACTAAAGACATGGGAAAAGGTACCGGTTTGGGATTGTCTATTAGCCGTCAAATCGTCCAAGAAGTTCACGGGGGACGCCTCTACTGCGTTTCCTCCGCCAGCAAAGGGGCGGAGTTTATTATTGAAATTCCAGTATCTTAGCTTTTTGGGAATGGGAATCCCCCCCCCCTTGAAAAAGGGGGAGCCAGCGGAATAAATTTTAGTTTTTCTGGGGAATTGGGAATGGCAAAAGGTTTTGGTTTCTTGCCTATTTGTATTTTACTTTCGATGGGAGCTCCTCCCTTGCTATTTTTGACAAATATGGGATAAACTCGTTAATGTTAATTGTTAATTGTTAATTGTTAATTGATAGGGAATGGGATTAAATGCAACAAGAACAGAACTATTACGAAATTCTGGGAGTATCCCGCGATGCTACCTCTGAGGAAATAAAAAAAGCTTACCATCGTTTAGCGCGTCAATATCATCCCGATGTTAACCCAGACGACGAACGGGCGGCGGAAAGGTTTAAACAAGTTAATCAAGCTTATCAGGTGCTTTTCGATCCAATGCAGCGATCGCTCTACGATCGCCAATTAGGAAAACCTGGCATCGGCATTAATATTAATACTCAAAGTTTAACCGCAGAAGAATACTACCAACGCGGGTATGAAAAAAGTCAAAAAGGAGATTACCGAGGGGCGATCGCCGACTATAACGAAGCATTAGAAATTAATCCAAACTTAGCAGAAGTTTATTGCTATCGAGGATTTGCTAATTATAAACTCGGAGACGAAAGGGCCTCTAGCAAAGATTATACTCGGGCATTAGAACTAAATCCAAACTTAGCAGAAGTTTACTATTATCGAGGTTTATCTCGCATCAAATTGGGATACATTCAAGCAGCAATAGAAGATTACACTCAGGCATTAGAAAAAAATCCAAACTTCGCATCAGTTTATTATCAGCGAGGTCTCGCTTATGCCGAAATTGAAGACAGGGAAAATGCCATTGCAGATTTAGAAAAAGCTGCCCAACTTTTTCACGATCGAGGAGATAGATCGAGTTCGCAAATGGCGATGGAAACTATCCGCAGTTTGAGCAACTTTTCCTGGAAAAATCTCGGCGATCGCTTCCAAACTGCTTTTAAAGATGCTTGGCAAGCGGCGCGAGTTTTTGGTTTAAATCCTGGGGGCGGATTATTGCCAGCTTTTGCCAAACTGGATAAGCAAAGAGCGATGGCCGTTTCTATTCTCTATGCAGTTATTTTTGATGTCTGTTTTTCTTTGGGAATGGGATTGTTTTTAGGGCGATCGGGCAGGGCGGGTTTGGGTTATTTTTTGGTATTAATAATTATCGGCATTATCCCCTTTATTAATTTAACAGTTGCCAGCGGTTTTGCCAGAGTCATTTTTAGAAGTTCTGGCAGTTTTTCTGGAGATTTATTTATTGCCGGTGCGTCTCTTTTACCTTTAGCTGCATTGGTACTAATTAGCGCTCTTTTAAATTACTGGGCCTTGGGAGCAATTATCGGCGTTTTTGCTATTTCTTATATGATGCTGACTCTCTATACCGGTTGCCATCAAATTTCTAATATTTCTGAGTCTAAATCTGCTTTAATTATGCCGATTATGTTATTACTTGCTGCTTTGCCTTTCGGTTTGGTTGCTGGGTAATTAATAAGTCGTAAAGCCCAGAAACCCGGTTTTTTGAAAAAACCGGGTTTCTTAATCTTCCTAGAAACCCGGAATTTCTGTAAAAACCGGCTTTCTTAATTTGTTTTTGCAAAAACTGGGTTTCTTTATTTCTTGTGGGGGCGATCGCGAAACGGCCCGGAGGGCTTTTCGCTTTTTTGTTGCCAGAAGAACATCGCCCCAAACCCAGTTAAAATAAGTTGCGCTATAATGTGTTTTGTCAAGTTAAGTCAAATTCTGTCTATGACAACGGTAACATCCCAACATATTGAGGTAACAGCCGGCGTTTGCGGCGGCAGGGCTCGCATTGCCGGGCATCGAATTAGAGTTCAAGATGTGGTGGTTTGGCACGAACAAAAGGGAATGTCTCCCGATGAAATCGTGTCTCGATATCCAACTATTACTTTGGCGGATGTTTATGCGGCCTTGGCTTATTATCACGACCATTTCCAGGAAATTCGACGGCAAATGCAAGAGGATGAGGACTTGGTGAGGGAAATGCAAGCTGAGATTCCTTCTAAAATGCCGCCAAGAGTAAAGGGGAGCGTTCTATAATGGCTGAAAAAATCAAGTTTCATTTGGATGAGAGCGTGGAGAGGGCGATCGCGGATAGTCTGAGACGGCGCGAAATTGATGTGACTGCGACTCCAGAGGTAGAGCTGATGGGGGTGTCGGATGAGGAACATTTGGCTTTTGCTTTGGGGCAGGGGCGCGTGGTTTTTACTCACGATGCGGATTTTTTGAGGTTGCATCGACGGGGCGTAGAACACGCGGGCATTGTCTATTGCCACCAGCAAAGCAGAAGCATTGGGGAAATTGTTAAAGCTCTCGTTCGTATTTGGGAACTTCAAACTTCGGAGTCTATGTACCAGCACGTTGAGTTTATTTAGTTGGAGTTTTTGATGGGGGCGATCGCTTTTTTGTTGCCAGAAGAGCGATCGCCTCTCGTGTAATAGATGGGTTGTTGTTAGCAGCGGTGTCGTCCAGAAACCCGGTTTTTTCAAAAAAATCGGTTTTGCAGGTGGATGTAACGGACGGGTTAGCGGTTAACGAAGGGCGCGATCGCCACCAAACAACAATGGCCACTATCTTTAATTTTCACTTCGGGCCATCAACTTTTTCTCTTGTTTTCTCTCTATCGAACTTTTAGCTAAAAAATAAGTTATAATATGAGAAACACACATCAAGATTTTAAACATGACAGATTTTCCTGGAGAATACGACAGTCCTTGGAAGGCGGGGCTGGAACTGTATTTTCAGCAGTTTATAGAATACTGCTTTCCCAAAATCTATCCTAATATAGATTGGAGCCGTCCTTACGAGCCGATGGACAAGGAGTTAGAACAAGCGGCTGTACGCAGAATTGGGCAAACGTTTGGCCGATAAGCTCTATAAGGTTTGGTTGAACGATGGAACGCAAGCTTGGATTTTAATCCACGTTGAAGTGCAAGGCCAATACGAATCGGGTTTGGCCGAACGAATCTATGTTTATAACTATCGGTGTTTTGACCGATTTCGCCAAAAGGTAGTCAGTTTGGTAGTGTTGGGAGACGAGGGGCCATCTTGGCGGCCTTCGTCTTACGGGCATCATTTTTACGGTTTTCGACTCCATTTAAAGTTTCCCATCGTGAAGCTATTAGACTACGAGTCGAACTGGGACGCTTTAGAACAAAGCACCAATCCATTCGCCGTAATGATAATGGCCCATCTTAAAACTAAGACCACAAAAGACGATATGGAACAGCGGCGGCAGTGGAAATGGACTTTAGTGCGCGGCCTTTACGAGCGTGGCTATAATAAAGGAGATATCTTGGAACTCTTCCGGTTGGTCGATTGGATGATGACTTTACCAAAAGAGTTGCAAGCTGACTTTGAACGAGAACTAGAAAGTTATCAGGAGGAAAAGAAAATGCCTTTACTGAGTCAGATAGAAACCCGGGCCGTGCGACGGGAAACTTTGCGTAGTGCCCGCAAATCCGTGCTGCGAGTTTTGGAGGTGCGATTCCCAGAAGTGCCAGAGGCGAGCCTCGCAAGCGAGGAGCTTCGCTAACGCCGATACTATTAATAGCATTGACGACGTGGCCTTTTTGGATCGGCTGCTGGGGCAAGCTGTTGTAATTCCTTCCCTTGAGGAATTTGAGCAGTTGTTGACCTCGGAGCAAAACTGATAAAGCCCAGAAACCCGGTTTGTTGTTGGAAAAACCGGGTTTCTGGCGGGGGAGTTAACCCGTAGAACAGGCATCCTGCCTGTTCGCTAAAGTGCGTTTTTACAATTCAACAACATTGACATTCAAATTATATTTAGTCCGACCGCCGCCCACTGGGGAAACTTCCAAATAATAAACCCCTGGGTCTAAGACAACTTCGATCGCCTCCTTAACAATACCATCCTCATCAGACTGGCTAATTAGACTTTCATCTTCGTCGTACAAATCAATTTTCAAATCTTGAACGAAACCATCCACAAAAACACTGACGAAACCTTCTTTTTCTACCTCAAAACGGAAATAATCTTCCGTATCGCGATTGACCGGTCCCTCGGAGAAACCAATATCATCAACCACTGAAGTTTGCTCCAGAGAAAGAACTCCTAAGTTCTCAGCACCTTTGAAAGCCTCCGGTACCCGCTTTGGTTTGTCGTTATCCCGAATGA
>CAZSTZ010000189.1:0-2185 GCA_964609515.1 uncultured bacterium | reverse complement strand
TCAGCACCTTTGAAAGCCTCCGGTACCCGCTTTGGTTTGTCGTTATCCCGAATGACACCTACTGCCTTTTTATCTGACAATTTAGCATTTTTAGGACGGCTGAGATTTACCTGAAACTCCTCGTTATTTTCATCGCGAGTATCCCCCAAAACGGGAATGCTAATTGTCTTTTTCTTCTGCCCCCGTTTGAAGGTCAAGACTCCGCTTTTCTTCTGATAATCTTGTCCGGATTTAGCGCT
This sequence comes from uncultured bacterium, assembly GCA_964609515.1. Classification (GTDB taxonomy): domain Bacteria; phylum Cyanobacteriota; class Cyanobacteriia; order Cyanobacteriales; family Microcoleaceae; genus CALKCV01. Next base: position 1,946 of record CAZSTZ010000189.1, on the reverse strand, counting down.
GCCGTCTGCGGTGGCATAATTAACTTTTACTGTTTTCTGAGTGGCATCGTTCAATTCGACTTCAAATTTCATGTTTTTCCGACCCTTATTTCCTTCCGTAACTTTGGCATCGCCGATGGAGATTTGGGGAATTTTTTCGTCGTTATCAACGATAGTTCCAACTGCCTTTTTATCTGACAATTTAGCATTTTTAGGACGGCTGAGATTTACCTCGAACTGCTCGTTATTTTCATCGCGAGTATCCCCCAAGACGGGAATGCTAATTGTCTTTTGCTTCTGCCCCGGTTTGAAGGTCAAGACTCCCCTTTTCTTCTGAAAATCTTGTCCAGATTTAGCGGTGCCGTCTGCGGTGGCATAGTTAACTTTTACTGTTTTCTGAGTGGCATCGTTCAATTCGACTTCAAATTTGATGTTTTTCCGACCCTTATTTCCTTCGGTTACTTTGGCGTCGCCGATGGAGATTTGGGGAATTTTTTCGTCGTTATCAAGGATAGTTCCAATGGCTTGTTTGTCCTTGAGTTTGGCATTTTGGGGTTTGCTGAGATTGAGTTTAAATTTTTCGTTGCGTTCGTCGCGGTTATCTCCCACGATGGGAACAGTTATGGTTTTTTCGGTTTCTCCAGGTTGGAAGGCGAGGGTGCCTTTTGCCCGTTTGTAGTCTCGGTTGACTTTTGCCGTTTGGTTGGCGGTGGTGTAGTTGACTTTGACTGTTTCGTTGGTGGGGTTGTCTAGGGTGACGGTGAATTTTGCGGTGGTGTTGCTTTCGGTTATTTTGGTGTCGGAGATGGTGATGTTGGGGGCGATGTTGGGGGTAGTGGTTATGGGGGTTTTGTTGATGAGGATGGATATGTTGTCTGATGCCCCGTTTGCCACGGCGAAATCGGGAATGCCATCTCTATTAAAGTCCTCCACTGCTACTGACCTGGGAACGATTCCTACATCAAAATTAGTAGCTCGACCAAAACTACCGTCACCTTCTCCCGATAACACAGATACTTTGCGCGAAGTGTAGTTTACCAGAACCAAATCGGAAAAGCCATCTCCATTAAAATCTTCTACTGCTGCTGACCGAGAAAAGTCATCCAAATCAAAGTTAGTAGGTTTACTAAAACTACCGTCACCTTCCCCTAATAACACTGATACGTTGTATGACCATCTGGTCGTCACGACCAAATCGGAAATACCGTCTCCATTAAATTCTCCTACTGTTACTAACTCAGGGCTGTCTCCCACATCAAAGTTAGTAGGTTGACTAAAACTGCCGTCGCCTTTTCCCAATAACACTGATACGTTGGCATAATCATGGTTCATCACAGCAAAATCGGGAATGCCATCTCCATTAAATTCTCCTACCGCTACTGACCCAGGGTCGTATTGCACGTCAAAATTAGTAGCTCGACTAAAACTACCATCACCTTCTCCTAGAAATACTGATATGTTGTATGAAAATTTATGCGATACAACAAAATCGGAAATGCCATCTCCATTAAAATCTGCTACTGCTACTCTATTAGAGCCATCTCCCACGCCAAAATTAGTAGCTTGACCAAAACTACCGTCACCTTCTCCTAATAACACTGATACGTTGTCTGATACTCCGTTTGTCGTAATCAAATCAGCAATGCCATCTCCGTTAAACTCTCCTACTGCTACTGAGTAAGGTTTGTCTCCCAAATCAAAGTTAGTAGCTGAACCAAAACTACCGTCACCTTCTCCTAATAATACTGATACGTTGTCTGCAAATGTGTTCGCCACAGTCAAATCAGGAATGCCATCTCCATTAAACTCTCCTACTGCTACTGAGTGAGGTACGCCTCCCACCTGAAACCTACCAACCTCCTCAAAAACAACCTCCTCACTCGCCTCCACCTCAACCAAAACACCCCCATCCATAATCTCTACCCGATCGTCCTCACCCCGAAGCTGCAAAACCTCCGACTCCCTCA
>CAZSTZ010000188.1:0-14381 GCA_964609515.1 uncultured bacterium | reverse complement strand
TAGACTCAGAAGTTAAAAAAGATGCCACTAAACCCAAGTGGCTGCAGTTTTTGCGCAAACAAACAGAAAATTTGCAAATCATCGGTCTTGCCTTAGCTATATCTGTCTTAATTCGCTTGTTGGTTGCCGAACCTCGATACATACCTTCTAATTCGATGATTCCTACTTTAGATATAGGCGATCGCCTAGTCGTCGAAAAAGTCTCTTATCATTTTAATCCTCCCACCACCGGCGATATAATTGTCTTTGAACCCCCAGAAATTTTACAACTTCAAGGATACACTAAAGACCAAGCTTTTATCAAACGCATTATTGGTCTTCCAGGGCAAACTATCGACATTAAAAACGGTGTAGTTTACATCGACGATCGCCCCCTAGAAGAAGATTATATCACCGAACTTCCCGATTATCTTTGGCAAGGACCGGTGAAAATTCCCGAAGACCAATACTTTGTTATGGGAGACAACCGCAATAATAGCAACGATTCCCACATCTGGGGTTTTTTGCCCAAAGAAAATATTATCGGTCGCGCCGTTTTCCGCTTTTGGCCCTTCGAACGTATCGGTTTGGTTTAAATTAAGTCAGTTCGTAGTAATCGCTTTAGCGATAGGGGGAGAATCGCTAAAGCGATCGCTACAAACTGGGCGATCGCGCCCCAGAGAAAAAAGGGGGTTGACAAATCGGTTTTTTTTTGTTATGCTTGATTTATAAGGGGTCGTTCGCCCCTACTCTTGATTAAAAAATCAACGTCGGTCCATTTAAGAAATAAATTAAGGACTGCCAGTGGATGAGTCCAAATATTCTCGGTTAACCAAATACGTCTCTATATTTTCCAGAATTTGTCTCAAATAATTAATAGTTTTATTTTTAATTTCTATAAGTTCGTCAGCCGTTGTACCTTGACCCACCTCTGCAAAAGATTTAACCCCATGAGCTAAATCGTTTCTGTTGTTTTTTATATTCTCCAAATCTCTACCATTATTTGTTTCTTGAGGATTAGTTTGATAGGAAAATCCATACTTTTCTGCCGTATTTTTTATAGATTTACCATCCAGATTTCCTGGTAATGCTTTTTCCTTGTTAAATCCCACCCAAATAATATCCAGAGAAATATTTTTAATTTGTTCTAGCACCGTATCATCTTCATTTTGGCGTTTTTTAAGTGCAATATCCTTAATATTTTCTATGACAATTTTCTTGAGCTTTGGTGTTAGATTATCAAAAGGAATTTCTTGGTCTTTAAGTTCGGCAAATATTGCTTCAATTGCATTTCTCATAGAAGACTCTACCAAATTATAAAGCAACAAGTAAGCGCTAGCTTTTAGGGTGTTTGATAACTTAGGGTAACGTTCTTTAATTTTAGGCTTTTCGGCATCTTCCTCTACAACTAATTGAATATTGTCTTCTTCTAAATCCTTAACGAAAAGAAAATAGTCGCTGACTTCTTTAGAACGCTCCTTAAATTCTTGAAAAAAAGTTTTACTCGTCATTTAAAAACTTATGGCTTAATAAGATTTTCCAGGAAAATTAGCTCCTAACAGCTTAATCTTTTCAAACAAATCGCGGCGCATTTCCTCATCTGTATCTTTAGTTAAAAGAACCGTCCTAATCCTATTTATTTTAAAACGTTCTTGACGAACAAGTGGTAAGTCTGAAAAAGTAAAACCATTCAATTTTTCTAACTTCTCTAATTCTGTTAGGATAAGCTCGTTGTTGATAAAATTAGCTAAAGTTATAATTCTTTGACCGCCATCTATTACTTCTAAGCGGTCAAGATCGTTTTTTGAGTCGTAAACGTTGGCAACAACTATGTACGACATTGGCCAACCTAAAAAAATAGACTCTATAAACTTTGATTGTCTAACTTCATCCCAAACCAAATCGCGCTGGTAGTCTGGTATAAATAACTCATTGGTATCGTCGTCTTTTCCTTCCATGTATTTCCGAACTAAGACTTCAACCGAATATTCTCTTGTGTCATAATTAATCGATTTCTTCTTTTCCCAAATCTGTGCTTCGGCAGCTTCTTTTTGCTCTTGGGTAATTTTTGCTTTCTGATTACTTACTACTTTAGATGTCATAATTAGTAATGTTTTAATAACGTTTTCTCTTTGGGAAAAGGTGCGCGGTGCGCACCCTACAATAATTAACTTTAGTTCTCTTTCTTGGAATTACTCGATTTTTGTTTACCGTAAATACTTTTTAAATCCCGTCCCGCTCTCGCATCGAGCAGAAATTCTAATAAATTAACATCGTCGTTAATATCAGGTGCCCGCCACTCTGTCGGTTCCCGATTAACCCACGCTTCTACAACTTCTGCAAGTTCTGGAATTGATTCAAAGCGAACCTTAAAAACGCAAAAACCAGTCCAACTGCGATGCAAATATAACCAAGGTTCCTCATAGAAAATAAACCAATGGTCCTCCATTTGTTTTGGAATTAATCCCGCAGCGATTTTCTCGAACTCTTCCCGGGAGTAGAGTCTATCGATCGCCACACTCTCAGACCTCAAAGGCATATCTTTTATTTTCCAATCACTGCGTTTAGCTATTTCCATCGTTATTCAATGCTACAGAAATTAGCGTAAGGTGCGCGACGCGCACCCTACAACAATAAATTAAACCGTCTCAGGAGTTGGCGCAGCAGCCTGTTGAGGTTGGAACTGGAACAACGAATAAACCACATTGCGGCGAATATCCGTCATCATATCCAAAAACAGCTCGTACCCCTCGCTCTTATACTCAATCAAAGGATCCTTCTGACCGTAACCCCGCAAACCAACAGACTCGCGCAAAGCATCCATCTGCTGCAAATGCTCCCGCCACAAAGTATCGATTTGCTGCAAAATAAAGAACCGTTCCGCCTCCCGCATCAAACCCGGACGAACTTGATTCACCTGAGCCTCCTTCATATCGTAAGCATTGCGGGCCTGTTCGTGGAGAAAAGTCTTAATCTCATCCATCGACAAATCCTCAATTTGCTCTGGTTGAAGTTCCGCCAACAAATAAACAAACTGCTTCACCTTATCCACCAACTCCTTGAGATCCCACTCCTCAGAAGGCAACTCCGGATTGATATAAGCCTCCACAATATCATCCATCGTCTGTTCCGCATACTTAATCACCTGTTCCTTAAGCTCTCGGCCCTCCAAAACCCGACGTCGTTCCGCATAAATAGCCTTACGCTGGTTATTCATAACCTCATCGTACTCAAAAACCTGCTTGCGGATATCGTAGTAATAAGTTTCCACCTTCTTCTGGGCGCCTTCCAGAGAACGAGTCAGCATCCCCGACTCGATAGGCATATCCTCCTCCACGCCAAAAGCCGCCATCAAACCGGCCACGCGATCGCCCCCAAAAATCCGCAACAAATTATCCTCCAAACTCAAGAAAAAGCGAGTCGAGCCCGGGTCTCCCTGACGTCCGGCCCGGCCCCGCAACTGATTATCAATGCGTCGGGAGTCGTGACGTTCCGTACCGATAACGTGCAACCCACCCACTTGAATGACCTCCTCATGCTCCATATCAGTACACGCTTCGTATTCCGAGTGAATCAGATTATAAACCTCCCGCAACTTTTGAATCACCGGGTCGTTAGTCGGAGCCTTTTCAGCAGCAACAGCCACCTTATCCTCCGCCACCAACTCCGGCAGCGATCGCTCTCCCCACTGCTTCACCGCAAAATCCACAGCATCCTTTAACTTTTGCTCAGTCGCCTTAGAAAGTTCCACCGGAAAAATCTGGGGCGAAGCCTTCCAAGTTTTAGGCTTATTATCCGTTGGCGCGAATCCTTGGGCCCGATTCCGCTTAGAACCCGACGGCGATCGCATCATCCCCACCGGCTTACTTTCATCCTCCGGTGCCACCACCCGAGGCATCAAATACTCCCGCAACTTCAGACGTGCCATATACTCAGCATTCCCGCCCAAAATAATATCAGTACCGCGACCCGCCATATTAGTAGCAATAGTCACCGCACCCTTACGTCCCGCCTGAGCCACAATTTCCGATTCCCGCTCCACATTTTCCGGTTTAGCATTGAGAAGCTGGTGCGGAATGCTGCGATCGCTCAACAGATGAGAGAGAACCTCCGACTTTTCCACGCTCGTAGTGCCCACCAAAACCGGGCGACCCTTTTCGTGCATCTCAGCACAATCATCAGCGATCGCGTTCCACTTACCCCTTTCCGTCTTGTAAACCGCATCCGCCAAATCCTTCCTGCCCGTCGGCTTATTAGTAGGCACCACAGTCACTTCCAGATTATAGATCTTCTCAAACTCCGCCTCCTCAGTTTTTGCCGTACCCGTCATCCCCGACAGTTTCGGATAAAGCAAGAAGAAATTCTGATAAGTAATAGTCGCCAGAGTTTGAGTTTCCGGCTGAATATCAACCCCTTCCTTAGCCTCGATCGCCTGATGCAAACCATCGCTCCAACGTCGTCCCGGCATCACCCGCCCCGTAAACTCATCAACAATAACTACCTCTTCATCTCTGACGATATAGTTAACATCCTTGATGAATAACTCCTTAGCCTTGAGGGCGTTAAAAACAAAGTGAGCCCAAGGGTCGTTAGGGTCGTATAAATCATTTACTCCCAGAAGTTTTTCTGCCTCACCAAAGCCATCATCCGCCAGTAGAACGTTGCGAGCTTTTTCGTCAACCTCGTAGTGTTCTTGTTCCTGGCTCAAAGCAGCAGCAATTTCCGCAGCGCGAACGTATTTTTCGCTCGGTCGTTCCACTTGTCCCGAGATAATCAACGGAGTGCGAGCTTCATCAATTAATACAGAATCTACCTCATCGATAATACAAAAGTTAAAGTTACGATGCACCACTTCTTCCAGGGAAGTAGCCATATTATCGCGCAAATAATCGAAACCAACTTCGCTATTAGTGGCATAAGTGATGTCGCAACCATAATTTTTCTGACGTTCGTCAGGAGTCATACCTTGTTGAATCAGGCCCACGCTCAAGCCCAAAAAACGATGGACTTGTCCCATCCATTCCGCATCTCGTCGAGCTAAATAGTCGTTAACCGTAATGACGTGGACGCCTTTACCGCTAAGGGCGTTTAGGTAAGCGGGCAAGGTGGCGACTAGAGTTTTACCTTCCCCAGTTTTCATTTCCGCGATTTGACCTTTGTGGAGGATAATGGCCCCTAAAACCTGAACGTCAAAATGGCGCATTCCCAAGACTCGCTTCCCCGCTTCTCGTACCACGGCAAAAGCTTCTGGGAGAATTTCATCTAAAATTTCTTTTTCTTCGTTAACAGATTTAGCTTTTGCTATTTTCTCTTTAAATTCCCCTGTTTTTGCTCGTAGTTGTTCGTCAGTTAGTTTTTGAATATCTTCTTCATAGATATTTACCTCTGTTACCCAAGGTTGATATTTCTTGAGTTTGCGTGCGTTTGGATCCCCTAGAATTCTTTTTAACATCGCTTTTGCTTATTTCAAATTTACTTTTCAAAGGTAACGGGAGAAGCAGGCAACGAATGGGGAATAGCGATTGCTAGGAAGACAGGAACTATCCATTACCCATTACCCATTACCCATTACCAAATTGTTTTTATATTTTATCGTCGATTAGGGATCGCGACGATCGCCTTCCCAATTAGGGGCCAAACTGCGGAAGTTAAAATTATCTGCTTGGGGGTGACAGGTGGCGCAACTTATAGGATTGAGGGGTCTCGGTAATTTTACGAGAGGATGGAGAGCTTTAAAATACCGAGATTGGGCCATTCTATAGGGTATTGGTTCCTCTTCAGACACGGGGCGGGAGAAAACTTGTAAATAGTTCCAGAGCATGAGGCGGTTAGGATCTTTTAGCAGCGGAATTTGTATCCCGTAATGTTCGCTATCTTGTAGCAATCCTTGCCAGGTTTGGGTTGGCATTACTTGTGGAGGTAAGGCGATGTGGCAGCTCCCGCAGTTTTCGAGGTAAATTTCTTGTCCTAGTTGGTAGCGAGGTGGAACCGGATCTACTGTCCCAACCACACTTTGGGCCAACTCCGCTGAAAAGGCGATGGCCTCAGTAGCTTCGGCCATTATCCGACCAAAACCAATAACCAAAAATAGTATTAAAAGTAATAAAAAAAATCTCGATCGCTTTGGCCTTGGCTTTAGGTTTCGTCGTTGGCAGTAATAAGACATAGAATTTTTAACAGCTAGCGGGCCTCTATTAATCTTAAATCAGAGGAACAGTCATACCTTCGCGGGCCACTAAGCCATTGGGGAAGACCGATTGGACTTTTTCGGTAATGCGATCTAGAAACTTATCGTCGTGGGAGGGATCGTGTTGGTACATGACGATTTGTTTGACACCTGCTTTTTTTGCTATTTCTAGGCCCACCTCCCAGGTAGAATGTCCCCAACCTATTTTTGGGGATTTGGGATTGTAATATTCTTCGTTAGTGTAGGTAGCATCGTAAATCAGCAGGTCAGCATTGCGGGCCAGGTGCAAAACATTTTCATCGAAGCGATCGTGGTAATGTTCTGTATCGCTGCAATACACCGCGCTACGACCCTGCCAGGTCACTCGATAACCCGTAGCCACGCTTGGATGATTTAGAGGGGCCGTCTCAATAGTAATGTCGTCGAGGTCGATGGTATCTCCAGGGATAACGTCATTAAACTTGAGCTCCGACTGCATTACTTGAATGGGGACAGGAAAATTCGGATGTACCATTTGGTCCGAGAGACGGTCTTTAATGGTCGTACCATCAGGAGCGATCGCCCCATAGATATGAAAGCGATTGATCGGAATAAAGGCCGGAACAAAAAAAGGAAAACCTTGAATGTGGTCCCAGTGGCTGTGACTGAAAAACATATAGGCTTCAACCGGCATTTGTTTTAGCAGGTTTAAACCTAGAAGTCTCAGGCCCGTGCCTCCGTCAAAAATCAAGCGTTTTTCTCCCACGCGCATTTCTACGCAAGAAGTATTACCGCCGTAGCGAACCGTTTTACTACCCGGAGTAGGAACGTTGCCGCGCACGCCCCAGAATTGGACCCAAAAATCTGTTTCTGGACCGATCGAGCTTGCTGCTTTCTCATCCAACTGCTTTGAGACTGAGGTTGAAGACTTTGAAGCTGACATCTTTAATTTGGCTTTGAAGGTTAAATGTGGACTTTTTCTCGACTCATCGCTCTGGGTAGAAATAAAGCTGCGCAGCTTTATTTCTGCTTTGTGGCCATCTTGAGATTAAGAGTTTCAGTAATAATCATAATTGCTAGCACCCAGCCAGAATCAGATGCTTATCCCGGATAAATTTTATGTCTGTGGTGGCTCAATTGTGGGGAGGGTTCGTAGCCACACCCGCTCCAGATTTTTCTTGTCATTTATTTTTAACCTAAAACGATCTTGAGTAACAGGATTAAACTGTCAGAACCTTGTTAGCGATCGATTACCCATTATAAAGTCTAAAATAGAGCTGCTCATCAAAAGTGCTTCGTCCAGAAGTAGCTATGGGTTTACAAAAATTTACATTTTGATTGGAAAACAGTTCAGAGCCAAGTAATCCGTGGTTTGTCAGGGGCAAAACCACAGTCGAAAATTACAGAAATGAACATGACAGAAATTGCGCAACTCCGGGAAGCTGTTTTGGGATGGTTATCAGAACAAGTGCCAGAATCTCGAATTCAGCACATTCTCCGAGTCGAAAAAATGGCCCACGAGTTAGCCACCGTTCGCCAGCTAGATAGAACTAAAGCCCAATTAGCAGGACTAATGCACGATCTGGCAAAAAATTTTAAGCCAAAAGTCCTTTGGGAAATGGCCAATGAAGCCGGTTTGCCAGTTGATGAGGTGTTGGAGGCTAATCCCCATTTGCTCCATGCTGATGTCAGTGCGATAGTGGCCAGAAAAGAATTTGGGGTAGAAGATGAGGAAATATTACAGGCGATCGCCAATCATACTCTAGGCAATCCTGGGATGGACGAGCTTAGTTGCACCATCTATTTGGCAGATAGTCTCGAACCGGGTAGGGGCAATACCCCCCAATTGGAAAGTTTAAGAACGCTCTGTAAAGAAAATTTAGAACGAGCAGTTTGGCAAACCGCCGATTATTCGATCCAACATTTACTCGCCGCTGGCCGTTTAATTCATCCGCGCACTATTTCGACAAGAAATTGGTTTTTGCAAAAGGCAAAAAAGAGTGGCTCTTTGATATTGACAAAAATTTAACCCTTGAGAACGGAGGTAATAGGGGGTGCATCGGCAATCCTTAAATCTTACCCATTCCCCATTCCCAAAAAGCGGCATTAATTACTTATTAGGAGGAAAAAAAAATTGTTTAATCGCGCACACCAGGAAGAGTTTGAAAATAACCCTGAAATTTCTGCAGATGAAAGCGAAAGCTTAGATTTAGCTTTAAAAATTGTTGAAGCTGCAGCAGACCGCAAGGGAGAGAATATTCTCTTGTTAAAAGTATCAGATGTGACTTATTTAGCAGATTATTTTGTAATTATTACTGGCTATTCTAACGCACAGATTCGAGCTATTTATCAGGCGATCGCCCACAAAACAGAATTAGAGTGCCAGCGCTATCCCGCACGAGTCGAAGGCCAAGGGGAGGGGAGTTGGATTTTGATGGACTATGGGGATGCGATCGTCCATATTTTCAAACCAAAAGAGCGAGAATTTTATAATTTAGAAGCTTTTTGGGGTCATGGGGAACAAATAGATATTTCCGAATTGACTCAATAAATTGATAGTGGTTAGTTGTTAATTGTTGGTCGTTAATTCCCAATTGCCAAATCTGATGTAAAATCAAAAAAGAAATTATGAGAGAAAGAGCATCAGTATGTCCCGTTCCAGAAGAGCAACAACCAGTAAACGAATATCAGAAGCTCAAAGAATCCTGGTTATTTAGCTGGGTAACATTAGATTTACCGCAGTATTTAAAAAAACTAACTTGGGTGTTGGTAATAAGCTGGATAATATCGGGGCCAGTAGCAGCGGCAAGTTTTCCGCCAGAAACAAATCCGATCCGTTTTTTTCTGGCTGGTGGAGGTGGCGCGCTGATGCTTTTAATATTAGTCTGGCTGAGATTGTATTTGGGGTGGATTTATGTGCGATCGCGCTTGCTAAATAACCAAGTTTTCTATGAGGAAACCGGTTGGTATGACGGTCAAATATGGGCGAAAACACCAGAAGCATTAACCAAAGATCGCTTAATTGTTGACTACCAATTAAAACCTATTCTCCTACGATTGCGGCGAACTTTTTCGGTTTTTTTAATCTTAATAATTCTGGGCTTGCTCCTGTGGATTATTTTGTAATTATGGTGGGGACAAATAATTAGGGTCTGCTGAATAAATGAAAAAAGTCCGCGCCTTTGCACAGCTGGCCCTAATTAAATAGTAGAACAGGCAGGAAAGCCTGTTATCCGATGCTTGGGAATTGGGAATTGGGAATTGCGTTTTAGAACAGGTATCCTGCCTGTTATTCGCGATGATTTTATGACAAAACTGACTCGCTCCCTAATCAATCCCCTTCTTTTTAAGAAGGGGTAATTGTTAATTGTTAATTGTTAATTGTTGAACCATTACCAAAAGAAAATATGATAAGGGGAAAACAGATACAAACCTCAGAACTAGAAGTAAGACTGCTACGGGAAGGCATAGTAGAATCTAGCCATCACGTCCAGGCCACGGTGAGCGACCATAGAGGACGAGTTTTGTCCGTAGCGGGTAGACCGGACACTACTGCATTCGTGCGATCGGCCCTCAAACCATTTCAGGCCCTAGCAGTCATAACTACTGGGACTTTAGAACGCTACGATTTAACAGATACAGATCTGGCTATTATGTGTGCTTCTCACCAAGGCAAGATAGAGCAAGCGCGACAAGCTTTTAACATCCTCTGGCGTAGCGAGATTGCGCCTTCTAAGCTTCAATGCCCAATTCCACCAGGCAAAAAGAGTCCCCTAGAACACAACTGCTCTGGCAAACACGCCGGAATGCTAGCCGTCTGCAAGCAAAGACATTGGCCTTTGGAAACTTATATCCAGCTCAAACATCCAGTGCAGCAGTTAATTTTGGGTAAAGTGGCAGAACTTCTGGGGATGCCCGCCGAGGAATTTATAGGGGCCAGGGACGATTGTGGCGCTCCTACTTATTTAATGGAGTTGGGGCAAATGGCTACTTTGTACGCCAAGTTAGCCTCGGGAAATAATTTGGACATCGAACGCATAGTGCGGGCCATGACTAACAATCCGGCCCTAGTAGCAGGAGATGGCCATTTTGATACAGAGGTGATGCGCTCTAGCGAGGGAGAATTGGTCAGTAAGGCCGGGGCAGAAGGCGTCCAGTGTATCGGTAAGGTCGGAGAAGGTATGGGCCTGGCCATTAAGGTGATGGATGGTGCTAAACGGGCCAAATATGCAGTAGCCATTCACTTGCTGACTCAGTTGGGTTGGATGAACCCGACGACGGCTGAATCTCTGGCAGAAACTTACCTCACCCTCAATGAGTTTAAACGTTTAGAGGTGGTCGGAGAACTCCATTTTGCCTAAAAAATGGCCCCTAATTGGGAGACATTAAGGGGCCAAAAAAAAAATCAAAAAATTTCTCGTTAGGGGTTGCAATTTTTAAAAGTTTATGACTATACTAATAAATAAGGAAATAACGACGCGGGGTAGAGCAGTCTGGTAGCTCGTCGGGCTCATAACCCGAAGGTCAGTGGTTCAAATCCGCTCCCCGCCATTTTTTTATTAAAAAAAAAGGGCCTCTAAAAAAAAGAGGCCCTTAAAAAAAAAGAGGCCCTTAAAAAAAAGAGGCCCTTAAAAAAAAAGAGGCCCTTAAAAAAAAGAGGCCCTTAAAAAAAAAGAGGCCCTTAAAAAAAAGAGGCCCTTTTTTTTAAAATTTATTTAAGGGGATAATCGAGAAATAGCTCGAAGACATCTCAAAAGAATCTAGCAGGATAGTCAGTATAATCAGAAAGCGGGAATCATAGACAAGACCATCGCCAAAACAAAAAAAGCCTTAAAAAGAACATAGTGCCGACCTCCGTAGAACCCAACACCGCCAAATCAGGATACCAAGCGCCCAACCCACAAGAAAAAGGCCAGGGAATAGAAAGAGAAACCCGCTTAATCACTCATCAACAGCAAAAATCAACAATCGCGCATCACGGGACCAAAGAACAATTCAGGAAAAAAGAGATAGGAACAAACGCCATCGCTTTAGTAGGAAAACTGGTTATAACTACGACTCCCTTAAAAGCCCAAAATGATAAAATCAAGGCAGAAAAAAAAATTAAAGGAAAAAAATAAATGACTGCCCAAATAAAAAGACCCATACTAATAGGAGGCATCGGACTTTCCTTGACCCTGGCCCTAGTGGAAAGCATCCAGCATTCAGTCACGGAAGTGGGAGAAACAGCCCTCTTAGGTATTATCGCCCTAAGTACCTGGGTGTGGCTGTTCGGGAAACAGCAGAAACAAGTCGAGCTAACCACGGGATACCAAGCGCCAACCAACGAAAAAGTCGAAAAAGCGATCGCTCATTCCAACGCCACCATCGAACAACTAACAACCGAAGCACGAGCCAACTCCAAACAACAACTAACCACCCGCATCTCCCAGCTCAAAAACTCCGCCACCCAACTCCCACAAGAAACCCAACGACAAGAACTCCATCTCAACCTCACGGGCAGCAAAAGTTCTGGTAAAAGCACCATAGCAGAACTGTTAAAGTCAAATTGGCTGCCCGCTGCCCCGCGAAAGGTTGAATTAACGGAAACCCCGGCAATAGAAACCGCAACGGCCCCCCCTTGCGACCTAACCCTATTCGTCACCACCGGAGACCTAACGGAACCCGAATACAAAACCCTCGCTTCCCAAACCTCAAAAGGTCAACGAGTAATCCTAATTTGGAACAAAAAGGACCGATACCTACCCGAACAGCAACCCCAAATCTTCCAAAAGTTACGGGAAAGAGTCGCCAGTATTTTACCCCCAGAAAACGTGGTAGCCGTCGCCGCTTCCCCCAACCCCATAAAAGTACGACGGCACCAACCCGACGGTACTGTCGAAGAATCCCTAGAAACCTCAAATCCAGAAATATCCGCCCTAACCGAAAGACTAACTAAAATTCTCGAAAAAGAAAGCCAACAATTAGTCTGGGCCACTACCATTCAAAAGGCAGAAGCAGTTAAATTAGAAGGAAAAACCCTACTCAATCAAATCCGCAGGGAACGGGCAATGCCGATTATCGAACAGTATCAATGGATAGCAGCAACGGCCGCTTTTGCTAACCCCTTTCCCGCCTTAGACCTATTAGCAACTGCCGCAGTTAACGCTCAATTAATAGTAGATTTAGGCGCAATTTATCAACAGAAATTTTCCTTAGAACAGGGCAAGCAGGTAGCCGGCAGCATGGCTAATTTGATGTTGAAATTAGGCTTGGTCGAACTTTCGACTAAAACCTTAACTGCTATTTTAAAAAGTCATGCGGCAACTTTCGTAGCGGGTGGTGTCGTTCAAGGAACTAGCGCTGCTTATTTAACTCGAATAGCCGGTTTGACTTTGTTAGAATACCTACAATCCCAAGAGGTTGCCATCAATGCCAATCGCAGTTCTCTCAATTCGGATAGCTTAAGCAAAATCCTGGAAACCGTATTTCAACAAAATCAGCAAATTAGTTATTTACAGTCTTTTGTCAAGCAAACCTTGGGGCGCATTTTACCTCAGTCGCAACAGCAGAAAGTGGAAATTGTCAATGGCTAATATAAGTAAGTAGGCAAAATAAATTAAACATTAGTTTTTGAAAAAATGCTATAGCAATTAACAAGTTCCCAATTAACAAGAGACGACCTTGACTAATTATCAATCTGAAAAGGAAACAGGTTCTCGCGGAGAAAGCCATCGCAAGCAGGCAAGGGGGAGTTTGCGACAGGCCCTCGCTCGCTATTCTCAACTACGCCGCGAGGAGAGTAAGTCGAATAGCGCCGAAATACAAGCACTTTTGCAAGCCAAACTGGATATCTTAAAGTCGAATCTGGACAAACTCGACGAAGGAGTAATTCGCATTGCCGCTTTCGGTTTGGTCAGTCGGGGCAAGTCAGCAGTCTTAAACGCCCTATTAGGAGAAAAAGTTCTCCAAACCGGACCCATAAATGGCGTGACTCAGTGGCCCCGTTCCGTTCGGTGGACTCCTAAAACTTTGGCATGGTTTCAAACGGAGCAGATAGCGGGCAAGATGCCCGTTCCATCGATGGCTATCGACTTAATCGATACTCCGGGATTAGACGAGGTGGCGGGGGAAGCGCGGGGGGAGATGGCAAGGCAGGTGACGCGGTTCGCGGATTTGATTTTGTTTGTGGTTTCGGGAGATGTGACTCAAACTGAGTACGATGCTTTGTGCGAGTTGAGTTCGTCCCAAAAACCCCTGATTTTGGCGTTCAATAAAATCGACCTCTACACCGATAAGGAACGAGAAGAGATTTATCAAAATTTGCGATCGCTCTATAAAGGAAAGCGCGGAGGGGGAGACGCAGAGACGCCCAGACGGCCAGACACAGAGGGGGAAGAAAAAAACCCGAACCTCCCCACCTCCCCCACACGAACCACACTCCCCACCCCCCCGAATCCCGTGAAAGTTGTAATGGTGGCGGCGGAACCCGCACCGGTGCCAGTTCGGGTTGAGTGGGAGGATGGCAAGGTGACTCACGAATGGGAAACTCCACCGCCACAAATAGAGGAGTTAAGAGATAAACTGTTGGAAATAGTGGTTCGGGAGGGACCGTCTCTTTTGGCTCTTAATGCTTTGGTTCAAGCAAGAGAGGCGGAAATTTCTCTGGCTAATAAAACTATTCAGTTGCGCAAGAATCAGTCGGACGATTTAATCTGGCAATACGCTGTATATAAGGCTGTGGCGGTGGCTTTTAATCCGGTTGCGGCTTTGGACGTGTTGGGGGCGACTGTGGTGGATTTGGTTTTGATTCGGTCTTTGGCTCGATTGTATAATTTGCCGATGACTGGTTATGAAGCGGGTAAGCTTTGGAAAGCGATTATGTCGAGCGCCGGCGGGCTTTTGTTGGGGGAGTTGGGCCACCTTTTGTTGTTGGGTGTGGGGAAGCTCGATTTTACGAGTTATCTTGGAGTAGCTGCCACTCAAGCTGGTATTGCTGCTTATGGAACTTATATTGTGGGACGGGCTGCTAGAGTTTATTTGGAGAGGGGCTGCACTTGGGGGCCTTTGGGACAGGACCGGGTGATTCGGGAGATTGTTGAGAGCGTGGATACCGATACGGTTGTTAATGCTTGAATTGTTAATCGCCAATTGTTAATTGTCTGTTGTTAATTGTTATAGCATTTACCGTATCGCTGAGGTACAAGGGCAGACTTGCGAGGACAAGGGCAGACTTGCGAGGACTTGCGAGGACAAG
>CAZSTZ010000187.1:0-14396 GCA_964609515.1 uncultured bacterium | reverse complement strand
ACCACTCAAAAATCGTTCCATACCACTCAAAAATCGTTCCATACCACTCAAAAATCGTTCCATACCGGGTTTTTTCCTGGTTGCGGACTGCGGGGACTTGTTTCTCGATGGGGGTAACTGTTATAATTGCTGTTGGTTCGCACTTCGGTTGAGGTGCGCTCTTTTTGTTGTTTGAAGTGTTTAGAATTTGTTTGAGGAGGTTTGAGGTATGCATCCAACTAGGGAAACTACTTCTCTAAAAAAGATTTGCGATTCGCAGCGAGGCATAACCTATGGAATTGTTAAAGTTGGAGATTATGTGCCAGGCGGAGTACCAGTTATAAGAGGCGGTGACATAAGAGAAGGTCGCATAGTCTTTGACAATCGAAAACGAGTGACCCAAGAAGTCAGCAACCGCTTTCAAAGGACAATTCTCAAGGGAGGAGAAATTTTACTTAATCTGATTGCGGAGCCAGGACACGCTGCAATAGTTCCCGATGATTTGATTGGAAGCAACGTATCTCGTGACGTGGCAGTAATTCCGGTTAAGGATTGTTTTGACACTCGTTACATCTGCTACTTTCTCAGATCGTCTCAATGCGTGCGGTGGTTATTTAGTAGGTTGCAAGGGAGCGTCACTCAAAAAATTAATTTGAACACTTTGCGCGAAGTTCCCGTTCCCCTTCCCCCACTCGCGGAACAACGGGCGATCGCTCGCATCCTGGGAACCCTCGACGACAAAATCGAACTCAACCGCCAGACTAACCAAACCCTCGAAGCTATGGCATCGGCTATCTTTAAATCCTGGTTTGTCGATTTTGACCCGGTTCGCGCTCTTAAGGAGGGCAGACAACCGGCATACATGGATGGGGCAACTGCTCGATTGTTCCCCCACGAGTTCGAGGAGTCGGTTTTGGGGGAGATTCCGAAGGGGTGGAGAGTTGGAAAGGTTGACGAATTGGCAGAAATTATCCGAAAAGGAGTACACCCCAACAAGTACCCAGACGAGTTGTTCGAGCATTGCAGTATTCCTGCCTTTGACGAAGGTCAGCTCCCAAAGAGCGAGCAGGGCTCGGAAATTAAAAGCAACAAGTACGCAGTTGTGGAAAACTCTGTTTTGCTCTCAAAGCTAAATCCTCAAACATCTAGAGTCTGGTTGCTTAATCCTTACAACAAAAATAGGGTTGTGTGTTCTACAGAATTTCTAGTAACCGTTGCCCGAAATCACATCAGCCGTGAGTATCTCTATGCCCTTTTCGCATCGCAATCCTTTCGGGACACTTTTGCTACTTTAGTTACCGGCACTTCGGGAAGTCATCAAAGGGTTAAACCGCAAGCCTTACTACAAATGGAGACTTTAATTCCGCCGCAAAAAGTGGTTGTTTCTTTTTCTAAATTAGCTCGGCCAATATATGAGAAAAAAAACCACAACATCCAGGAATCCCAAACCCTCGCCAACATCCGCGACACCCTCCTCCCCAAATTAATGTCGGGGGAAATACGAGTTAAAGAAGCAGAAAAGCAAATTCAGGAGATTAAATAGGGCTTGCTGAAAAAGTCTTTCGTGAGGGTCAGGGAACGGGGAACGGGGAACGGGGAACGGTTTCGGAGATTTTCTGTGAATAAATTTTCCTCTATTTTAGGAAAAAATCTTAGATTTTCGAGACAAAGAACCGAAAAACTCTAACTTTTTGGAGTCCTAAAATGGCTATAAGGCTTATCCTACCTTGCTTATAGTTTTATTCAGCAAGCCCTAAATAGAAATAGAAACCCAGTAACTTCTGGCAATACCTTCGCCACTTTTTCAAGGCTAACTCGCCCGCGTGAAACCGGGAATATGCGAAAAACCCGGTTTCTTAAATCTCCTGTCGCCAAAATGACAGCTAACAAAATAAAAACATGAACTTTGCAGAAACCTGGCAACAATACGACTTCACCGAAGCCGAGTTACTCTCAATAACCTGGCAGCCTCCCAACCATTGCATCCTCCACCTTAACTACTACTGGGAACTAAACTCAACCGATGCCACAACAGAAGTCGCCGCCACCGACCAACCCCTCCAACTCGCTCTATACTCCTGCATTCGTCTCGAAGTGCAATTTTCGGAAAAGCTGGTGCGCTCCTAGCACCCTACGATGGGCACAATAGTTGGCTGGGGGGAGGTGGCACCCTCCCCGTGGATCGAAAATCTCAACCTCCCGCCCCAAGACTGGCTGCATCTGGAGCTCGACATCGGCGGCAATAATAAAATAGAAGCCCTCTGTCGTTCCCTCGCAGTACAAGAGTTAACGGCGCGATCGCTCGTATTAAGTTCCTAGTAGTCTGGCAATACCTTCTCCACTTTTTCAAGGCCAACTCGCCCGCGTGAAACCGGGAATATGCGAAAAACCCGGTTTCTTAAATCTCCTGTCGCAAAAGATTAACTCGTTTTTCCACCGCCTCGCCGCGGACAGCACAAAGATTTCTTCTAACAATTAACAACCAACCCAACCCGTGCTATATTAAAAAAGTCAA
Source organism: uncultured bacterium (assembly GCA_964609515.1). Lineage (GTDB taxonomy): Bacteria > Cyanobacteriota > Cyanobacteriia > Cyanobacteriales > Microcoleaceae > CALKCV01. The sequence goes on along the minus strand of CAZSTZ010000187.1, from coordinate 11,902 downwards.
CCAACCCAAAAACCGCCATGTCTAACCCACTCCCAGAATCAGCCGTCGAAGAAGCAGCCCTCCAGTGGTTCGCCGAGCTCGACTACGAAACCCTCAACGCCGCCGAAATCTCCCCCAACTCTCCCAGTGGGGAACGGGAAACCTATCAAGACATCCTCTTAAAACCACGCCTCCAAACCGCCCTCGAAACCATCAACCCCGAAATCCCCGAAACCGAAATCGCCAAAACCATCCACCAACTCGCCCGCCCCCAAACCCCCAACCTCCTCCAAAACAACCAACAATTCCATCAACTCCTCACACAATACCGGCAAATCTCCTAAGCTAAGACGCATTTAAAATGCACAATCCATTCATAACTGCCTTTTTGCTCCAGATAAGCTCAGACAGGTTTAAAATGCAGTTACTCTCTTCCCTGTTAAGAGTTCCCTGTTAAGAGTTCCCGCTCATCATAAATTTTCTTTGAGTCTTTTAAATGCCGAACAGCTTACCAACAAAACGGACAAACCAAACACAAAAACCTCAAACTCATCGACTTCGACAACCCCGACAACAACGACTGGTTGGCAGTCAACCAATTTAAAGTCAAACACCAAAAAAAAGAACGCGACCTCGATGTCGCCATCTTCATCAACGGCATCCCCATCGCCGTCATGGAACTAAAAAACCCCACGGACGAAAACGCCACCATCGAAGGCGCCCATCAACAAATCCAAAACTACAAAACCGAACTCCCCAACCTCTTTATCTACAACCAAATAATCCTCCTCAGCGACGGCCTCCAAGCCAGAGTCGGCAGCCTCACGGCAGGTTTAGAATGGTTCCTCTCCTGGCGAACCATCGACGGAGAAACCATCGCCCCCAAAGGCAGCCCCGAACTCGAAACCGCCATCAAAGGCATCTTCCCCAAACAAACCATCCTCGACATCCTCCGCCACTTCGTCACCTTCCATCCAGACGGCAGCAACCTCAATAAAAAAATCCCCGCCTACCACCAATACCACGCCGCCAACAAAGCCTACAACTCCACCCTCAACCGCCTCCAAACCTCGGATCCCCCCCTCGCCCCCCTTGAGAAGGGGGGGGCCGGAGAAAAAATCGGAGTCATCTGGCACACCCAAGGCAGCGGTAAAAGTCTCACGATGGCATTTTACGCCGGCAAAATCGCCCAAAGCGTCGCCGCCCAAAACCCTACCATCGTCGTCCTCACCGACAGAAACGACCTCGACGGTCAACTATTCGAGACCTTCGCCGCCAGCAAATCTCTATTCCGCCAAACCCCCCTCCGGGCAGAAAACCGCGAACACCTCAAAGAACTCTTAAAAGTTGCCTCTGGCGGCATCATCTTTACCACCGTCCAGAAATTCGCCCCAGACGACGATACCGCCGAATACGAACAATTGAGCGATCGCCGCAACATTATCTTTATAGCAGACGAAGCCCACCGCAGCCAATACGGCCTCGAAGCCAAAATCACCAAAACCTCAGACGGCCCCAAAATCTCCTACGGTTTCGCCAAATACCTCCGCGACGCCCTCCCCAACGCCCTCTTTATCGGCTTCACCGGCACCCCCATCGAAACCGACGACAGAGACACCCGCCAAATTTTCGGCGACTACCTCGACATCTACGACATCCAGCGGGCAGTGGAAGACCGCGCCACGGTTCCTATATATTATGAAAGCCGCATCGTCAAGTTGCAACTGGCAGCGGAGGAACAACCCCGCATCGACGCCAAATTCGAGGAAGTCACCGAAGCGGAAGAAACCACCACCAAAGAAAAACTCAAACGCAAATGGTCCCAACTCCAAGCAGTAGTAGGGGCACCCAAACGCCTCGAAGTCGTCGCCGCCGATATCGTCAACCATTTTGAAAACCGCCAAAAAACCCTCGAAGGCAAAGCAACCATCGTTTGCATGAGTCGCAGAATTTGCGTCGAACTCTACAATGCCATCGTCAAACTCCGCCCCCAGTGGCATGACGACGACGACGACAAGGGCGCGATAAAAGTAGTGATGACCGGTTCGGCGTCGGACCCGGAAACTTTCCAACCCCACATCCGCAGCAAAAAACGCCGCCAAGATTTGGGCAAGCGGTTTAGAAACCCCCAAGACGAGTTCAAACTGGCGATCGTCCGCGATATGTGGCTGACCGGTTTCGACGCCCCCTGCCAGCATACTATTTATATAGACAAACCCATGCAAGGTCACGGTTTGATGCAAGCGATCGCCCGAGTCAACCGAGTTTTCCGGGACAAACCGGGCGGGTTAGTGGTAGATTACATCGGCATCGCCGACAACCTCAAGGCCGCCCTCAGTCACTACAGCGATGGCGATCGCCAACAAACCGGCATCCAGACGGAAGCAGCGATCGCTCTCTTGCGTCGCAAATATCGAGAAGTTCGGGGGATGTTCGGCGATTTTAACTATAGTAACTTTTTCACCGGTGGCAGTGGGGAACGCTTATCGGTAATGGCGGGGGCGATGGATTTAATTTTATCTCTGGAGGACGGTTTGGATAACTATACCAAAGCAGTTAAAGAACTATCGCGAGTTTATGCCCTCGTCTGTGCCACCGACGCCGGCATCGACTTGCGAGATGAAATTGCTTTTTTCCAAGCGATCGCCGCCGCCCTCAAAAAACCAACCGCCGGCGACGGCAGCAAAAGTCAAGCAGAATTAGATTTAGCCGTGAGGGAGATAATCTCTGGGGCGATCGTCTCCCAAGAAGCAACAGACTTGTTAAAAATCGCCGGTTTAACTACTCCCAACCTCTCAATTTTCTCCGAAGACTTTCTGGCAGAAGTCCGCCAAATGCCCCAAAAAAACCTCGCCCGAGAAATCCTCCTCAGATTAATCAAAGACCAGATAAAAACCAGAAGCAGTCAAAACCTAGTCGAAGCTCGCAGCTTCCAGGAAATGTTAGAAGCAACTTTAAAACGTTACGAAAACCGCTTTTTAGAAACCGCCAAATTAATCGACGAACTCATCGAATTAGCCCGAGAAATTAGAGATGCTAGAAAGCGAGGAGAAAATTTAGGTTTAACAGAAGAAGAAGTCGCTTTTTACGATGCCTTGGAAGTTAAAGATAATGCAGTTCAAGTATTAGGAGATGACGAGCTTAAAGAGATAGCTAAAGAATTAGTTAAAGCGATTAAAAACAAGATTAAAGTTGACTGGCACTTAAGAGAGTCTCTTAAAGCAGAGATGACAGTCATGGTTAAGCGGTTGTTGAGAAAACACGGCTATCCGAAAGTTAACGAGGAAAAAGCGACGGTAACGGTGATTCAGCAAGCAACATTATTGAGTAAAAAAATGGTGGCGTAACGGCAACTGCCTAACCCCATATTGTGAATGCACGTCACCTTTGAGGGGAGCATCTGAGTAGAACCAGAGACTTATTGGGTGCAGTGCCACGGAAGCCTGTCGCGATCGCGTATTAGACGGCAGGGGTTATGATATCTACTAGGGAAACGCCAACTATGGCCAATCCCGATCGTTCCCAATTCTCCATTAACAATGAAAAACAAACTTTTAATTACAGGATGTAGCGGTTTTTTAGCCTGGAATCTTTGCCAAATTGCCAGAGAACAATGGCAAGTTTATGGCACTTATTATTCTAATGTAGTAGAGATTCCTGGGGTTAAAGTTTTCAAAATAGATTTAAGAAATTTCGGCGAAACCAAACAGTTATTTCAAGACATTCGTCCCGATGCAGTAATACATACCGCCGCTAACTCTAACCCGAATTTTTGCCAAACTCATCCAGAAGAATCTTACCAAATTAATGTAGCGGCATCTCTGAATCTTGCCGGCCTTTGTGCCGATTATAATACGAGTTGCGTTTTCACTTCCACAGACCTAGTTTTTAACGGTTTAAACCCTCCTTATAAAGAAACCGATCCCGTATCTCCCGTCAGTTATTACGGGGAACAAAAGGTCTTAGCAGAAGTAGGAATGTTAGAAAAATATCCGAAAACTGCTGTTTGTCGGATGCCTTTAATGTTTGGTATTGCTTCGCCGACTTCTCATAGTTTTATTCAGCCTTTTATCAAAAGTTTGAGAGAGGGAAAAGAGTTAAATTTATTCGTAGATGAATTTAGAACTCCTGCGAGGGCTACTACTGCTGCCAAAGGTCTTTTATTAGCTTGGGAAAAAGTTAACGGATACCTTAATTTAGGAGGAAAAGAACGGATTTCTCGTTACGATTTTGGTTGTTTGATGGCTGAGGTATTGGAACTGCCCAAAGACTTACTTAAACCTTGCTGGCAAAAAGATGTAAAAATGGCAGCCCCCAGACCGAAAGACCTTTATTTAGATAGTTCTAAAGCTTTCAATTTAGGATATCAACCTTTGTCTCTGCGGGAAGAATTAATCCTTTTGCGAGGGAAGGTGTAATTTTCAGTTAATCTAAAATTAAACGGTCTCCGAGACCAAGGTTAATCTTGACTTTGGGCAGAAAAGGAAGAGGCGAACAGTTAATAGCTAAAAATTCTCCAGATTTCAGTAGCTTATAATACCCGAGCTACTTTTTTTTCTTCTATTTATGTCAGGGATTTTTAACATTATAACTTAATAGAGCCAAAGGAAAAAAAACCAAAAATTACGATTAGGTATAAATTACCTTTCTCAGGTAAAAATTAATTAAATGTTAAATTTTGGCAGTAAAGGGTAGTTTAAAGCTATTCTAGTTAAGAGGAAGCAGTTATTTCAGTCGAATTAAAGAATGTCAGGGTAGGAAACGACGGTCAACTTTTGTGGAGGTAAATCGAGAAGATGAATAACAGTGATTTCGACAACTACAATAATAATATAGAACGCGAACTTCGTTCTTTAGTGGAGCGGTTGAGCGAGGAGGTTTTGGAGCGCAAACAACAATCTGCTTACGGACAGGCGATCGCGGAAAAAAATTATATCAGTACCAAGCTCAAAGAAACTCTCAAAGAACTATCAGACCTAAAATTTGCCCTAGATAAAGCGGCGATCGTAGCCATAACCGATCGCCACGGCATCATCACTTATGTCAACAAGACATTTTGCGAGATATCCCAATATAGTGAGGAAGAACTAATCGGCAAAACTCACAGAGTCATTAAGTCTGACTATCATTCCCGAGAATTTTTTCAAGAATTATGGCGGACCATCGGAACGGGGAAAGTTTGGAAAGGGGAAGTTAAGAACAAAGCCAAAGATGGAAGCCATTACTGGGTGGATACGACCATAGTACCGTTTTTGAACGATCGCGGCATTCCCGATCGCTACTTAGCCATTAGATTCGAGATCGGCGATCGCAAGCGGGCAGAAGAAGCGCAGCGAGAAAGCGAAACGAAAAATCGGGGTTTAATCGATGCCATACCCGATGTCATGTTTCGCCTCAACAGCGAGGGAATTTTTCTCGACTACTTCCCGGCAAAAGAGCGGAAAAACGCGCGATCGCCCCAAGAATTTATCGGCAAAAACATCTTTGAGGTATTCTCACAACACTTAGCCGAACGTACCATGTACTATCTGGGGGAAGCTTTGAAAATGAAAGTACCTCAACTCCACGAATATATGCTCGAGCGCGGTCGCGAGTGGCATCCGGCTCGAAGCGCGCTATGTGCCTTGCGGCGAAAATGAAGTATTAGCGATCGTCCGCGACGATACGGAACGCCGAAGCATGGAAGAAGCCCTGCGGAAATCGGAACGAGAACAAAGAGAAAAAGCCTTAGAAATAGAAATGACCTTGCAAAACCTGAAAAGAACCCAATCCCAGCTAATTCAAGGGGAGAAAATGTCGAGTTTGGGACAGTTAGTAGCGGGGGCGTGCTCGCGAAATCAACAATCCCGTCAACTTCATCTACGGCAATCTCATCCACGCCAGCGAATACATTCAAAATCTGCTCCACGTTCTCCAACTGTATATGTTGCACTACGATCCCCCCCTGCCAGAGATCGAAACTACAGCAGAAGAGTTAGATTTAGATTTCCTCATCGAAGATTTGCCGCAAATGGTCGGTTCGATGAAGTTAGGGGCGAACCGGCTCCGGGAGATCGTTCTTTCTTTGCGCAACTTTTCTCGTTTGGACGAGGCAGAGGCAAAAGAAGTAGATATCCACTCCGGCATCGAAAGTACTTTAGTAATTCTGCAAAGCCGACTAAAAGCAAACGGTAACAATCCCGAAATTAAGGTTATCAAAGAATACGGGAACTTGCCCAAGTTGGAGTGTTATGCCAGTCAGCTTAACCAAGTGTTTATGAATCTGATAGCTAACGCGATCGATGCTTTAGAAGAATGGTGGGCGATGGAGCCCGCCATTGCAAGCCCCGATAATGGCGGTCCTACAATTTGGATTAAAACTCGAATCAGCAACAATGGCCAAGCCGTTGTTGAAATTGCCGACAACGGGCCAGGCATACCGGAGTCGGTCCAACAAAGGTTATTCGACCCCTTCTTTACCACAAAACCGGTGGGCAAGGGTACTGGTTTGGGGCTGTCAATTGCTTACCATATAGTAGTAGAAAAACACAAGGGCAAGCTCGAATGTATTTCCCATAGCGGTGCGGGGACTAAATTTAAGATTTCGATTCCCATTGGGAATGGGGAATTACCTTAGACCTTCTCTAGTCGATTTTTTTGACAAAACCGATCTGCTGCCGATAAATTTATCAAATAATTACTCAGAGAAATGGCGAGTTTGAGTTCGTCAATTCTTAAAGTAGTTAGGGCATTGTCTAAAGAATAAACTACCGTCGATTTTTCTTTTCCTTTGAGATTAAACTCCCCCAAAGAGACAAAATTCCAATCTACTTTGGCGCTGTTTTTTACGTCGGATTCTAACACCAAAGACCGAGATACTTTTCGGGTTAAAGCTTCTAACCTAGAAGCTACGTTAACGGCATCCCCAATAATAGTGTAATCCTTTTTTATGGTCGAACCGATGTTGCCTTCAATTACTTTTCCCTTTGCCAAACCGATGCCAGCGTAGAGAACTCGAAGGGAGTTACCTTCTGGGGCAGATTTTCTTAAGTTTTCCATTTCTGTTAAAATATCCAGACTTGCTTGGATGGCATCGTCGGCGCGATCGCCATCAAAATATGCCATTGCGCAATCTCCCATAAATTTTGTTACTTCTCCTCCTCTGGCAGTAATTATCTCCGTACAAGTGCTAAAAAATTCATTTAATAAGAAAACCACGTCTTCTGGGGGCAGTTTTTCGCTTAGAGTTGAAAAAGAGCAAATATCGCAAAACATGATAATTTTTTCAACTAATTGAGGAGCTACTTTTAAAGGATTAATCCCGCTTTTGATAATTTCTAAAATGGTTGGCTGAGTATATTTTGCCAGAATTAATTGGGAGGTACTTAAGGTTTGCAAGAGACTTTTTATTGCCAGAATTAATAAATCTGTATTTTCGTCGAGGATAAAAGTTTTCATCGACCAGTCGGGAAACTGTCTTTCTGAAATATTTGGTTCGTTTTTCAGACAAAAAATATCTTTATGTCTGTCGTCTTTTAAGATTTTTTCGTATAAAGGTTCCACTACTTCTTCCTCTCCTTCCAGGATTTGAAAAAAGATGCCGCCAGAACATAACAAAATGCCGGTTATGTTAACTTTCTGGTTGTTGCGGCTGGAAACTGCGCCGATGCTCTCCACTTCTTCGCGAGACAGGGGACGAGAAAATTTACTGATGTAAGTTAGTCTTTTCATATTATTCTGAAATTGGGAATGAGGAATTGGGAATGGGGAATGACTTTGCGGTTTTTGCCAAAAACTGGGTTTCTTAATTCCATTCTTTATTCTTGGCTGTTAATCAGAAATTCCTAGTCGTCTAGTTAGTTTTTCGTAGGATTTAAAGGTGGGCGATCCTAAAGAGTCCATATACTAGGATATCGCTGTTGCTTTCCGAGATGCAATAAAAAAACTGCGCCATCTGCCGGCCTGTGAAACCCGGTAATTTCGGCAAAACCGGGTTTCTGAGATACGTTTCTGAGAATACTTGACCGGCTCTCTAGTTGACAATTAACAACTGACAATTGACAATTAACTTAAAAGTATGAGTATGAGTATGAAAAAAAGGGGGAGGAAAAAATATGATATAATGATAAATTCTTAGAAAACGCTCATTTTTATCCCCTTTTAGACCGACCATGACTGCAACACCCCGTCGCTATCACGTTACCACTTTCGGCTGTCAGATGAACAAAGCGGACTCGGAAAGAATGGCAGGCATCCTAGACGACATGGGCTTTGTCTTCACCGAAGAGCCCGACGATGCCAACCTCATCCTCTATAACACTTGCAGCATCCGCGATAATGCCGAACAAAAAGTTTATTCCTATCTCGGCAGACAAGCAAAACGCAAACACGAACAACCAGATTTAACCCTCATCGTAGCCGGCTGCGTGGCGCAACAGGAAGGAGAAGCTTTATTGCGAAGAGTGCCAGAACTAGATTTAGTTATGGGCCCGCAACACGCTAACCGCCTCCCACATTTGCTCGAACAAGTCTTCAACGGTTCTCAAGTTGTCGCCACCGAAGAAACATATATTCCCGAAGATATCGCTAAACCCCGTCGGGATAGTAAAGTGACTGCTTGGGTAAACGTAATCTACGGCTGTAACGAACGCTGTACTTATTGCGTCGTACCTAACGTGCGCGGGGTGGAACAGTCCCGCACTCCAGAAGCTATCCGCGCCGAGATGGAAGAACTGGCACGACAGGGTTATAAAGAGGTAACTTTACTGGGGCAAAATATCGATGCTTACGGACGGGATTTGCCGGGAACTACTCCAGAAGGCCGTCACTTGCACACTTTTACAGATTTGTTATATCGGGTTGCCGAGGTGGAGGGTATCGAACGGATTCGCTTTGCTACGAGTCACCCCCGTTATTTTACCGATCGCCTCATTAGTGCCTGCGCGGAGTTACCAAAAGTATGCGAGCATTTTCACATTCCTTTTCAATCTGGGGATAACGATATTTTAAAGGCGATGGCTCGGGGATATACGGCAGAAAAATATCGTCGGATTATCGATAAAATTAGGGCAATCTTGCCCGATGCTTCTATTAGCGCCGATGCCATCGTCGGTTTTCCTGGAGAAACGGAGGAACAGTTCCAGAAAACTTTGGAGTTGGTGGAAGATATCGGTTTCGACCAGTTGAATACTGCGGCCTATTCTCCGCGTCCGGGAACTCCCGCTGCTTTCTGGTCCGACCAATTGAGCGAGGAGGTGAAGGCCGATCGCCTCCAAAGGTTAAATCGCTTGGTGGGAGTTAAGGCAGGGGAGCGATCGCGACGCTATCTGGGTCGAACCGAAGAAGTATTGGTAGAAGACCTCAACCCCAAAAACCCCGCCCAGGTCATGGGCAGGACTCGCGGCAACCGCCTGACTTTCTTGAATGGCAGTATCGACGAGTTGAGGGGTAAATTAGTCAAGGTCCAAATTACTGAAGCCCGAGGGTTTAGTTTGACGGGCAATCTGCTATAGTTTTCCCAAACCTTATTTTCCGTAGAACGGGCAAGATGCCCGTTCCCGCGTCAACTCGAACCAGTAACTTGAAAATATGGATACTAACAACACTAGCGTTTTATTTATGGGCAGCGGTGCCGTAGCGGGGGGCAGTATTTCAGCCACCTACGGCAGCGTCGGGTTGGTCGGCGGTTTCGGCGGCATGAGTATAGGTGCCGCTCCCCTCGTCACCGCAGGAGCGATCGCAGGCGGTGCATTATCGGGAACCATCGCCGCCATCCAAGACAGGGATGCCACCGCGATCGCTGCTTTGGGTGCGGGAACTCTTGGGGGCATTGCCACTTATGGAGCAGTCGGCGGCGTGGGAGTCGGTATTGGTGGCACTGCTTTCGATATCGGCATGAGTACGATGGCGGGCATGGGGGGAATAGTCGGACTCGGTGTTTACGGCATCGCTAAAATGGTTTTAAGGAGTCACAATGCTACTAAATCTTATGCTAACGCTCAGGCGATCGCCGACATTACCGCAGAGTACGAGTTAGGGCAAAAGTTTGTCGGTCTGGAAGTAGAAAAAGAACTAGCCAAGCTCAAGGCTCATAAGGACAAACAAAAGAAACCGCTTCCTAAAGTTTCCAGTTATTTCCTCTGGGGGAAAAATCAAAATTGGCATCAGTCCCCTAAGCCTCAAGCTCGAACCCCGGTAGCGACAAAGCAACCGTCCCTTGAGGTCAAATTGCAGTTAAAGCAAACTATCCCAGCTCGAAACAAGGCGATCGCATCTTTAGTCCTCTCTCCAGACGGTGAAACCCTCGCCCAAAGCACGAATAACGGTCAAGTTCGGCTTTACCACCCCCACACCGGACGCAATTTTTACACTTTTTTTGCTGGTTCCCACGGGATAGACGCCTTAGCTATTACTCCCGACGGCACTAAACTTATTGCCGGGGATGCTAAAGGAAATATCGCTATTTGGGAGCTGAAAACTAAAAACTTATTGCAGAGCTTTAGCGCCCATCAAGGTTTGGTTAGTTGTATTGTTTGCGATGGAGTCAATCTAATAACTGCCAGCTCTGACAAAACTATCAAAGTCTGGGAGCTTAAAACTGCCCGACTCAAGCGCACTTTGACAGAGCATCAAGATACTATTTTTAGTTTAACCTTGGCTAAAGATGGAAAAACTCTTGCCAGCGGTAGTGCCGATAAAACTATTAGAGTTGGGAAACTAGACAGCTATCAATACCCTATCTTGCTCCTACTAGACTCTTGGGCAACATCTCTAGTATTTACCGCCCACGACAAATTATTAATTAGTGGAGATACTATCGGCTGTCTTCAATTCTGGCATTGGCCGACTCACACTCTCCTGAAGGCGATCGCTACCGACACGGCCCCCATCTCTGCCCTTGCCATCTCCCCCAAGGAAAACCTCTTAGCTAGCGCTACTGCTAACAATAGCGTTAAACTCTGGCATCTGCCGAAGGGGGAATTTTTGCGCGAATTTACCGGTGGCTCTCCCCTAACTTTTAGCAACGACGGTCAAACTTTAGTGACTTGTAGCAAGGAGGATGGGGTCTCAATTTGGCAACTGGGTTTATCTAGGGCTGACTGAAAAAGGCAGAGTAGGTTCGGGTGGGGAATGCGTCTGGGGAGGGATCGTTCGCCATTCCCCATTCCCCAGAAAAAAAACTTGTATTTTGCAAGTATCTATGTTAAATAATGAAAATAGGGTTGGGGTAAGATGGGAAGACTAGCGGAGAGCGAGTTAACTTTATTACCTCACTTTTTATATAAATTTACCGAAAACAGAAGGTAAAAATGGAAAGACAAAAACCAACTAATACTAATAACAAGTTCCACTGGCTTGAGATAACAGAATATGTCTGTATGGCAGGTTCGGTAGCTGGGACGGTAGCGAGTTTTATCTTGGAAACAGCTATCTATGTAGCGCCACCGCTGACGGCAACTATATTTCTGGAAGCGGCAAACAGAACTCGGGTGCAAAGGCTACAACAACAAGAACGTCAAGAGGCGATCGCCCAACTGTATCAAGCAGTCGAAGCTCTCCCAGAGCCGATAATGAAGCAATTGGGATTGGTGGAAGACAAACTCGCCGCCCAAAACGAGGAACAAACTCAGAAACTAGAAGCGGCGATCGCTCCCCTGACCTGCGACTTGCAAGCTTTAATGCCGGTTCTGGGGAGGGTAGATGCTCTCAGTCAGCGTCTCATGGGAGCGGAAACTCTGGTCCAAAGTTTGAAAGAACGAACTCAAAGCCATATGGAGGAACTGACGGAAAAGCTGGTTCGAGTAAAAGCAGACGCTCAAAGCTTCGAGCAAAAAAGCGATCGCGAAGTACAAAAACTGACGGAGGTACTTTCCCAACAGGAGAGTTTCGCTCAAAGTCTCAAGGCAGAAACGGAACGAGAAAATCAGAAACTAACCCAGAAGCT
>CAZSTZ010000186.1:0-14567 GCA_964609515.1 uncultured bacterium | reverse complement strand
GTGGCGATCGCTAAAACTATCCACCAATCTATGAGTTTTCACCCCCTCAAGAATCTCCCGACTGTAAACCGATTCGTATCCTTCTAGATTGCCCTTTAAAAAATCACCCAAAAGATTGCCAATGCGAGATTCTGGAGAACTTTCTGCTAAAAATAAATGAGCTAAATAATTCATAATTTGGGTAATGGGGAATAGGGAATAGGGAATTAACAACTAAGGTGTCTCAGAAACCAGGGAAAAAACAGAAACCAGGTTTTTTGAAAAAACCTGGTTTCTAGCCTTAAAAGTAGGTTGGGTGGAACGGAGTGGAACCCAACATTTGCGTTGGGTTCCGTTGCACTCCACCCAACCTACAAGAAAATGACGAGGGTATTGTTAAAAAAACCGGGTTTCTTGACAGGAGACGTTTTTCAATCCCAAACTATTAGTTAACCTGTTTCATAAATCCCGATTGTAATTAGCTAAAATTTCCAGAAATTCACCAGCATTCACAACCGGGATAGAAATGTCATCTTTAACGTTCAGAATATCCGCATCTCCTGAAATAATAAAATCAGCGTTGGCTAATTTAGCACAGGCAATAATTTGGTCGTCGTCTGGGTCGGAAATGACAACTTTTTCAACTTCCCCAACCTCTATGACTTCCACCCAGGAAATAAAGCTATTAACCACTTCTTGGGCATTGGAGTTTAATAAAGCTAATTTTTGGGAAAACTTAGAACGCTGTAAAACATCTAATAACTCTTCTAGTATTGCTTCGGAAGTATAAACTTCTATTTGTCCCGATCGCATTAATTCCAAAACCTCAAAAGGTCTGCCTCGCCAAAATAATCCAGAAATTACCGTATTTGTATCTAAAACAACCCGCATTAAATTAGCCCTCGTTTTTCCCGTCTGTAAGCTCGAATCTCTTCTGAAATTTCCTCCTCAGTAATTGGCTCAACTTCGTTCAATTCTGCCAAGCGATCGGCTATTTCAAAAAAGCGATTATCTCCAGCCATTTTTTCCTGTTTTTTAAGAGCATCCACGCCAGAAGTTTTAACTCTTTTTAAGATAAAACTATCCTTTTCTTCCACCAACAAAAACTCATCCCCCGACTGAAACCGAGAACGCATTTCTGGCGGCAACTCTAACTTTCCATCTGCCGTTATTTTAATAATGGTTTTTAATGTCATCGTTCCTATTCCTCCTTCCTTAGTTCCCAATATAATCTATTATTTGAATAACCCTTTCAATTCATCAATAATCAGGACTTACGCACGAGGGATAAAATTTGGACGCTTGAGATTGCTTCGCTGTCCCTCGCAATGACAGAAACGGAATACTATAAAACTAAGAACAAGACTTAAAAACAACCCGATCGCGACCTTGTTTCTTAGCCTGATAAAGGGCCAAATCTGCCGTTCTAATCAACTCCCTGGGACTAGAAGTATGGCCAGGAATCATCGTCGCCACCCCACAACTCAGAGTCAAGCGATCGCTCGCCCGAGAACCCTGATGGGGAATGCCCCTTTCCCGTAACCCCTGACAAATATTTTCGGCCACATAAACTGCCCCCTCGGCCACCGTCTCCGGTAACACAATCGCAAACTCTTCCCCCCCATAACGGGCCACCAAATCCATTGGCCTTCTGAGATTGTCCCGAATAATCTCCCCAACCAACTTCAGACAATCATCCCCGGCCTGATGTCCGTAAGTATCGTTATAAGGCTTAAAAAAATCCACATCGCACATAATAATAGACAAAGACAAATTACAGCGGGCCCCCCGTTTCCACTCCCGCTCCAAATAAAGATCGAAATATCGACGATTGGCAATCCCCGTCAAACCATCCACCGAGGCCAAACGCTGCAACTCCTCATTGGCCTTCTCTAAATCCTCAGTTAACTTGCGCTGCCTTTCCGTTAACATTCGTTCTCGTTCCACTTGCAGCCGCAGCTCGCTCATGGCCCACTGAGTTTGTAACAAGCGACGCACCCGCTGGCGCAAAACAGCCCAATGAATGGGCTTAGTAACGTAATCAGTGGCCCCAACCTTAAAGGCCAAATCCACAGATGGCCCGTCGTCAAGGGCCGTAATCATCAACACCGGGGGACAATCCTCTTCCAGTCGCCGTTGCAACTCCGCGCAGCAAGTAAACCCATCCATGCCCGGCATCATCGCATCCAACAAAATCATATCCGGCTCCTTCTGCTGGCAAACCCGTAAAGCCTCTTCTCCATCCACAGCTTCCACAACCTCATAACCCTCCTGCTGCATCACGCGACGCAGTACCAACCGCAAAGTTTTTTCATCATCCACGACCAAAATCAGAGGAGGCTTGCTCCAGAAATCAGCATTCATCATTTTGCCACCTGGGGTGTTTTAATTTTAAAACAGAGACAACTCTGTTATACTCCGGCTCCAATTGTTCTACCAACTCCCCGGCACCAGCAGTAGTTCCCACCCGTCCCATCGCTTCCAGTTCGCCACAAAGTTGCGCCAGACCATTTGCCCCCATAGTCAGACTGAGGGATTTGAGAGCGTGAGCCGAATTGCGCAATGCCACGGCATCTTGGGCGGCTACTGATGAAGCGATCGCCTCTATCCTGGGAGGAGCTTCCTCCAAATAACTCTCGATCGCCTCCGCCACAAACTCCCCATCTCCCCCACCAACTTCCTCCCTCAGACTCTCAAAAACCTGCTCGTCGATCGCCGGCATCGATAGCGGTAACGGCTTTTTCCGTTCCGAACTCGGCGTTTCGCTACGCGACATGGAACGCGAAGCGGCCCGGAGGGCTTCTCGCCCCTGCTTCCCATTAATCGATGTTTCCCCCGTAGGACAGGCATCTTGCCTGTCATCGGTCCCTCCATTCCGACTCTCCCCCCTCATCCCTTCCAAATCCTCTTCCTGTTGCGCGTTGACATCCACAACAGTCGAACCTCGACCGTTTCCTCTGCCCTGGGAACTACTCGCAGAAATATCGTACATTTTTTCCAACTTTTTCTGCTCCTGGTAACGAAACAGAGCCTTCGTCAGAGCCTCAGCGCGCACCGGCTTACTAATATAATCGTTCATCCCCGCCTCCAAACACTCCTCCCGATCGCCCTCCATAGCATGAGCCGTCATCGCAATAATCCAAGGACGTCGGGAGCGATCGAACATCTTACAAATACGGCGAGTTGCCTCCAAACCGTCCATTTCCGGCATTTGCACGTCCATAAAAATCAAATCGTAATGCTGGCGGCGCACCCCTTCCAACGCCTCTATCCCATTATTAGCCACATCCGCCCTATACCCCAACCTCTCCAGAGAAAGCACCGCCACCTTCTGATTAACCGCCACATCCTCCACCACCAGAATGCGTAAAGGCAACTCCGAACCCAAGTGGCGATCGAATAGAGGTTGATGCTCCTTCTTTTGAACCTTCACGGCAACCGGTTGGGAAGCCAAAACAGAAACCAAAACCTCGTAAAGCTGAGATTGCTTAATTGGTTTGCTCAAAAAAGCCGCAAACGAGACTCGACCTCCTATCTCTTCAGAAGTTAGCTTCCCTACCGAGCTCAACATCACCAAAGGCAAATTTGCGTAAGCCGGCATAGATTGAATTTGCACTGCCAGACTCAAACCATCCATCTCTGGCATCTGCATATCCAAAATCGCCAAATCGAAATCCCTTTTTTGGCGCAGCAAAGCCAAAGCCGCCGCCCCCGAATCCACAGCCTTTACCAGCATGCCCCAAGACTCAGCCTGCAAGCTAATAATTTTCCGGTTAGTAGCATTATCATCCACAGCTAACAGCCGTTTTCCCCTTAACTCCGGTCGAGGCACTTGCAGGTCGACATCTTTCTGGTGTTCTGTAGCCCTAGCCACAATCGTAAAATAAAAAGTAGTTCCCTTTCCCACCTGGCTTTCCACCCACATTTGACCCCCCATCGCCTCGCACAAACGCTTGCTAATCGCCAGCCCCAAGCCAGTGCCCCCATACTTGCGAGTCATAGAAGCATCTACTTGAGAGAAAGGTTGAAACAGTCGCCCCAAACGCTCTTCTGGAATTCCAATTCCCGTATCCCTCACGGAAAATTCGATTTTCTCCATTACATCCCCTCCCCCCTTACCAAGGGGTGCCGGCCTCTCTTCTCCCCCCTTACCAAGGGATGCCGGCCTCTCTTCTCCCCCCTTACCAAGGGATGCCGGCCTCTCTTCTCCCCCCTTACCAAGGGGGGCTGGGGGTGCCGGCCTCTCTTCTCCCCCCTTACCAAGGAGTGCCGGCCTCTCTTCTCCCCCCTTACCAAGGGGCGATAAACCCTCTTCCCTCTCTTCTCCCCCCTTACCAAGGGGGGCTGGGGGGGATCCTCCCATATTTACCGAAACAATAACCTCCCCTTGTTCGGTAAACTTTACAGCATTAGAGAGTAAATTTGCTAAAATTTGCCGCAGTCGGGTCACATCTCCCACAAGGGCTTCTGTAGTTTGAGGAGGAATCAGATAAGCTAATTCTAAACCCTTGGCACTGGCAATAGAAGCCACCAAATCCAAAGCCGACTCTATACACCTTCGCAGATTAAAAGGTTGCTCTTCTAACTCTAGTTTGCCCGACTCAATTTTAGCAAAGTCGAGAATATCGTTAATAATCGTCAGCAAACTATCGCTGCTGTTGCGGATAGTTTCCACAAAATCTCGTTGGTTAGACTCCAATGTTGTATCCAGCAACAGTCCCGTCATTCCCACGATCGCGTTCATCGGAGTTCTAATCTCGTGACTCATCATCGCTAAAAACTCGCTTTTAGCTCGATTAGCCATTTCTGCCTCTTGTTTGGCTTTTTCTAATTCTTGGTTCTCGCTTTTAAGCTCCACGCTTTGTTGCTTCTCCCGTTCTAAATAAGAAGCTTGAGCCAGAGCAATTCCCACCTGCGCCGCCACCGATTCCAGCAACTCTATTTCTTCGGTACTCCAATGACGCTGGCGATCGCACTGATGCAACGCGATAACCCCATTCGCTTTTCCTCGGTAGGAAGTTCGCGCTGCCAATACCGATTTCACATCTAGCAGACAACACATATCCGTTTCTGCCATCGCGAGCGTCGGATGAGAGCGAGCATCCTCGCTGGCGATCGCCGCATCTTCTGCCAACAATTCCTCCACTTGCGAGTTCCGATCCACTAGCACAGACATCCCCTCCACAGATTGATAACCCGCTTCTAAATATTGGGCTACCAATTGCAGATGCCGACTCGGCTCCATAACGTAATTATAAATCAGACAGCGATTGACTCCAAAAGTTTCTCCGATCGGCTTAACTGCTGTCTGGAATATTTCTTGACTGTCGAGAGTCGAACGAATTTCCTCTGTCAGTTGCTTTTGCAACATCGCCTGTTGAATTTGCCGCTCTAAAGTTGCTTTTGAATTGTTCCGTTCGATTTCGTTCCCCACCCATTGAGCCATCAGCTCTAAAAACTGGCGATCGCTTGCCTTAAATTTCTGCTCCCGCCGACGGGGACTCGAAAAGCACAAACTTCCATGCACCTTTCCTTCTGCCACAACCCGCACGCCGATATAAGCTTCTAACTTAAAAAAGGTCGAATAAGCAGCATGAGACCTCCACTCCGAATTACCCGCCGCCTCGAAGCTAATTGGTTCATCCCTTGTTATCGTCTCGCTACAAAAAGTCTGTCTGAGTTCCATCCCATCTCCCGCATTCAGAGAAAAAGGAAACCCCGGCGGCACTTGCGCTGCGATTATCTCGTAGCGATCGCCTTCTATACGAGAAAGCATTCCTATTTCCGTTTTAAACCGCATTCTCCCCATTGCCAACAGTCTTTGCAACCGTTCGTCGAAGTTTAGTTTCGGATCTGAAGCTACTTGATAAAGAGATCTAATTGCCGCTTCCGCTTCTTTTAGTTCTCTCTGGCTCTGTTTCTGCTCCGTAATATCCGTAGCGATGCCCAGAAAACCGGCGATTTTGCCTTCCCCGTCTCGCTTCGTCGTCACCACTACACTCGCTAACAAGTGAGTTCCGTCTTTTCTCAAATACGTCCATTCTCTCGGGGCAAAAATTCCTTGACGCGCTTCCTCTACGACAACATCAAATCCATCCATCGTTCTCCCCACCTGGACGGTCGTTTCCTTCCCCTTTTCTGTCAATTCCGAGGGCAAGTGAAATAAAGTCATATTTTCTTTGCCTATTATCTTCGATGCCTGATAACCGAGCATTTTTTCCGCTCCCGAGTTGAATACCGTTACCATTCCCCCCGCATCGGTAGCGATAATAGCCACTTCTGTAGCAGCATCCAGAACTTGTTGTAATTTAGTATTGACTTCGGCGAGTTGTTTTTGAGTCTCTTTGCGTTCGCTAATTTCTTCGATCGCCAGAATGCTGCCCCCTATTTCCCCATCGCTTTTCCGCCACGGATTAATTTCCCATCTCGCCCACTTTTGGGAACCGTCTGCCTTCGCTATCAATTCTTCCTCGCATTTTTGCCCCACTCCCGCGAGGCAAGCTTCGTGAATTTGTTTCCAGCGATCGCCTTCTTCGGGAAATACTTCGTAGTGAGGGCGACCTATAATCTCTTCTTCTTTTAAGTTATAACTCCTTTCCGTCAACCAACGACGAGAAGCAACTAAATAGCGCATTTGGCGATCGAACATCGCCACCGGATGGGGCGTATATTCCACAAACAAACGCACCAGTTCCTCGCTTTTTTGTAGAGCTAATTGCGAGCTTTTCCGTTCTGTAGTATCGCGGACCCCTATCAGTCCGCCCTCGATTTTCCCCAATTCATTTTTTAAAGGTGAATAAAATACTTCAAAAAATCCCTCTTTTCCCGTTGCTGGAATAATGTAAGTTTGCTCTTCGACTTTTATTGTTTCTCCTGCTAAAGCCGCATTAAAAAACTCGCATTCCCAGTTATCTTCTGGTAACAAAGGGAAGATTTCAAAAGCCGATTTGCCAATTGCTTTATTGCGACTGATGCCCGACAATTTTTCCATTGCTTTATTCCAGACCGTGTAGCGATAGAAGCGATCGAAGGCAACGATGCCATCAACGCTGCTCTCGATTAACATTTCTGAAACTCGCTTTTCTTCTGCGAGTGTCCCTTCTGCTTTTTTACTCTCGGATATTTCCCGACTGTGTACGATTATTTGCTGTTCTCCCGAACTTTTTTTCGCTCCTTTTCCTTTAATTTGATAGGTACGCCATCCACCTTTTTTGTGACGAATTTTTGCTACTATAGTTTTACTTATTTCTGGGCGTTGCGCGATTGCCCTCAAGCCATTTTTAACATCAGATAAATCCCGGGGATGAATAAAATCCAGCGCATTTTTTCCTAGCAATGCTTCGGGGCGATCGCCAAATACGGTTTCAAAAGAAGGGCTATTGTAGAGAATATTTCCCTTAACATCTAAAATCGTTATCGCATCTGAAACATTTTCTAATAGCTGTTTAAAATATTCTTTATCCTCGAAGCCACATTCTTTTAAAACCGAAAAAGTAGAAACCATAGAACTCAGGTCGCTAAAAGCAGAAATTAACTCTATTAATTCTCGTTCTTCTTTACGAAAATTTTGGCTGTAAAATAGCAGAACGGCAATAACAGTATTGTTAGCTAAAATAGGTACTCCCAAAGCACTTTTAAGACCAATTACCTCCGCTTGTCTGGCAAGAGGATAAACGGTTTGCGGCAAGGCCCCAACATCTTCTTCCCACAGGGGCTGTTTGCTAATCCAAACCCAACCTTGCAGGCATAAACCCGGTGGAAATGTTGCTGTCTGACTTAATCTATGGAATTTAGCTAATTTGTCTTGAATTTCTGGCCGTCCGTACCATACCGGACAGCATACCATTTTCGTCCCATCGCCATTAAGGACATAAGCCTCGGCGTAATCCCACCCGATGCTAAGACAGCTTTTTTCTAAAACCTTTGCCAAGGCCTTGTAAAATTTTTGGGATTGAAGCAGTAGCTCTGGGGTCATAGCAAGCAGGATCCCGATCTTCTCAAAAGGGGGTTTAGTTTTTGGCCGTTATTGTTTATTTTACTTAGATTTTAACCCGCGAGTATGGGCCAGAAGAAAAAATGTCCATTTTTACGAAATTTTGCTGCTGTGGAGCGTTTTCGCACTATCCCTTAATTTTTATCCTATTTTGTTAATAAATTAACAAAGGCTCGATCCTACCATTGCTCGATCTTTCACCAGGCATTTTTTCATAACATATCTTTTATTTTTTGTCAAGTACCCATCGCCATCCCTTGTCTATAATCTGATTCCAGCCTGTATTTCCTCTCGCTTTTTTAATAAGTAAAATTAGGGAAAAAGCTAGTTTTTTAAATCGACTAAAAAAGCTCTAAGGCAACTCCCCATTCCTCATTCCCCATTCCCAAAATGAGTGTCAAACTAATTTCAAAGTTTTTTCGTTTTTTCTTGGTATTTTTGTTAATTCTAGGTATCTTGTTTCGATTTATCAATCTGGAAGGAAAAGTTTACTCCCACGATGAAGTTCATACCTCATTGAGAATTTCTGGCTACGACAGTCAAGAAGCAATGGCAGAACTTTTCGCAGGAAAAATAATTACCCCTGAAGATGTTTTAAAATTTCAAACTCCCCGTTTTAATACTAGCTTGCAAGAAACCATTGAAATTTTGAAAAAACATCCAGAACATCCGCCGCTTTATTATCTCATGGCGCGATTTTGGCTCTTATTATTTGGCAGTTCGGTAGCTGTTATCAGAAGTTTATCTGCCTTCATTAGTTTGCTGGTTTTTCCTTCTCTTTATTGGCTCTGCAAAGAGTTATTTCAATCCACCAAAGTTGCCCGGTTAGCCATCGCTCTTCTAGCTATCTCTCCCTTTCACGTTCTTTACGCACAAGAAGCCAGACAATACAGTTTGTGGACCGCCACAATACTCCTATCCAGCGCCTCTCTTTTAAGAGCAATTAGATTCCAAAAGCAACCAACAAACTCAAGAATTATTATTCTGAATTGGGCGCTTTATGCAATAACTTTAACCCTCAGTTTCTATGCTTCCCTTTTCTCGGTTTTAGTTGCTCTAGCCCATCTTATTTATGTGCTTTTACTTCACAATTTTCGCCCCACTAAAACAGTTATCAATTTTCTTCTAGCTTCGACCATCGCCGTCTTAATATTTTCCCCTTGGATGAGCGCGATCGCTAACAACTTTTCCCAAATGCAAACTCAAACTGAATGGTTAACCGCTCAAACATCTCTCCTGACATTATTAACATCTTTGGAATTAAATTTTAGCTCCATCTTTATCGACATTCATCCAGAAATAAATCATCTTTTAATCCCAAGATTTTCTCTATTATTATTTGCTTTTATCGGCTATTCAATTTATTTTGTCTTCCAGACAACTCCCAAACGAGTCTGGTTATTTATCCTCAGCATCATAGGAGTCACAGCCCTAGCAATTATTTTGCCGGATCTAATTTTTGGCGGAAGAAGAGCCACTGCCGGTCGCTATTTTATTCCTTCTTATTTAGGCATCCAATTAGCAGTAGCTTACTCCCTATCTCAAGTTAAATTCTTCAACGCTAAAATTAGAACGACAATAATCGCTATTTTAATTATTAGCGGCATCATATCTTGCAGCATTAGTTCCCAAGCTCATAGTTGGTGGAATAAAGTTCCAAACTATTATCATCCTCAACTAGCTGCCATCGTCAATCGAGCAGATCGACCTCTTTTAATTAGCGATCGCTACGATATTAATTTCGGCAATCTTATCTCTCTTAGCTATTTGTTAGAACCTAAAGTTCGGCTGCTTTTACTCCCCCAGGAAAATTCACCCACAATTCCCCCAGAATTTCAAGAAGTATTTTTATTTAATCCCTCCCCACAGTTGCGCTTGGAATTAGAAAGCGATCGGGATTATCGTCTAGAAACAGTTCCCATAAAAACCGATTATCCCTTTTGGAAACTGACGAAAAATTAACTGGCTAAAATCCCATAAACAGCAATTATCCTCGCGCATTTTTTAATAAAGCTCTCGGCTTCAGCAGCAAAACCTTTAGTAAAAGCCAGATAGATTCCCACTCTCCAGGAGAGTTTTTACTTTCCCATCTACCCGGACTGCAAAACAACATTTTGACTAATTTTCTCTGCAGTTCTAAAGTTACATCTTCAAACCTTACTAGAAGATTGCAAAAATCTCCGTTATTTGTTGTTTTAACTATCTTACCTGTAATTTGTAGATCGTCTTCCCAAAAATAGAGAAAGATTTTATCTGATAAATTGTTCCAGTCTTTTACTTTTATTTCCGCGCCAACCTCGGAAATTTTGGTAGCGATCGCCTGGCAGTAATTATCACTTCCACAAATAAGCTTTACCTCGCGCTGCAAGCTAAACCATTCGTAAATATCCGGTTTTGGCACGTCCATTAACGTTAATATGGCAATGGAAATTGTGAAGATATTGTAAGCACTCCACATCAAAACCAGATTGAGATTGCTGGTTTGTAATGAATAAGTTATCTCTAAACTTTTTCCAAAACTGGCAGCATTAGCAATTAACAACATAATTAAAGGCCATGCTAAATTCCAGTTAAAGTCAAATTTATCTCTCGATAATCCTTTTGGAGTCACCTTAAATCCACTATAAGATGGATTTAACATAAATTTGCTTGCCGTAAATGCCAAAGGAACGCAGCTTACTAAGGAATAAATATCCGAGAGAAATGCAGAACGCGAGCGATAATTTAACCAAGAAAAAACAGTTAAATTTAAGAGATAGTAAGGCAAAAAGAAATAAATTAACTCTGGAAAAGTTACCTCGATAAATTCTATTCCCAACCAGGAATAAGCCAAGGGCATCAACAGCAATAACAATCGAGGAATGCTATTAAACCAATGCAATAACCCTTCTAAATGTGCCAATCTTTGTCGCAATTTTAATCCCGGTATTGTCAGAGGGTTGGAGTCGATGAAAAATGCTTGCAAAGTACCGCGAACCCACCGCAATCTTTGGTTAATATGATCTGCGATATTTTCCGCAGCTAAACCCGCACTTAATTTTTCGTTTAGATAAACTAATTCATATCCTTTTGCAGATAAGCGAATTCCTGTAAAATAGTCTTCGCAAAGAGAATCAGTGACAAAACCTCCTACTTCTTGCAAAGCGCTACGTCTGACAATAAAAGACGTTCCAGCACAGAGTACGCTACCCGCACTGTCTTTTATCGGTTCGATTTGTCGGTAAAATGCTTCTTCTTCTGAAGTTAGAATGTTTTCTAATCCCAAATTCCTCGCTATAGGATCCTGGTTATAAAAGTTTTGGGGAGTTTGTACTAAACCAATTTTGGCGTTTTGGAAAAAACCAATAGTACGTTTGAGGAAGTTGGTGGTAGGAATAAAATCTGCATCGAAGACAACAATTAATTCTCCGCAAGTTTGGGCGATCGCGTTATTTAAGTTCCCCGCTTTTGCATGGCGATTATCCGATCGCTTGATATACTCGCATCCCAACTCTCCAGCAAGTTTTTCGATGTGGGGGCGGCTGCTGTCATCCAAAAGATAGACTTTTTTCTGGGGATAGTCTATGGCTTGGCAACCTATTACTGTACGGCGTAAAATAAATTCGGGTTCGTTGTAAGTCGGTATTAAGATATCAACCGCAGGCGTAAAGTTATTGGCGATCGCCGACTTTTGTTTTTGGTTTGCTTCTTTTGGGCGCTCTTTGATTTCTATGCTTAAAAAGAGTTGGATAATGCTACTGCTTAAGATTAACATTTCCATCAAAAATAAGCCAATACTGAATATGCCGTTGACTGGGTTATCTAAATTGAGGGTAGAGAGCGATCGCCACAGTAGATAGCGAATTGTTAAAGCTAGCAGGATCCCAACTACGATCGCTCGCGTTCCCTTTTTCGGTTTCGGCGAAAGTTTGATTGTAATTAGGGCGATCGAAAATAGAATGGCTGTCGGGACGAGTAAAAATTGATGAGGTATTGCTGGTACTTCTATCCACCAAGGAGGATTTTCCTGCCAGAAATTAAGATGGGCAAAAAATGAGGTAATCCTCCTTTCACCCGTCAACCAGCCACAGGCGATCGCGCTTGCAAAACCTACCGTGCCTAGTATGAACAAGCTAGGTATTTGCGATCGTCTTATTCCCCAGCTAAACGAACTCTTTAATTTTTTGCTGTAACCTGATGTAATCATAGATACACCCTATTGATGGGATAATTTTTGCTTATAAGCTACTGCTTTTATCCTGGATGTCCGATCGTCCAGTTAGTAGCTTCTTTACATTTTGTAACATTTTTCTTAAAATTTGATGAAATTAAAGTAAAATATCAATAACAATTTTCAATTTTTGATTTTCAATAAAAGACAAAAATAATAGGATGGACGTTTGCCCACCCTATCTTTCGGTTATTCTATTAACTGGAAGCTTGGTTTAGTTCCTTAAGTTTTTTCCTTAGCACGCTGTTTGATTTTCCAATCAGCAATTGCTTTTTGAGCGCGATCGTAAGCTGGTGTAGCTGGAGGAACTAACTCAGCCGCCCGAATTGCTTCGCTAAAGTTTCCTCTCTCAGCTCGTAACAGAGCAATATTAAAAATCGTATCGCTCCAGTTGGCAATTAATCTTCGAGCTTCTTCATATCCAGGCGTACCAGGAAGGACTTCTCGTGCCTTGTCGATGGCCTTATTATAAGAAGAAGCCTGTCCAGGTTCGATCGGTGCTTTGGCCGCAGCGAGTAAAGCCTCATTGACTTGTAACTGCTGGGCTAATGGGCCCCATTGAGCCATAGCCATTTCGGCTTCTTGAGAAGTGACCGTCACAAAGTCTGGTATTAGCCTGGCAGCAGCGATCGCACCGTTATAGTCCTCCTGTTGTGCCCGTCCGTCCGCTATATCTAAAATAGTCCAGCTCCAACGTTCTATGTCCTGCTGGGCCTCTATAAAAAGAGGATCGTTCGGTGGAATCTCAGATGCTTTAGCAATGGCCTCGCTCAAACTAGAAGCAGAAATTCCTCCCAGGGAAGCCCTTGCTTCATACAAGAGAATCTGGCTATCCGTTGAAAGATTGGCATCCTGCCTCTGGATAGAAGAACTTACTACCTGAGGGGCAACATCTAAACCAGGATTCTCCGGCGTAGAGAATTCAGGCATTGGAGTTAATCCTCTGTCTGCTGTCGGATTCTGGGACTCTGTTTTTTGACCCAGCAATACCTTATGATTAGTCGTAAAAACTCCCACCAGCAGCACTAGGGCCACAGCACCGCTAGTTAAAATCAACTTTTGGAGAAAAGATTTATCGGATTCAATTGGTTGAGTAGTATTTTGAGACATTGTTTTTTCGCCTTGACGGGGCAGATTATTTGTTTGAAACCTAATATTATTTTTACCTTCTTGTCCACCGTTGGAGTCAGAGAGTATTTTGGGAGAGGCAAGGATAACCCGATCCATTTTTTCCGATGGGTTAACTACTATTAAAGGGTTTTGTCTCGGTCGTAAGTGGCGATCGCATAACTCCCTCAGCCGGTAGGTCAAGAAATTCTCTAAACCTTTTAAAGTCGTGCAATCCCCAGAACGCAAACCCTCTAACAGCGCAATTGTAAAAAAACCGTGACGGAATGCAGAACTTTCTTTGGCCGCTTTGTTCTGGCTACAAGAGAAAACTAGATTAATTTCCTTTTCCCTTGCCAGATAGAGAGTATTAATGCCAACCTTGTCATCAATTATTAGATTTGGCTCGCCACAGATGTCTAAGAAAAGTAAAACTACGTTTGTCGAGGCCTTTTTTAACTTTTCCATCAAAATTCTTACAGATATCCCTGTAGTTTCCACCTCCGACATCAAACCATCTATCGGCATTAGGTAGTCTTCTCCTTTATAGCTGAACCCATAGCCGCTCAAAAAAAACCAGAGTCCATCTCCACCTTCACCTTCCATTGGCTTCTGGCCCAATTTTTCAATGAGATTCAGTATGTTTTCCCGAGTTGGATCGGTAGCTTGGCCACCTATTGGTGAGGAGTTGTCATTGGACAACCAAAATTTCTCAGGTGGAAAACCAGCTTCTTTTATTAATAGAGTGTAGAGTCCTTCCGCATCTTGTTGGGCATAACTCAAAGGTTCGAGGAATTCGTATTGATTAATGCCAATCGCAATGCCGACTATGTCTTTCATTGGCATCAGGCCTCAATTTTAATAGACCAACTGCACCCAAGATAACATTGTTGAGCTATTCCTAGCTTATGGTCCCATTAAAAACCTTTGCCCTTTTATTAGGTTTGCTCCCCAGAAACTAAGGCCATTAATTATTAGCTCCCAACTACTTTGGCCGTAACTTCAGAGTAAGTAAGGCCAAGACTTAATATTTCGCGATGGTTTCTCAAATTCCCCTCATGGCCTTTTATTATCAATCTCTAAATGGCCTTTAAATCCGTTATTTGGGACCATAAGCCCCTTAAATCTATTAGTTTTGGGAGAAAATAAAAAAAATTTTTGGAACTTACAACATAGTTATAACAAGCATTTCAGCGATTCAAGATTTCAAAAAAAAAAATTTTTTTGAAAAAGGGGTTGACAGTTAGAAAAGTAGTTGCTAGATTAGTAAATGCGCGG
>CAZSTZ010000185.1:1796-14584 GCA_964609515.1 uncultured bacterium | reverse complement strand
TTAGGGGCCATCGTCGGCCTCGTCCTCTGGTTTGTCCTCTTCCAAGACTGGGTAGTTAAGGTCCAAATATTCCTCAACCGCGTTAACCACAAAATTAGACATCGACCGCCGTTCCTCCTTTGCTGCTTTTTCTAGTCGTTCTCTTAATTCAATAGTTGGTAAAAAAATTACTCTAGTAAGTCTTTTCTTTATTGGTCTGTGGTCGTTCGGTGGCATTTTCCTCTTGTATCAACGTTGACAACATCTTACTCCACTATGGCCAATTTGTGGCCAATTTGTGGCCATCTTAGCGGCTGTATAAATCATACTCAAATTAATACCGCTAGTGGGATGACAAGCCCTAGTATGTACTGTTAAAGTGTTGTCAAGTTGATGCAAAACATTAACGCAAACATCAAGCCCAAAAGAACGGCGAGGCCAAGGTGCTTATGCAAGCGTTAATGCAAGCAGCAACCAACCTTAAAGCAGACATCAACCGGGTTAACGCCCGCGTTAATGCAAACACCTAGAACATTGACAAATCAATACTTATGGACAATCCGTACTCCTTAACGCTGGAAGACCTAGCGGACAGGTTAGGTATGAGTGCCCGTCACTTAACCAACAAGAAAAACGGGCCAGTAACCCGCGTCCTTGAGACCTACTACTGGTTGGACTTGTGCGAAGGTGACAGTTACGCCGAACATATCGTGGGCCTCCTAGAAGACTACTTGGCCAACTGTGGCAAGCGCGGTGAAAACATCGACTATCCTACATGGCAAAGGTCAATCTGGGAACAGAACGACATAGAGTCGTTACCCGATAACAGTTCGTTGGCCCTCGTATCTCCCCCTGCCGTTGAGGTAGTTAGCGCCGATGTGGCCATTGGTGCTGTTGCTGATAGCGTCTTGTCTTTTAACACCGCCATTGACGGTTTTGACTCTTACTTTGATGCTATTGGAGAGCAAATAGGGAATAGGGCCGTAACGCGAGTGGCCGTAGCCACTAAAAAATCAATAGATAACGGTCTAACCCAATTGTTAAACAATATCTCTAAGATGGGAGGAAACTAACGATGGCAGGATTATTAGCCAAGTACAGCAAACAGCAACAGCAGCAAGACACTGGCACCGGTGCTAGCGGTAGTGGTTTTGAAAGCACTTTTCAACCGCAATCGTTGAATCAGTATAACTTTGATGCCTTCAAGCGGGGCGATTTCACATCCTTTAAGCGGATAACGCCAGAGGACAAGGAACGCGCCCAAAAGACGGCAAAGGAGATGAAAGAACAGCGTAAATTGCATACTGGCAAGATGGCAGCCGACAGCGAGTCTTTAGATTCTGCTGTAGCCATCTTCAAGTCAGAACAGCATCACTTACGCCGTCGCGGTGACGCTCTACTCGGAGCCCGGGGCGAGTGGGTAAAAACTCAAGCTCATTTCAACGAGACTTTGCAACCCGGCCTTCACGAGCAAAACCAGTCCCTAAGCCTATCTCAGGCAAAAGGACAAAACGCGGTGAGCGAGATTAACAACCGTTTTTCTCAACGTCGTCAAGCCTTAGCTGAGTTAATGGGGGGCTAGCGATGGATAAGCGAGTTCAAAAAATATCGCGTGATGTTTTTGTCGTACTAACATCACGACATTTAGGTTATTGGACCCCAGAAGGGGAGCCTACAGATTGGGCTGCTGTGGCTCAAATTGCAGTGATAGCTGCTAAGGCATTAGTCAAGGAATGGGATTTAGAAACTTTTGGGGAAGGTGGAGATCCGTCTTATTACTTCCCTACTAATGATTTTGTCCCTACCTTAGAGGATTTTGAGGATAACGAGGATGACGACGATGACTGAACTCAATTTAGGACTCGCTGCCTTTGGAACTGCCCTAGCAATCCATCGGTTAGCTGATAACATCGCTTTTTCCTGGGTTTTCGTCGGTTTTTCCCTAGCGGTGACTGCAATCACCATGCTGAGGTTTGAGAACGGCAAAAATGCCACATCAAACCAGCTTAATCTACTGCTATGCTTGACCCTCAGCCTATTCGGAGGGGTGATGGCATGGCTCTAGCTTTCCCTCAAAAGAAGCTAGGCAAGTACGCGGTCCGGTTAACTTGTTATTCGGTTATCTTGGCCGCTATCACCCTCGTTGACTCCCCCCACCAAAAGTTAACCAAGCTCGTAGGGGGAGTTGGCATGGGTGTTAGCAGTACCGTTGCCCTAGCCGCCCTCGACAAAAACCGGGGTAACGCCGCCGTTGCCCAATTGGAAACCAAGATGCGATACGGTCTAGCGGCTGACAAGCTAACTGCGTTCGAAACCGTCGAGGCCGAACGCATCCGAGAAAATCTTACCGTTGAACTCAAAAACTCTCAGTCGAGAGTAGCTGAATGGGAGTAAAAATGAAAGAACAAAAATTGACACAAGAGCAAGCCCATCAAGCTTGCGACGTGGTTTGTACTATTGCAAAAGTGCTTTACCCTCGTGGGTACACTTTTGATAAGCCATCGGTTTCGGGGTATTTTCGTTACGGTCTTTACGCACCCGATGACAAAACTTATTGGGAAGTTGAAACCTGGAAAGAGTATTTTTCTAATGACGATTCGCCCCTTTTTCTGACGCAAAATCGATATCTTGGAGATTTTGTAGTTGACTTTGACTCTCAAGGCAAAGCTGGTGTAATTTGGCACTTAAATAGTCCGATTGACGAAAATGGGCAGCCGAATACTTCCTATTGCGAGTCTTTAAGGCATCTGGCGGTGAACCTCAGAACGACCATAAAAGTGTTATTGTCCGACAAATTATTTGTTTACGACCCTATCCCTTGGTAGTGAAAATGCGCAATAACAAGCAGTGCGACATCAGAATTGTTTGCGACAAAGCAGATTCCAGCGATATCAGCGCCGCCCTTATTGAGGGAATGAAACGAGAAAACTACAAGCTCCTAAAATGCAGCGACCCCAAATCGTCGCGTAAAAACGCTGCCGATGTGTTGGTGTATCTGGAGTTCGTAGCAGATTAGAAAAACAGCCAGGGATTAGCCATCCCCGGCTACTCAAACAATTTATTTTCTAATGACCAATCCTAACAGACAAGACAAACTGGACAAAATTTACCTTTTCGGTCCTCCCAGGCAGTTTGCAAAAGTCCTCATCGCTCTAGGACTATTCTTTGCCCTGCTGCCCCTAGTCCCTCGCGACTACGGCCTGGCATCCAACAAAGACCGAGAACAGCCCAAAAACATTATCTGCAACGGGAGGGACCGTTAAATGCAAACTCAAGCCAAACCTCAAACCTTTTTCTCGGAGAAGCAAACCTGGGAGTTAAAGCAATTACTAGGGGCCATTTCTGCCTCAGAGGATTATTTTTTGTCCGCTAAAAAATACCTGTTGGACAAAGACGAGTTAACCTTTGACGATGCCCTAACCGTTTTAATCACTCTCCAGTACAGCCATTATCGCGGCTGTCTCCGTCGTCAATTAACAGACGTCGCGGCCCGTCGGTTACGGGAAGCGATCGATATGCTGACCGACCCGATGCTGGACAAATACCTTTTGCCAACTTAAACCGCGTTAATCAGCAAAAGAGGCCAAAAGTTTAGATTTTGGCCTCTTTTTAAATGTCAAGATTTGATGACAAAAATCCTTTAATTTTCAACCATCATGATGTCTGTAAATTTATAGGTTGTGTTATAGTACAAACCCCTTTTTTTACCTCAAAAAAGAACTAAAAAAAAAGAGTCCCCGCTTTTTCAGTGGGGACTCAATTTTTATCCAATAAAAATATATGAACATTATAACAGCAAAACCCCAATCAGTCAACTTCGACATCAAAGATTTTACCGATTATCTTACCAAAGGTAAAAAAGGCAAGTACGAGTGCCCGGTTTGCAACGAGGCCAAACTCAGCATTAATCGGATGACCGGCAAATACAACTGCTACGGGTGCCACGATACACAAGGCATCGCCGATAAGCTCCGAGAGTTAGCAGGTGAAAACGAGGACCGGGATAACAACAGCCAGAGCGATCGCCAAACAACCAAGACGGCCTACTACATCGCCGAACGTCATTATAAAGAATTTGAAGCCAGCGCCATCCCCACGGTTTGGGCCGATTTAAACTTTCGGACGGTGGACGACAGCAAAGAAATAGCAGAGTTTTTAGGTTGGAAAGCCTACAAGCATACTCCCGGTTGGACTGCAACGGGAATAGACCCCGCCACCGGTGCGAGTACAGGTTTAGGCCAGTTCAAACCAGATGAGATTTTAACCTTCCCTGACGGGACCGAAGCCAAATACTTAAGCCAAAAAGCCGGTTATGAGGTGATGTGTCCAAAAATACCCGGTGACGGGGCTCGTACCTACTGGGGGGACATCGCTAACGATGGGACCGTGGCTATTCGACTAACCGAAGGCATCAAAAAAGCCATAGCGAGTATGGTCCATACAGAGATGCCGACAATAGCCGGTTGTGGCGTTGAGATGTTTCTTAAAGATGGCCAGCTTACCCCCGTACTCCAACAGTTTGTACAGCCGGACCGTCTTTTCGAGATTGCCTTTGATTCTGACATCGTTTCCAAGCCAGAAGTACGCAAGGCCCTGTTGAGACTCGCCAAAGTGTTGATGGATGCTGGCTGTCAAGTTGTTGTGCGAATATGGGAAGAGAAGTACGGCAAAGGAATAGACGACGTGATTTTTAACGGTCACAATTTCGATGAGGTTAGCGAGTCTCTAAGCTTAAGAGAAGTTGCTGAGAAATGGGAACGACAATTCCCCGATAAAACGACAAACCGCAAGGACAAAAGCCCCCCCAAACAATCAGTTTTTGTGAATAGCTTAGTTGAAAAATACCGAGAAAGACTTGCTTATAATCCAGAGTTAAAAATCTGGTTGCACTATAGCGCTGAAACCGAGGGAATATGGGCACAAGAGCATGACGTTTTTATTTGTCGGATGCTTAAAAACGAGGTTGACGTTGCTTATCCCGATGGTTGTAATGCAAGTTATATTGAAGGAGCATTAAAGGCTCTTAAATGGGAGTTAGTAGTTAGAAAATGGAACGAGACACCCGGTCTTTTACCGTTGCAAAACGGGGTTTTAAGACTATCCGATAAAAAGCTATTAAAACCCTCCCCCAAATACCATTTAACCTGGTGTTTGCCCTACTCCTACGAACCGGCAGCAACCTGTCAGCCTATCGTTGACTGGTTTAAGGAAATGGTAGGAGAGGAGGACCAAATAGAACTTTTACGCTGCTATTTAGCTGCAATAGTACGCGGCAAAAGCGAACTGCATCGGTTTATCGAGCTAATCGGGCCCGGTGGGACAGGTAAATCAACCTTTACCAATTTGGCGATCGCTCTAGTAGGAGCTAACAACACTCACTCAACAACCCTCAAGAAGATTGAGGATTCAAGGTTTGAGGTTGCGAACCTAATGGGCAAAAGGTTGGGAGTTTTCAACGAGTGCGACAAATACGGCGGCGATTTATCCACCCTCAAAGCTTTAACCGGTTCTGACTTGCTGCCCTATGAAGTCAAGGGCCGGCAGTCCAAAAACGGTTTTTACTTTGAAGGGCTGCCGATTCTAGTCTCCAACGAACAGATCCAATCGTCGGACCGGACAAGCGGACTGGGACGGCGACGAATAAGCATGAGGTTTACCAAGCAAATACCCAACAGCCAGCAACGCAACCTAATTAGTGTTGGGTCAAGAGGCGTAACTGGAGACTGGGTTGATTTTTTACCCGGTCTCCTAAATTGGGTTTTGGGAGTTAGCGAGCGAACCATTAACAACTATCTCAAGCGGACAGAGGAATTTTGCCCTAGTTTGCAGTCCGACAAAATCAACTCGCTGTTGAGTTGCAATTCGATCGCCGATTGGGCAGACCAGCACTTGGTTGTTAGGGCGGGGCATCAAGCCCAAATTGGCACGGCAAAAGAAGACAAGGACCGTACCAACGGGGACAAATACTTAAACAACAAAGAGTGGCTCTATGCCTCTTATGCTGAGTATTGCGCGGGCAACGGTTCGCATAAGGAGAAAAGCACCAACTTTAAGCACTCCCTAGTCGACCTGTTGGTTAATCAGTTAGGCATCGATGTCAAAGAAGGCCGTAACAGTAAGTTTCGGTACATTGAGGGCATAGCTCTCCGGGACTTTGACATAGACACAGACCCCCTACTAATTAGCGGTAACGACGACGAACCAACGGACCCGCCCCCGTCTAACCCGCCATCGGGACCGTCGGGCCCGCCCCCATCTCCTCCTTTGCCCGACGGGCCATTGCCAGGGTCATCCTCTGAGGAAGTGACGGCAGTGACGGACAGCGTGACGGCAAAGGTGACGGCTGAAACCACTGGTAGTGCTGAACGTGACGGACTTGACGGCAAAAATGCTCTACTCCCTGCTGAAACTCAACAGCCAGAAAAACAACCCCAAATTGAGGAGGCCATCTCAGAGTCTCAACCAACAGTTGAGGAGGTAGCCCAAGACTTGCTGGCTTGTGAAAGCTCGGAGCGCTTAACCGTTCTCAGGGAATGTTACGATCGCCAAACCTTACAATCGGCAGCCAAGCTCTTAAACTCCCAAGGCAATAAGGAAAAAGTCAAGCAAATAGAAGCTTGGGTTAAACAATCGGGACTGACTGGAGACGATTGGGAAGTTTACCAAGAAACCGGGTTTACTCCAGAGGAATTAGCAGAGATAGAACGTCAAGCGCTGGAGTCTGATAATCCAGAGACTCAACAGCCAGAGACCGCAAAAGGCAAACTCAAACCCGGTGACTTTATCCAGTTCTTTAGCTCTGAGGGTCTAGCTAATGGTTTTGTCGAATATGTCGATAACTCCAAGGGGGAGTATTGGGTTAAGGTCGGTCAAAAGGAAACGAAAACCGTTAAAGTCCCGTTTGCAAAGGTGAGGGAATAATCAACAGCGGGCAACGATCCTTATAGAACCGTCGCCCGCCGTGTTTTCCCTTTCCTCCTTGAAATGCAACAAATAGCATCAAAAAGTTAGGGATGCTCAAAATCCAGCAAATCTCGCAACCGCAAGAAATAGAATAACTTTTGCCGTTCTCTCTGGCTCCCGCCGATTGGCAAAAATCATCTGTAACAACTTGGGGTTAAAACTTTGGCAGTAGCTCGATGTCAACGTCGCGCTTACGAGACCGGTAAACTTGCTCGATAACATTATCACTGTTGCCGCACCAATCGGCGATGGTGATAGTGTCTATCCCTTGGTCAATGCAGAAGTTAATAAAAGTGTGCCGGGTGTTGTAGGGGGACAAGTATTGAAGCTTACCTTGTTTGGCGAGTGAAATTACAATGCCGTCTTTTGAGGCAGATAAACTGGTGCAATCATCGCTCCAGCTCTTTAGAATACTAGAACGACATATATATTTATTCCTGTTGCCGGGAAACACGACATCGGTATTAGACAAAGATTTAATTGCTGACAACCAATCAACCAAGTGGCTATTCATTGGAAACGTTCGGCTATCCTCAGTTTTTGTCCCCTTCGATAACCCTGTAGTTGCGCCGTAAGTTTTGTTGAAGCAAATAATTTTTTGCTGGAATTTAACATCGTCCCAGGTTAACGCTACCGCCTCTCCAGTTCGACAACCAGTTAAAAATTTGAACTTAAAAAAATCGTGATACTTACTTCTTGTACCACTAGCAAGGTAAGCGTTTAAAATTATCCTTACTTCCTCTTGAGTGAACGCGACATAATCGCTGGGCAAGCCCGTAACCTTATTTACCCGTGTCTGTCCGCCCTTTAAACAGTTCGCTATACCATTAAAAGGGTTTTTCGAGACAGAAAGCTTGTCTTCGTCTATCGCCCAATCAACTGCCTTTGTTAACAGTTGTACTGCCAACTTACCGACGCTAGAAGGGTTTTCTAAGAAAGCACCGCGCATACGATGAGCGGTATCTCGATTAATAGGCGCGTCCCAGAAAGGTTGCAATTTTGAAGCACAACTTACTTGGTAATGGCGTTTGGTGGCGGCAGCTTTGCCGGGTAAGTGATAGTCCATAAACTCTTCCCACAGACACCCTATAGTTAACCTAGTCGCAGATGACGCATTGGGTACAATTGCTTCATCTACTTTGACAACTAGATACTTTGCAAGCGTAGGGTCAAAAAGATTGTCTGGATGATCCAAGTCGAACTGGATGCGAGCGGCGATCGCATCAGCCCAAGGTCGGTTAGATGCCCCCGTGATGGGGTCTTCTTCTCTTTTCCCCAAGCTTTTGTACCGAGAAAACTTAATGCCTTGAGACTTGATGGCATTAACTAACTTATTGGGGAATTGCAAGCGAAGTACCCCTTTGTCTGTCGTGACCGACACCTTATTAAAAGTACGAGATGCTTTTGATTGAGTGTTTTTGTTCATGTCTATCAAAATTCTAGCAACTAGCAAAAATTAATCGTGCCAAAACAACGTATTTTCGCTATTTTCAATGATACCTCATTATCTACTTTTAATCGGAATTTCTACTACAAACTCCGCTCCCTTTTCGGTGGAATTAACATATATTTCCCCTCCATGGACTTCGGTGACAATTTGATAGGCGATCGCCAATCCCAAACCGGTTCCTTTACCCACTGGTTTCGTAGTAAAAAATGGGTCGAATATTTTGTTTTTAATATTCTCGGGAATCCCCGGACCGCTATCGGCGATCGCTATCCTCACCATCTCTCCTTTTTTACCCGAAAAAACCTCGGTTTTAATCGCAATTTTTCCCTCTTTATTTTCTTCGTTGCTAATAGCATCGAGAGCGTTACTCATCAAATTCATAAATACTTGATTGAGTTGACTGGCATAGCATTCAACTAGAGGCAAATTCCCGTATTTTTTCACTACAGATATTGGTTCTGTCAGCCGATGTTGAAGCAATAAAATCGTACTGTCAAGGCCCTGGTGAATATCGACTTCTTTTCTTTCCGCTTCATCGAGGCGACTGAAATGGCGCAAAGAAATAACTATTTGGCGAATCCGTTCGGCCCCCATTTTCATAGATTGCAAAATCTGGGGTAAATCCTCCTTAATATATTCCAATTCTATATCTTCTATTTCTTCGACAATTTCCGGTATCGGTTCGGGATATTTTTCCCCATAAAGCTCTACCAAATTTAGCAAGTTTTCCGCATACTCGTTAACATAAGTAAGATTGGCATAGATGAAATTAACCGGGTTATTAATTTCGTGAGCAACCCCCGCCACCATTTGACCCAAAGAAGACATTTTTTCGCTTTGAACTAAATGAGTTTGAGTAGTTTTTAACTCTCGGAAAGCCGCATCTAAAAGTTTTACTTGGTCTTGCAGTTGGTTGTAAAGATAGGATTGAGTGATGGCGATCGCTAACTGATCTGCTACAGATTTTAACAGTTCCAGTTCTTCCTCGCGGTCAAATTTGCGATTGGCATGACTGCAAATTAAATAACCCAAAACTTCGCTTTGACTCCGAACCGGTAAAGCCAAATATTTTTGCTTTTGCAACTGCCAACAATCCCCACTAGAATCGACACTGCCAAGCTGGGTTTCCTTACCATCTTTAAGATGTTTTATACAGTCTTGAGATAATAAGAACGAGCCGCCTCGCGACTCCAGTCCCAATCGATGGTATTCTTTTTGAATATCTAAATTTTGCGTTTTTGGGTCGTAAAAGCCAAAAGAAGCACGTTCTAAATGGAGCGTTTTTGCTAATTCTTCTACAGTTGTTTCCATAATTTTCTCGATGTTTAAAGAAGCGCGGATTCTTTCGATTAAGCGATTTAAAAGGGCTTCTTTTTCCGCCCTCACGCGAGTTTTTTCGTAGTAAGATAATTGAAACAATGCCCCCAACATTGCCACTGCTAACAATCCACCTACAACTAGAGCCAGAAAATTGAGCGATTGCAATTCTTTCTCGATATTTTCCCGGGGAATTACTAAAGCGAGCGACCAGTCTGCTTCCTCCAGAGGAGAATAGGCGACATACACCCATTCGCCATCGATTTCTGCCAGTTCGATATCGGTTAAATTCCCCGTCATCTGCCGGGCAATTCGTTGCAAATCTTTATCTTCTGCTTCTACAAAACTAGGGGCGGGTAGTTCTACAGTTCCTATCTTAGTCTTATCTGGATGAAGGATGGGTACTCCCTTGGAATTAAGAAGAAAAGCATAACTGCCATCCCCAAATCGCAACTGGTTCGCTACTGCTGCCATTCGTTCTATTTTAATATTACCTTGGATCGTACCGAGAGGACGTTGTTGACCGGGCTCGGACGGCCAGATCGGAGCTGAGAGTGTCACCTGTAACAATTCAGTAGTTCGAGAAATAACCGGATCGGAAACGTAGAATTGCCCCGCCATCGTCTGTTGGAAGTGGACGCGATCGCTTATATTAGCCCGATCGTCATTAGTAGTGTTACCCTTACCATCGGCTTGAATCATCGCCAGCAGATGAAAGTTATTTTGAAGTCTTTCGGCATGCAACTTTAATTCCGGTTCTACTTTCGACCAATCCAGGGAACGAACGATGGAACTGGAGGCGATCGTTTCTACTTCTGTCTTGCGAATAGCCAACCATTTATCGATTTCATCTCTCCCTTTTTGAACTTGTAATAAAGCATTTTCTTGGGAGTTTTCTAAAATCAACTGACGTACAAATAAATAACTGCTTAAAGCAGCCGCACTAATAACAGTAGTAGTGCCACCAATAATTAACAGTATCAAAAGATTTCGAGGCTGCAATCTGCCTTCCAAATGCTCCCGCCACAAGCGAGTAGATTTATTTTGCCAAGAACGAGTCAAGCTAACCATAGTTGTTCGTAAAATTTCATAAAAATCAAGGTTGCCCCTACAGCAACCGCCACTTCGATGACACCCCATAACGGACGACTGGCCGTTCTTTTCCTAGTTTACTCT
The DNA here is from genome assembly GCA_964609515.1 of uncultured bacterium. GTDB lineage: Bacteria > Cyanobacteriota > Cyanobacteriia > Cyanobacteriales > Microcoleaceae > CALKCV01. The sequence continues at coordinate 3,699 of CAZSTZ010000185.1, read as the reverse complement.
ATAATTCTATATTTAATTCAAATAAGTAATTTAACCACCCCACAAACATCCGCGCAATTGGCGAGTTGGAAAGCAAGACGCGGGCTGTTATCGCCTGCCCCATTGGCATCCCCGGAGTTTCTTGCCACGCTAACCAAGTATGAATTAATGCTTTTGGATGTTGCACTAAAGAATAACGATTTAGTTGCGCCGATTCTATTTCCTCTAAAATTGCTTCTGCTTTAGGAAATAATGCATCTTCTGGAGGTATTAATTGAGCGACAAAATCTTCTAAAATTCCCGGCAAACGATTGTCTGGCATCAACCAAACTCCTACTCTTGGATGTTGGGATTTGTTGAGGGCAAAACCCAACCTTCCGGCGGGGGAATTTGAGGAATATTATCGTAACCGCAACTATTTAATCTATCTCTAATTGCCTGCCATCGCGCTGCTAAATCTCGGTCTGCATCTACTACTATTCCTAGTGTTTCTAAGTTTGGTTCTTCTATTCTAGAAGGCAATCCTCCCAAAAGCGCTTCTATTCCTTCCGTTCCTCTTTCTTCTGCAATTTCCACAGAAAAAGTTTGCGGTAATTGATAGATACCGCACAAGGCCCAAATAACATGGCGATCGTTTTTACCTTCCACTAAAAGTTGTTTTGAATTTGTTTTTTTTGACATTAGCGCACCTCAATATTTTGTCGTACAGCAATTCCTAGTTTATCACCAGGGTAGTCCACGGTTCTAAAATGTTCTCCTCGCCATTGCAATCTTAACACTTTTCCTACAGTATTATCCTCTAAGTTTTCTAAAGCTTCTTGAAAGGCACAAATACAGTCCCAACTGTGGGTAGTCGCGAAGATTTGCACGTTAAAATCTAAAGCTATTTGCAAGAGAAACTCCCAGATATTTGTTTGAGTCATATAGTAAAGGCCGATCTCGATTTCATCTACTAGCAAATAACCGTTTTCCGCTGTTAAAACTGCTATGGCTAAAGAGAGTATTCTTTGCATTCCTTCCCCCATAACTGCCAGAGGAACTGGAGAATTTTTGCCGCGAATTTTTAAGATTATTCCTCCGTAGGAAGTCAGCAGACTTTTAAAATCTATTCGCTCTACTTCTGGGTTAATAAGTCGCAATGCTTCTACCACTTTATCTTCTTTGGCAGTCAGGCTAATTGTATCCCATAGTTGGGCCAATTTAGGCCAGTAAGAGAAACTTTTTGTCGTTAAGAAATAACTGGGGCGATCGCTTTTTGTCGAAAAAATATCTGCCCCATCTGCTCCCTGTCTCCCCCGGAAAAATTCTTTAGCTTCTACGGAACCATCTTTACTCGCTGGCAGCAGAATATTACCCCCCGGCGAATAAGATAAATCCAATCCCCAAAGCGATAAATAATTGAGCGATTTCTGTTTGGGATCTAAGTCTTGCAGATTTTTTTCTGGTTCTTTTAAAGGGCGAAACTGCATTTTTAAAGAAAGAAATTCCTCTCGTTGCGATGCTAAATAAATAGGAGTATCCCCGCCGTTTTGATGACCGAAAAGATGACCGATTTGATATAGAGTTGAAGTCTGAGTTTTCTCGCATCCCAAAAAGCTATTTTCTTCGTAATGGTCAAATTTCTCCCCGCGAGCGTTGAGGATTTCTGCCAAACTGCCAATTTCCCCTTGGTTGACTAATAAATAGATAGCTTCTAACAAGCTAGTTTTACCGCTATTGTTCTTGCCAACGATGAGGTTTACTCTTGCGAAATTGTCGATTTTCAATTTCTTAAATAAGCGGTAATTTTTGACTGTAATATCTTTTAACATGGATTGCCTCCTCAAGTTATTTTCAAGTATTTATAATTAAGAAACCCGGTTTTTGGGAAAATTTAGAAACCCGGTTTTTGGGGAAATTTAGAAACCCGGTTTTTGGGGAAATT
>CAZSTZ010000185.1:0-1696 GCA_964609515.1 uncultured bacterium | reverse complement strand
AAATTTAGAAACCCGGTTTTTGGGGAAATTTAGAAACCCGGTTTTTGGGGAAATTAAGAAACCCGGTTTTTGGGAAAATTTAGAAACCCGGTTTTTGGGAAAATTTAGAAACCCGGTTTTTTTAAAAAACCGGGTTTCTGGGCTACCGGTAACTAACGGTATTTTTATTGGCCTCGTTTCCAGATAGAAACCGGGAAACGAGTTTAAACCTTTCTTCAATTATAACAGATTACCTGCTTCAATGTCTCCCTCTGCCTCAAGAGCGATCGCCCGCAACTCATCTATTATTTGTTCGCTGGCAGACTGCCACAAACCCCGTTGATTTGCTTCTAACAAACGTTCGGCAATATCCCGCAACCCCCAAGGATTTTTCTCCTTAATAAACTCCCGCACTTTCTCATCAAATAAATAAGCTTCTGCCACCCCCTCATAAACAAAATCCTCGACGCAATTTGCCGTGGCATCGTAGGCAAATAAATAATCCACCGTTGCCGCTATTTCAAAAGCACCTTTATAACCGTGACGCATAACTCCATCTATCCATTTAGGATTAACAACTCGGGAACGATAAACCCTCAAAATTTCTTCTTGTAATTGTCTAACTTTGGGATTTTCGGGCATCGAATTATCCCCGAAATATGTTTGAGGATTTTTACCTTTTAAAGAACGTACCGCCGCCGTCATTCCTCCTTGGAATTGATAATAATCGTCGGAGTCTAATAAATCGTGTTCTCGGTTGTCTTGATTGTGCAAAACTATCTGCATTTCTCCTAACCTTTGTTGGAAAGCTTCTGGGGCATTTGTTACCCGAGATTCGTATTTTCCCCGGTTGCTAGTCGCCGTATAAGCGTAACTACTCCAATTAATATATGCCTTCGCTAAATCTTCATCGCTCTGCCAATTTTGCGCCTCAATTAATCCTTGCAAACCGGCACCGTAAGCGCCCGGTTTGGAACCAAATATTCGATAGAGCGATCGCTCTTTTGCCCGTTCCCAATTTAACCCTTTTTCTTCCCAAGATTGAGTTTCGATTTTTACCCTTTCTGCTAAAGGATTATCTGTTGGTAATTCTTCTAAATTAGCTACGGCAATAACGGCGCGATCGAACAGGTCGATAATATTAGGAAAAGCATCGCGGAAAAATCCAGAAATCCTCAAAGTAACATCCACCCTCGGCCTTCCCAAGATAGAAATAGGCAAGATTTCAAAATCGATAACCCGCCGCGAAGGACCGTCCCAAACCGGTTTTACTCCTAATAATGCGAGTGCTTCGGCAATGTCATCCCCACCAGTTCTCATGGTGGAAGTTCCCCAAACAGATAACCCTAAAGTTTGGGGATATTCTCCGTTTTCTTGGGTGTATCTTTCGATTAATCTGTCTGCAGCTAATTCCCCTACTCTCCAGGCAGTTTCTGTGGGAATTGCGCGAATATCTACGGAGTAAAAATTCCTTCCGGTTGGCAATACATCCGCCCTGCCTCGGGTGGGGGCACCGGAGGAACCGGCAGGGATATATTTACCTTCTAAACCTCTTAATAAATTGTCTGTTTCTTGGGAGGTTTTTAATAGGGAAGGTAGCAGGTAATTATTAATCCATTTCAATTCCCGTAGAACAGATGTCTCGCCTGTTCGGGTAGCGGATTTGGTGGGTGAAAAAGGTTGGTTAGCAGCGGATTTTGTAACGGATTTAACGGAT
>CAZSTZ010000184.1:6965-14591 GCA_964609515.1 uncultured bacterium | reverse complement strand
TAAAACCAAACTTCTCCAAAGCTACGTCACCGGGAGCGGAAGCACCAAAAGTATCAATAGTAACTGTATCTCCCTCAAAACCAACGTAACGTTCCCAACCAAAACTAGAGCCAGCTTCCACAGCTAACCGCTTAGTTACCGATGCAGGTAACACAGATTCCTTATAACTGGCATCTTGTTCCTCAAACAGTTCCCAGCAAGGCATAGAAACAACCCGAACTTTCTTACCTTCACCTTTCAACTGCCCTGCAGCATCGACGCAAAGTTGCAGTTCGGTACCCGTACCTATGAGAATAATATCGGGAGTACCATCGGAATCAGAAATGATATAAGCACCCTTGCTGACTCCTTCAATAGAACTACCTGCCTGGTTAGGCACTCCTTGGCGAGATAAAGCCAACAAAGTAGGACGAGTTTTATTTTCAACCGCCACCTTATAAGCCCCAGAAGTTTCGGTGCCATCCGCAGGACGCATCACCAACAAATTAGGAATGAGTCGGAGAGATGCGACGTGTTCGATAGGTTGGTGAGTGGGGCCGTCTTCTCCTAGAGCGATCGAATCGTGAGTCATCACCCAGATAACTCGCGCTTGGGAAAGAGCGGACAAACGAATAGCAGCCCGCATATAATCGGTAAACACCAAGAAGGTCGCACCGTAAGGAATCAAACCAGAACCATCTAAGGCAATACCGTTACAAATTGCCCCCATGCCGTGTTCCCGCACGCCAAAGCGGAGGTTGCGATTGTGATATTCTCCCTTGAGGAAACTGCCAGAACACTCTAAGAAGGTGTAGTTAGAGTGAGTCAGGTCGGCAGAACCGCCGATGAGTTCTGGTAAAACTTCTGCTATAGCGTTGAGAACGATTTCTGAATGCTTGCGAGTAGCGAGCTTTTTGTCTTCCGGGCTGAAGGTTGGCAGGGCTTTTTCCCAACCTTCGGGCAGGGTGCCGCTAGTCATGCGCTCGAACTCTGCCGCATCTTCTGGATACTTAGTTTTATATTCGGCAAAAGTCTGATTCCATTCAGCTTCTGCGCTTTGACCGCGTTCGATAGCTTTGCGGAAGTGGCCGAGAGCGTCTTCCGGTACGACGAAGGGTTCGTATTCCCAACCGAGATTTTTCCGGGTAGCTTCCACTTCGCTACCACCAAGGGCGGCACCGTGAACTCCGGCAGTATTGGCTTTATTGGGAGAACCGTAGCCGATAGTGGTAGTTACTTTGATGAAGCTTGGTTTGTCGGTGACTTCTTTAGCTTTTTGGATGGCATCTTCGATCGCTTGCAAGTCGGTATTGCCATCTTCAACGTGCTGAACGTGCCAGCCGTAGGCTTCAAAGCGCTTGCCGACATCTTCGGTGAAAGAAATATCGGTGGAACCGTCGATGGAGATGTGGTTGTCGTCGTAGAGGGCGATTAATTTACCGAGTCCCAAATGTCCCGCTAAGGAGCAAGCTTCCCCTGAGACTCCTTCCATGTTGCAACCGTCGCCCAGGATGACGTAGGTATAACGATCGACGATTTTGCTGTCGGGTTTGTTAAATTTGGCTGCTAGGTGAGCTTCTGCCATTGCCAGTCCGACACCGTTAGCTATTCCTTGTCCTAGAGGTCCGGTGGTTACTTCTACTCCTTCGGTCTCGAAGTTTTCTGGGTGGCCGGGAGTTTTCGAGCCCCACTGACGGAATTGTTTGATGTCGTCTAGGGTTACGCTGTCATAACCTGTGAGGTACATGAGGGCGTATTGGAGCATACAGCCGTGGCCTGCTGAGAGGATAAAGCGATCGCGGTTGAACCATTTAGGATTTTTGGGGTTAAACCGCATAAATTTGTCCCAGAGGACAAAGGCCATTGGGGCCGCTCCCATTGGTAAGCCGGGGTGGCCTGATTTGGCTTTTTCTACGGCATCAATGGCTAAAAAGCGAATTGAGTTAATGCAAAGTTCCGTTAGGGATTGAGTGGCAACGGCCATAATTATCTTTTTCCTTATTTTTGTGTGAGTCTTAAAAGGGAAAACCTTATTGTCTTGGCGGTTCTAGTCTTTTTGGCTAGAGCGGCCTAAAGGTTGTTTCGATCTTCCCATCTTTGGGGCTCTTGAGGCAAGGGGGCTCTCGATTTTAAATTTGTTTCAAGGCCAAGACCACTAGAAAAAATGGGAACATAAGGTTCCCATTTTTTGACTTCAGATGTCTGCCAATTCTCAAAAAAGCGCTTGGGGGACAAAAAGAAGTAAGCTAGCTCTTCCCCATTCTCCTCTTGATTTTTTAAAGGCCGTATTTTTTCAAGGCCAAGGTTACGTTATGACCTCCAAAACCAAAAGAATTGGATAAGGCTACTTCTACTTTGAGGTCGCGACTTTGATTTGGGACATAATCTAGGTCGCAGGCGGGATCGGGATTCTCTAAATTAATAGTTGGTGGGACTTTATCGTTAGCGATCGCCATCACGGTTGCTACGGCCTCTATGCCTCCCGAGCCACCCAATAAATGGCCGGTCATCGATTTGGTAGAGCTTATGGCCGCTTTATAGGCGCTTTCGCCCAAAGCTGCTTTAATGGCCGCTGTCTCCGTAGAGTCGTTAGCGGGGGTACTGGTGCCGTGGGCGTTGATGTAACTAATATCCGACGGGTTCAAGCCCCCATCTTTGAGGGCCATCCTAATCGCCCGGGCAGCTCCTTCGCCCCCGGGTACTGGGGCAGTCATGTGATAGGCGTCGCAGGTCATACCGTAACCGACGATTTCTGCATAGATTCTCGCCCCTCGACTTTTGGCGTATTCTAATTCTTCCAGAATGAGAATGCCCGCACCTTCTCCCATGACAAAGCCATCCCGATCGCGATCGAAAGGACGGGATGCCTTATCCGGTGCGTCGTTGCGAGTGGATAAAGCTTTGGCAGAAGCAAAACCAGCTAATCCCAAAGGAGTAACTGCTGCTTCGGTACCGCCACAGATAGCTGCTTGGGCATACCCTCGTTGAATTAAACGAAAAGCATCTCCCACCGCATTCGAGCCCGCCGCACAAGCTGTGACAGTACAATTGTTGGGCCCTTTCGCTCCCGTGTGAATGGCCGTTAGTCCGGCAGCCATATTAGCGATCATCATCGGAATCATAAAAGGACTACAGCGAGAGGGGCCGCGAGTCAAATAAACTTCTTGCTGATCCTCTAATACTTTCAAACCGCCAATGCCGGTACCGATAATTACTCCCACCTGTTCTGCGTTGAGGTCGTCGATAGTCAATTGAGCATCGGCTATGGCCTGTTTGCTGGCGGAGACTGCAAATTGAGCAAAACGGTCCATCCGTTTTGCCTCTTTGCGTTCTAGATAATCGTGGGGGTCGAAGCCCTTAACTTCTCCTGCAAAGCGACAAGCATGGCGCGAAGCATCGAATAGAGTTATGGGGCCAATTCCAGTTCGTCCGCTTAATAACCCTTCCCAATATTCTGTTAGGGTATTACCAATCGGTGTAATCGCGCCGAGACCTGTTACTACAACGCGCTTAAGCTCAGAATTTGTCATATGCATCTGTTTTACATACTTAAACAGCCAGAAGGCACCAACTTCGGATAGCAAAGTTGGTACTTATGCTGCTGCTGATACTTGTTCGTCGATGTAGTCCACCGCCGCTTGGACTGTAGCAATTTTTTCGGCTGCTTCGTCTGGAATCTCGATATCGAATTCTTCTTCCAAAGCCATTACCAGCTCCACTACGTCTAAGGAATCTGCTCCTAAATCGTTGGCAAAGCTAGCTTCTGGTGTTACTTGGTTTTGTTCTACTTCGAGTTGTTCTACAACTATTTTTTGGACTTTCTCAAAAATTTCTTGGTTCATTTATTTTATCCTCGTTGGATGCCGCGTTCTTTATCTTATCCGATTTTGGGAATGGGGAATGGGGAATGGGGAATGGGGAGTTTGGTTCTCCAAAATCCAAAATAGTAGCCCAACTCAAATAGGATGAAAATACAACCTTACAATTAATTAATGCTATGCCATCCACTAACCTAAAATATGCCTATTTCCCTGGCTGCGTCGCCCAAGGGGCTTGCCGGGAACTATACCAGTCAACGGAGGCCCTCACTAAAGCCCTGGGCATCGAACTGGTAGAACTCAAAAAAGCTTCTTGTTGCGGTTCTGGGACTTTTAAAGAAGATTCGCGACTTCTCGAAGATACTGTCAACGCCCGCAATATTGCTTTAGCCGAAGAACTCAATCTGCCATTGCTGACTCATTGCAGCACTTGTCAGGGGGTTATCGGTCATGTTGACGAACGTTTAAAAGAGGCCAAAGAAAATAATCCAACCTATCTCAACGAAGTTAACAGTTTCTTACAACAAGAAAGTTGTTCTCCTTATCGAGGAAGTACGGAGGTCAAACATCTCCTCTGGGCCTTGGTTGCAGATTACGGCCTCGAAGAAATTCAGAGTCGGGTTAGCCGTCAACTTTCTGGCCTTAAGTGTGCTGCCTTTTATGGTTGCTATATCTTAAGGGGCCAAGGTCATTTACCTTTCGACGATCCCTATCAACCTGAGTCTATGGAAAATGTATTTCGGGCTTTGGGAGCAACTCCTATTTACTATAGGGGTCGGACTCAATGTTGCGGTTGGCCTCTATCTAGCTACGCTACGGACCAATCTTTCCAAATGGCCGGAATTCATCTTGCGGAAGCTATTGACAAAGGTGCTGATTGTATGGTAACGCCTTGCCCTTTGTGTCATCTAAATTTGGACTCCCGCCAGCCGGAGGTAGAAAAGGTAGCGGGCCGCAAGTTGGGTTTGCCAGTTTTACACCTGCCGCAACTGGTGGCCTTGGCCTTGGGCATAGAGCCGAAGGACTTGGGATTGGGCCGTCATGTGGTCTCTACCAGTCCTGTATTAGCAAAACTGGGACTTTAAGCTATTCCCCATTCCTCAAGCTCCCCCCTTTTTAAGGGGGGCGGGGGGGATCCCATTCCCCAATTTGTTAAGTTGTTTGAAGTTTTGCAACACAGTTTTTCAGCGATCGCCTTCGGTACGATAAACTAGGCAATAATCCTGACAAATTCAGCCTGAAAACTTGCCGTCCCATCTGCTCCCAAGGAGCGGGTGCGGCAAAATTAGTCGATCTTTTGGAGAACTTAGTCAATGTCTCACGCAGTCAAAATCTACGATACCTGCATTGGTTGTACCCAGTGCGTCCGTGCTTGCCCGCTAGATGTTCTGGAGATGGTGCCCTGGGATGGCTGTAAAGCTGGCCAGATTGCTTCTTCTCCCCGTACCGAAGATTGTATCGGCTGCAAGCGTTGCGAAACTGCCTGCCCCACTGACTTTCTGAGCGTCCGCGTTTATCTAGGCGCTGAAACGACTCGCAGCATGGGTCTAGCATATTAGAAAAAGGCCACAAGGCTTTATCGAAAGTTTTGGATTTTAGATTTTAGCTGGAGGCTTTGAGGGACTGCTAAAAAATCCCGATTTTAGGGAATGGGAGGCGGATCTGAAAATCTCCTGTTAAAAATCTAAAATCCAAAACATCTAATAGGGAAATTCCTCCCTATTTTTTTTGTATTCATAGAATTAACAATTAACAATTAACAATTAACAATTAACGAAGAAATATGTGCGGCATAGTTGGTTACATCGGCACCAAACCAGCAACAGATATTTTAATCTCTGGACTGGAAAAACTGGAATATCGCGGCTACGACTCGGCAGGTTTAGCTACTATTTGGGAAGATAAAATCCATTGCGTTCGCGCTAAAGGTAAACTCTATAACCTCAAAGAAAAGCTAACGGGATTAGAAACTCCCTCCCAAATAGGTATCGGTCACACCCGGTGGGCGACTCACGGCAAGCCAGAAGAACATAACGCCCATCCCCATCTGGATACGGTCAGAAGAGTGGCAGTAGTTCAAAACGGTATTGTTGAAAATTATCGGGAACTTCGAGAAGAATTAAAAAACAAAGGACACGAATTTGTTTCGGATACGGATACGGAAGTAATCCCCCACTTAATAGCAGATTTATTATCTGCTTCTGATGTTAAAAAAAACCGAGCTATTTCGCCGTTTTTTGAAGCAGTCAGACAAGCGGTAAATAAATTAGAAGGAGCTTTTGCGATCGCGGTTATTTGTGCGGACTATGCCAACGAATTAATCGTCGCCAGACAACAAGCACCTATTTCTATCGGTTTGGGGCAAGGAGAATTTTTCTGCGCTTCGGATACTCCTGCTTTAATCTCCCACACTCAAGCAGTTGTCAGCTTGGAAAATGGGGAAATGGCAAGATTAACTCATTTGGGAGTAGAAATTTATAACTTTGAGGGCGATCGCCTCAATAAAGTCCCCCGCATTCTCAACTGGAGTCCTGCCTTAGTTGAAAAACAAATTTTCAAACATTTCATGCTCAAAGAAATTCACGAGCAACCGAGCGTAATTCGCTCTTGTTTGGAAGCTTATTTAAACGCAGAATGGGAGAAAAAAAACGCTCATAAAGCATCTCCAATTCAGCTCGATTTATCTAACTCGTTGTTAGAAAATATCGAGCAAGTTTCGATTTTAGCTTGCGGTACGAGCTGGCACGCCAGTTTAATCGGAAAATACCTTTTAGAACAACTGGCAGACCTTCCGACGAACGTACAATATGCTTCGGAATCTCGCTACGCTCCATCTCCTTTAAGACCTCATACTTTAACTATTGGGGTTACTCAATCTGGAGAAACTGCGGATACTTTAGCGGCCTTAGCAATGGAACAACAAAGACGGGCGGGAAAGCCGAAAAATTATGCTCCTAAATTATTAGGAATTACTAACAGAACGGAAAGTTCTATTGCTAATATTGTCAATCAAATTATCGACATTCGGGCGGGCATAGAAATTGGCGTTGCGGCGACTAAAACTTTTGTTTCTCAAGTAATGGTGTTTTATTTTCTAGCTTTAGAATTTGCTTGGCGACGTGAAACTTTGCCTTTAGAAAGAATGGAGGAAATTATTAACGGTTTGCGGCAACTGCCGGCCCAAATGGAATTAATGCTGGCAACTCAAGACGAGTATATCGAAGAGTTAGCTCGCGAGTTTAACGACACTCAAGATTTTATTTTTGTGGGGCGAGGAATTAATTTCCCAATTGCTTTAGAAGGGGCTTTAAAACTGAAGGAAATTAGTTACATTCATGCGGAGGGATATCCAGCGGGAGAGATGAAACACGGACCGATCGCTTTATTAGATGATAAAGTACCGGTAGTAGCGATCGCCGTGCCGGGCAGCGTTTATGAAAAGGTTCTTTCTAACGCTCAAGAAGCTAAAGCGAGGGATGCTCGTTTGATTGGTGTAACGCCTTCATCGGAGGGGGCAGCAGATATTTTTAATGACTTTTTAAAGGTGCCGGAAGTGGATGAATTGTTATCGCCAATTTTGACGGTAATTCCTTTACAATTGTTGGCTTATCATATCGCCGCCCATCGCGGTTTGGATGTCGACCAACCCAGGAATTTAGCTAAGTCGGTAACGGTGGAGTAATTAACCAGTTTGTAGTAATCGCGGAGCGCGATTTTTAATTGCAGTTTGTAGTAATAGCGGAGCGCGATTTTTAATTGCAGTTTGTAGTAATCGCGGAGCGCGATTTTTAATTGCAGTTTGTAGTAATCGCGGAGCGCGATTTTTAAT
>CAZSTZ010000184.1:0-6865 GCA_964609515.1 uncultured bacterium | reverse complement strand
TGCCCGTATAAGCAATTCCCAATTCCCAATTCCCAATTCCCCATTCCCTTTTTGCCGCTATGTTATAATAATTCCAGTTGTTTTTTGAGGAAAAACCGAACCATGACAATTACACCTCAAATAGAACGAGACGAAATAATATATCCTAGCAGCGACGAAGAGCCAATGGCAGAAAGCGACATCGCGCGGTCTTACTTAATTTACTGCGTTAAAGTGTTGGAAATTTACTTTCAAAATCGTTCGGATGTCTATGTGTCGGGAAACTCTTTTATCTATTACGAACGAGAAAAACCTGCTTCTGTAGTGGCACCGGATGTTTATGTAATTTTTGGAGTTCGCAAGCGCCAGCGAGATAATTATAAAGTGTGGCAAGAAGGGGGAATAACTCCAGATTTTATCTTAGAAATAACTTCAAAAAGCACGGAAGAAAAAGACCGGATTGCTAAACCAGAATTATATCGGAATTTGGGAGTAAAAGAATATTTCCAGTACGACCCTTCGGGGGATTATTTAAGTCCGATAGTTCAAGGGTTGAGGTTGATAAATGGTAATTACGAACCGATAAGGCCGGAGGAGGTTATTTCTTTTGATAATATGCGCTTGCATAGCGATGTTTTGGATTTAGATTTGTGTTTGATTTCTGGGGAGTTGCGATTTAAAAATCTACAAACTGGCGAGTTTTTGCTAACCCATGAAGAGGAACAACAAGGACGGATTGAAGAAAAGTTAGCTCGCCAACAAGCCGAACAGTCTTTAAAAAACATGGCAAATCAATTACTCAATTCTGGTTTTACTGTAGAACAGTTGGCACAAATGATGCAATTGCCAGTAGAAAAAGTCAGGTTATTATTAGAGGAATAAATAGAATTAAGAAACCGGGTTTTTTAAAAAAACCCGGTTTCTGGGCTCGCGACAAGCTCGCTGTTAACGAACCTTTTTCACACACCAAAATTAATAAGAAATCGCACGCCGATCGCGGAAAAATCTACCGCTTAATTCTGGGGAAGCCTCCGTTGCCAACCAAATAGCTGTATCTGCTCCCTGTTCGGGGGAACGGAGGGCGTCGGCACCGCCCATGTCCGTCCTCACCCAACCGGGACACATAGCGTAAACGGCGATGCCTTTGGGTTTCAGGGCATCTGCTAGCATTATAGTTGCACCGTTGAGGGCTAGTTTCGACAAGGAATAACTGGGGGTATTCCCAGAAATAGCGTCTAGGGCACCGGAACCGCTAGAAATGTTGATAACGCAAGCGGTGGGGGCTTTATGCAACAGGGGCAAAAAGGCTTGAGTTACGGCGATCGCCCCGAAAGCGTTGGTGTTGGCGGCTAGAGCGAGTACATCTCGGGAGACGGTAAGGATATCTACCTCTGTATCGGGATAGACACCGGCGTTATTGACTAAAACATCGAGATGCTTTATTTCCTTTTCGAGGGTTTGGGCGGCCTTGCGGATGCTGTCGTCGTCGGTGACATCTAGTTTCACCGTATGCGGGGAGCGATCGCTTTTAATTTGCTTGGCGGCAGCATCGGCTTTTTTCAGAGAACGGGCAGCGATAATTACCTCAAACCCTAACTCTGCCAGTCCTTTGCTGATGGCAAAACCGATACCTTTATTGCCTCCAGTTACCAAAGCGGTTTTTCCTTTAAATTTCTTAGTCATTTTTGTTACCTCACTTTAAATCAATTGCTGACTATTATATTCTGAAACTGCCACTTGAGATATTAGATCGCGTTTTCAGAAGGGTTTTCCGGGCAAAAATAGGATTTTGACCGGGGACAGTTGCTGGGTGCATCTCAATTTTGAATAAAACCAAAAATTGAACGCTAATGGTCCTCGGTCAGAGGTCAGAGGACCTCCTTAAGCGGGAGGTAGGAGATGTTTGAGGTTCGAGATTCTCACGGTGAAAAAAATATTTTTACAAATATGAGATGCTCCCCAGTTGCTTTCCGAACCGTTAAGGATTAGTATTATTCTGAAAAACGAAAACTACAGGGAGTCAATTATGCAGAACGAACAAAAACTCCATCTCTCAAAGATGGGTTGCGGCACCTGGGCGTGGGGCAACCGACTGTTGTGGGGATACGATCCGAAGATGGATGAGGAATTACAAGCGGTTTTTAACCTTTGTGTGGAAAATGGGGTAACGATATTCGATACGGGGGACTCTTACGGTACCGGTAGGTTGAACGGACGCAGCGAGATGCTTTTGGGACGTTTTTGCCGGGAGTATGTCGGTCCGAATAAGGAGGATATTTGTATCGCCACTAAGCTTGCTGCTTATCCTTGGCGGTTGACGAGGGGCTCTATGGTTTCTGCCGGTTTGTCTTCTGCCGATCGCTTGGGTAAAAATGTTGATTTGGTACAGATGCACTGGTCCACTGCTAATTACGCGCCTTGGCAGGAGGGGTCTCTTTTGGACGGTTTGGCGGATCTATACGAACGTGGGGAAGTTAAGGGGGTCGGTTTGTCTAATTACGGACCGAAACGGTTGAAGTGGGTACATCGTCGGTTGAGCGATCGCGGCGTTCCTATCGCTACCCTACAGGTTCAATATTCCTTACTTTCTACTTATCCAGTGACGGAATTGGGAGTTAAAGAAGTGTGCGACGAGTTGGGCATTAGGTTAATTGCTTACAGTCCTTTGGGGTTGGGTATTTTGACGGGTAAATATTCTGAAGACGGTCCTTTTCCTAAAGGACTCCGGGGTTGGTTGTTCAAACAGTTGTTGCCAGGGTGTCGATCGCTTTTGGAATGTATGGGAGAGATAGGGCGATCGCGAGAGAAAACGATGGCTCAGGTTGCTCTTAATTGGTGTATTTGTAAGGGGGCTATTCCTATTCCTGGGGCGAAGACTGTAGAACAAGCGCGACAGAATATCGGTTCTCTGGGTTGGCAGTTAGACTCGGGGGAGGTTGCCCAGTTGGATAAAGCGGCGGCGGGCACGGATAAAAAGATGGTGCAAAATATTTTTCAGACTCGTTGAATAACTGTTTTTGTCTGTGTTATAATAGGACGATTAAACTTGGAGGGCAAAGCATTCAAACCAGAAAGTTAATGATTTTTATCAAAGTTTACCGCCCGAATGCTTTGCCCCTACAGATTGAAAAAATTTTGGAGGCACGATGACGATAAAAACTTTAAAATCTCTGATTTTCTTAATATTAATTAGCTTTTATTTAACGGCGGCATTACCCTCTAATGCAGCGGAATTTTGCCGCAATATTGAGGGCAATAAAATTTGTATTGTGGAAATTAAACGCAGCGCTAAAAATTATTGGGAATATCGAGTAACGGTTAGCATTAACGACGTAGTTAAACCCCAAGAAATTTATAATTGTCGTCGGCAAATTAAAATTAAAAAAGATGGTTCGACGGTTCCTTTTATTTCTGGTGGCGCGGGGGAATTTATCTGTAGTTATTTTTAAGTTCCAGAGCAAGTCGAGAAACCCGGTTTTTTCAAAAAACCGGGTTTCTGAAAACAACGCGCACCATAAAAAACTTAGGAGTTAACCAAAAGTGCTAAATACTATATTTTCATCCAATTTTATTGCTACTAATAATAACGCAAGCATCAAGGAGATAATATTAAACCCCTTTGACTTTTATACTATTCCCCTAGACGATTGGATTACCACGGGGATTAATTTCGTCGTCGATAACTTTCGTCCTTTCTTTCAAGCAATTCGACAACCTGTAAGCTGGTTGTTAGAAGGCATCGGACAAATGCTGCTTTCTATTTCTCCTTCCATACTTATAATAATTATCGGTTTAATCGCCTGGCAGCTAGCGGGGAGAAGTATCGCGGCTTATAGCATTTTTGCTTTGAGCGCTATCGGTTTGGTGGGGGCGTGGGAACAAGCGATGGTGTCTCTGTCTCTGGTGCTGACGGCGGTAACGTTTAGCGTTATTGTCGGCGTTCCTTTGGGGATTGCTTGTGCTAAGAGCGATCGCGTCGAAGCATCGATCGCTCCCCTGCTGGATATCATGCAAACTATGCCGACTTTCGTCTATTTAGTTCCCGCAGTCATGTTGTTCGGTATCGGCGAGGTTCCAGGAGCGATCGCTACTATTATCTATGCTACCCCTCCTTTAATTCGCCTGACAAATCTCGGCCTGCGCCAAGTGTCCGCAGAAGTAGTAGAGGCGGGGTTGGCTTTTGGTTCCACTCCCTTACAATTATTGTGGGAAGTGCAACTGCCCCTGGCAATGCCCGCCATCCTTACGGGGTTAAATCAGACGATTTTGTTTGCTCTGGGAATGTCGGTAATTGCGGCGATGATAGCGGTGCCGGGTTTGGGATTGATGGTATTGCAAGGAGTGGGGCGTTTGGATGTCGGTTTGGCAACAGTCGGCGGGTTGGGTATCGTGCTGATAGCGGTGATGTTGGATCGCATTACTCAAGCTGTGGGTAAAGCTAGCGGTAAGGTTTCCTGGAAACAGCGAGGCCCCATCGGCGGGATTTATTCTTGGTTTTCGCCGAAGAGAGGGGGGGCGATCGCGACTTTGGTACTGGTTTTGGGGATGGGGACTATGGTTTACCAGCAGAAACCTCCGCTGCCGACTCTGGAGATGGAACCAGTCAGGGGGGAAACGGTGCGCCCGGTGACGTTACCGACGGAAGATTCTATCTTCCTCTCAACCATTGTCAATTTAGGTTTGAAAAAGCTAGGCTACGAGGTCGAAAAAACGAAACAAATGGAGACTTTTAGCAATTTTTTTGCCGTGAGTAATGGGGATGCGGATTTTTTTGTTCCTGCCTGGGAAATACAAGGTTTGCCTCTATTTGAAAATAGCGGGGGTGAAGCAAAGTTAGAGAAGGTAGGGAGTTTGGTAAGGGATATTTTGCAAGGGTATCAAATCGATTTAAAGACTGCCAGAAAGTACGATATTAATAGTCTTAAACAACTCAAAAATCCAGAAATTGCGAAAATATTCGATACCGACGGCGACGGTAAGGCGAATTTAATCGGTTGTAATGCGGGGTGGAGTTGTCAAGATGCGATCGAGCATCATATAGATATTTACGGTTTGGACGATACGGTCGAAATCGAAGGAGGTAACTACTCCGCTTTAATGGCAGATGCGGTTAAACGCTATGGGCAAGGAGAGCCGATTCTTTATTATACTTGGCTGCCCCACTGGCTGGCTTCGGTATTAGAAGTTGGTAAGGATGTGGTTTGGTTGGAAGTTCCAGCAGCAAATACCGATTTTGAGGGAATAAATCTGGGTTTTCCTAAGGATACTATCCGCGTCGTCGCCTCTCGACAATTTGCGGAAGCTAATCCGGTGGCGAAGCGTTTTTTTGAATTAGTTCGAGTTCCCATTGAGGATATTAACGCGGAACAAAAATTAGTTATGATGGGGGAAGATAAAATGGAAGATATTCGCCGCCACGCCCTTAATTGGGTGGACGAAAATCGAGATTTATTTGAGAGTTGGTTGGCGGAGGCGAGGCGGGAAATGTAAAACGGGCATCTTGCCTGTTTTACGAATTTTTTGGGAACAGGCAAGATGCCTGTTCTACGGATTTTTAAGGAAAAAATTCAACCATTATGAAACTCAAAAAATTAACGCTAACAACAGTTTTTAGCATTTTATTAGTCGGTTTAATAGGATGCAATTCTACTTCGGAAACTAAGACAATAGAAATAGTAACCAAACCGGAAGAAACAAGCCCGGTTCGTTCGGCTAATAGTAGTTGGATAGAAGAGAAATTCCAAACAGAAATTGTTAATATTGGTTTGGAAAAATTGGGTTATCGAGTGGAAAAACCTAAAGCAATTGAATATCCGGCGATGTTAATTGCAATGGCTAATGGGGATTTAGATTATAGCCCCACCCATGCCGAAAGGGGGCACGCAAGGTTTTTTGAAGCGGCGGGAGGAGAAGATAAATTAACGCGGCTTGGTTCGGTAATTCCTAATTTGGTGCAGGGCTATCAAATTGATAAGAAAACGGCGGATGAATACGGAATTACTAATGTCGAACAATTGAAAAATCCCGAGATTGCTAAACTGTTTGATAGCGATGGAGATGGCAAGGCAAATTTAACGGGTTGCAATCCAGGTTGGGCGTGCGAGTTGGTAATAGAACATCATTTAGATGCTTATGAATTGCGGGATGCGGTGGAACACGACCAAGGAGAATATACGGCCTTATTAGCAAATACAATTGCTCGTTACCGACAGGGAGAACCGGTTTTGTATTATGCTTTTTTGCCCCACTGGATCGGTTCGGTTTTAAAACAGGATGAGGATGTAATTTGGTTGGAAGTTCCTTTTACTTCTTTACCTCCAGAAATGGGGGAAGTAGCGACGGAAGAAACGACGGTTGATGGTAAAAATTTAGGGTTTGTTACGGATCCTTATCGAGTTGTTGCCAATAAGGAATTTTTAGCAGCAAATCCCATTGCCAAACGTTGGTTTGAGTTGGTACAAATTCCCCATGAAGATGTTAATAAAGAAAGTATGTTAATTAATGAAGGGGAGGATGCGCCGGAAGATATTCGCCGTCATGCCGAAGAGTGGGTGAAGGAGAATCGGGAGAAGTTTGATGGGTGGATCGAGGAGGCGAAAAAAGCGGGTACATCTCAATAGGGAAAAAAATTGGTTGGCAGCGGATGTTGTAGCGGACGAATGCGGATGGGTTGTTGATAGGTGAAATGGGTTAATTATTGATTTTTTTTCAATCTTGTAGGGGCAACAGCATTCGGTTAGCAGCGGATTTTAAAGCGGATGTAGCGGATGGGTTGTTGATAGGTGAAATGGGTTAATTATTGATTTTTTTTTCAATCTTGTAGGGGGAAGTGCATTCGGTTAGCAGCGGATTTTAAAGCGGATGTAGCGGATGGGTTGTTGATAGG
>CAZSTZ010000183.1:181-14668 GCA_964609515.1 uncultured bacterium | reverse complement strand
CAACTGCTTCTAACGTTGCTTTAGCGCCAATAATAGAAGCGCAAGTTTCCGAATCTCCGCCAAGAATTGAGAATGCACCCTTGGTGGATGGTTCGCGACTGATGTTAGACCTTCGGAACTTAGCGGGGGAACGCTATAGCGAGAGCGATCGCTCCTCCACCAGAACCTATATCGTCGAACAATTGGAGGCGGCGGGTTTTGTTCCTGTCGCGCAAGAGTTCGAGGGTGGAGTTAATATCTTCGCCGAGCGATCGCTCACCGACCCGGAAGCGGGCAGCATTCTTTTAGCCGCCCACTACGATACCGTCCCCGGAGCTCCGGGTGCCGACGATAACGCCAGCGGAGTTGCCGCAGTTTTGGAGGCGGCGCGGTTGTTAGGAGGTCGTTCTACAACTCGCACTTTGCAAGTAGCATTTTTTGACTTGGAAGAACTGGGAGCGATAGGTAGTTTAGCTTTTGTTGCTAGAGATAATAACTTAGAAAATCTACAAGGAGCGATTATCTTAGATATGGTCGGTTATGCCTGTCACGTTGCCGGCTGCCAAGAATATCCCCAGGGGTTAGGTATGGAAAAAATGCTTAAAGCAGCGGGCATTCCGTCCCCAGACAAGGGGGAATTTCTGGCGGTGGTGGGGGACGTGGAGCATTTGCCGTTGCTTACCACATTTAAAGAGATTAGTCAAGAGAATTTACCGCCAATTTTTACTTTACCGGTGCCCTTCAAAGGAATCTTAACGCCGGACGTCCTCCGCAGCGACCACGCGCCTTTTTGGTTTAAGGACGTCGGGGCCGTGTTGGTGACGGATACGGCCAATATGCGATCGCCCCATTACCACCAACCCAGCGATACCATCGAAAATATAGACCGAGACTTTTTTCTGGGGGCGGCCCAAATAGTCGTTAATGCCGCTACTACTTTATTGGAAAGTGGCGAAAGTCTGGATAGCCAATTAACAATAGACAATTAAAAACTGACAATTGACAATTGTTTTTAAATGGCCATTGAAAAAAATAGGGCTCCTTTTTGGTGTATGCTCCTAAATAGCAAGCAAAACTAATACCAGTTTGTTAAAGGTATGGAAGAGTTCGATCCCCCCAAACCCCCCTTAATAAGGGGGGCTTAAGAGTTACGGCTCGTACCATAGCTTTTTTAAAATGGTATAACCCCCTCCCGTTCTGGCGGGTGGGTTGCTTTTTGACTTTAAGCGCCTTTTTAATCTAAAATCTAAAAATAATAGCTAAAATAGAAGGACGACTGATACCTGAAATATGAGCAATCAACAAATATTAAGACGAAAATTACTGAACTTAGACAATTGTAACTACAAAGCCTATAGGGACATCACGGGTAGTTACGACTTTCCCGATTTTACCCTTATAGTAGATTACGTTCAGGGAGATCCTTTTGCAGCTCCCAGCAAAATTCGGGTGCAAGTGCCTCACTCAATAGCAAATTTTCCGCAGGAACTATATTCCAACCGCATCAGAGAAATAGCCTTGCGAGACTATCTCAGCCGCCAAGTTGACGGAGTGGCGCGAGATGTAAGCGGTCGGCGGGGGACCGGCAAAAGCGGTTTGATTGCCGTTACCAGAATCGGCCAGCAAATTCTGGAACGCACTTCGGTCTATTTAATAGATACGGTAAAGGAAAAGCAAAGAGAAAAACCAATAATTCCCTCAAAACCTACACCTGCTGGGAATCCGGCGTTAGAAAGGGCGAAACCGATGCCGTTGTCCTCGGAAAAAGCTCCCAAAGGGGTAGAAGTGCGCTTAGTGGTAGGACTGCCGGCAAGCGGTCGGAGGATTTTGGGACGGCAGGCGGCGGAGATGCTCTGCGACGATATCCCTTATATCATTCATCGGACCTTGAAATACGAACGACTGGACGCGGAAGCTTGCCGCCGCCACGTCGACACGGCGGAGGATGCGGAGTGGTTGCGCGGACAGTTGCCGAGTAAGAATTTGGTGGCTTTTGTCGCTAACGGTTCGATTTTGCCGAGGCGCAGCGGGGTTGACGACCATCCTTTGGCAAATCAAGTTGTTCCTTTTCAGTCGCCACCGGAGTTGGAGGTGGAGTTTGAATTGCCAAATCGCGGCAATATTAAGGGTATGGGTATCCCGGCAGGGGTGACTTTGATAGCGGGTGGCGGCTATCATGGTAAGTCAACTTTGCTGAGGGCGATGGAATTGGGGGTTTACAATCACGTCCCCGGGGACGGGCGGGAGTTTGTGGTGACTAATCCGGCGGGGGTGAAAATTCGGGCGGAGGACGGTCGCAGCGTCGCCGGAGTGGATATTTCGCCGTTTATCGCTCAGTTGCCCCAGGGGCGATCGACTGCTCAGTTTACGACGGAAAATGCTAGCGGCAGCACTTCTCAGGCGGCTAATATTATGGAGGTTTTGGAAGCGGGGCTGAGTGGAGATGCCGTCGGGGGCGATAGTCGGTTGGTGTTGTTGGTGGATGAGGATACGGCGGCGACTAATTTTATGATTCGCGATCGCCGGATGCAGGAGTTGATTTCTAAAGACAGCGAACCGATCGTTCCTTTTATCGATAAGGTTCGCCAGCTTTACGCGGATTATGGGGTTTCGACGGTTTTGGTCATGGGCGGCAGCGGCGATTATTTCGATGTGGCGGACTTGGTGATTGCGATGGAAAATTTCCAAGCTTACGAGGTGACGGAAAAGGCGAGGGCGATCGCCAAACAATACGATACCGGTCGTACTTCCGAGGGCGGCCAGCATTTCGGACAAATCAAACGGCGGGTTCCCCTGCCGGCGAGTTTGGATCCCAGTCGCGGTCGTCGGGATGTTCGTTTGAAGGTTCGGGATGTGGATGAGGTTGTCTTTGGTAATGAGGATGTGGATCTGGGGGCTGTCGGACAGTTGGTGAGTACGGATCAGTTGAGGGCGATCGCTGCTGCGATGGTTTATGCCAAACAACAGTATATGGATGGTTATCGGACTTTGGCGGAGATTCTGGATGCGGTGATGGGGGATATCGAGTCTCGGGGTTTGGAGATTTTGGTTCCTTTTCCCGAGGGGGATTTGGCGATGTTCCGCCGTTTCGAGCTGGCTGCTGCTATTAATCGGTTGCGGACTTTGGCGATTAAGTAGCGGTGGGGCGATGATGCTGCAAAAACCCGGTTTCTTCGGTGTCCGTGTCGAGCGGATGTGAGCGGAAGAAAAGAAACCCGGTTGGCAAAAAACCGGGTTTCTTAATCAATATCTTCGCCAGGATCGAGATTTAAGAAACCGGGTTTTTTGAATTTTTTCAATATTCCCGGTTTCACGCGGGCGAGTTAGCCATTTTCTTGCAGGTATTTTTATTTTGGCGAAGGTATTGCTCAAACATTTTCCTCCACTATTTTAATCTCTTCTTCCGTTAGCTGGTAAAGTTGATAAATTAATCGGTCTATTTTTTTTTCTAGGGAGGTAGTATCTGCGTTGGGGTTGGATTTTTTGGCAGCGATAACTTTGTTGGCAGTTGTTTCAATTCGGGTTTGTTGCTGTTTAGTTCCTATGGCGATCGGCAGTTTAAATAACTGTACTGGTTTCACCTCTGGAAATACTCTGACATCTTCATTAACTAAGTCTTTATATAAAAAGTTCGTTAATTGAGAATTGAAAAGCGCCAGCAAGTACGGATAACTTATTTCTGCTTCTCCTGGCAGTTGTACTATTATCGCGCTTTTCAAACAGTACCACTTATCCTCGTCGTAGGCAGCAATAATTCTGTTTGCGGTTTGGCGTATTAATATTTTGGGTTCAATAAATAGTTGTTCGCGTCTAGGTCTTAACATCACATAATAAGGAATCATGCCTTTTTTAGTTTCTGCCCTATTTTCCAATTTTTCTTTATACAACCTTAAATGTTTGGTAATATTTGGATAGTCATTTAGGTTTAGTTGCGAGGAAAAATAAATGATGCATTTTCCAGATTGAGGTTGCAGAAAATAACGATTTATTTCGCCTCCAATTACCAATTTTTTGACTGCACTTTTTTCTAGGTTTTTCTCCTCAGCTTCGTTTAATTGAAGAATGAAAGCATCTGCTAATCCTGGACTAATTCCAGTCGACACATTTTCTGCTACATCTTTAAGAGTTGGATAGTCTAAATAGCATTTTTTTATTAACTCGTGGTGAGGCTTATAAATAAAGCTGTAGGACTGGTTAGAGGAAATTTTCGATTGATGAATTAAATTGTTAATCTTTTCTAATTTGGTCCCTAAATTGTTTCTAGCTGTTTTCGATAAATCGGAATAAAGCATTAAATTATGGGATTGGTTATTAGAAAAACCGACAATACAAGTAGGGGCTGTAACATCTTGAAAAACTCCATCGCCTAGATTTATATTGAGAAAAACGCCGCATTCTTTTAAAATAAGCTCTCTTGTCTTAGCAAATTCTATCTGGTTTAAAAAACTTGAAGGAATTATCAGAGAATAAAGAGCTTTTGATGCGGCAATTTCTTTAAACCGATAAACAAAATAATTAAAAGATTCTGGAGTGCGTATGTGAACCGGCGAGTAGTATTTTTTGTAAAACTCTTTTTCTGAGTTGGAAAACTTAACCCCATAAGGAGGATTCCCAATAACCACATCAAAACCGACAAAATCTCCCCCATCATTCAACGCCTCTGGAAACTCAAACCGCCACTCAAAAGCATTATCAAAAACCCTCGCGCTTTCTATTTCCTCAATCTCAACTTTTAACTTATCAATCTCCTTATTTAACTTAGCAATTTTCTTCTCCCGCCCCTTCTTTTCCTTCTCGCTTTCTTCAAACAAAGATAATTGATTCTCCAAATTAAAAACCTCCCCCTCTAACTGTCTTAATTTGGTTTTATTCGGATCTATTCCTTGCAGAGTCGTGCGGAAATTTCCCTTGATTTCCTCAATCAATTTAACAATTTCCCGCTTTTCCTTTTTATCCTCAACGCGACGGTAATTTTGCACTGCCATTTTATAATCCTTAATAACCCGTTTATTCTTACCCGAAGTCAACATCAAATCGTTATCCAAAGCAAAACGACCAATCAAAGAATTACCGCATTTAATATTAATGTCAATATTTGGCAGAGTTTCCAACTCCCCATAATTCCCCTTGTTTTGATAATCCTTATAATAAGCATTTTTCAACAACTCAATCCACAAGCGCAAGCGGCATATTTTCACCGAATTAGGATTAATATCCACCCCAAACAAACAGTTTTCAATAACCGTCTTTTTCTCGTGAAAAAGTGCCTCTTGAACCCGTTGTTTTTCCCCATTATTAGGATAATACTCAAAGAATTTACCGTCATCGTCGGTAACAATTAACTCGTCATTTTCCACAACAACTCGATAATCTCTTAAAGTCTTTCCTGCCCTATCCAGTAAAATCTTTAACTCGCTTTTAGTGGCGATAATTTCGTTTAAAACCGACACCAAAAAATGCCCCGAACCCACCGCAGGGTCGCAGATTTTCAGACTATTAATAATTGCGTTTGCTTCTAGTTTATCCTCGATTTTATCGTACAAATCGTCGATAGTTTGGCAATTCCAACCTTTAACCTTATTAAACTTTTGCACCACCGCCCGGCGAATAGTCTCCCGCGACATATACATGGTAATAAAACCGGGAGTAAAGAAAGAACCATCTTTATAACCGTTAATTTTCTCGAAAATCAAACCCAAAACCGAAGCATTAATTAAAGTTTTATTTTCCTCCTGGATATCCTCCGAACCTTCGCTGCTAAAATCGTAAGCATCCAGAAACTCAAATAAATACTCTAAACCGTTAATTTCTCCAGTCCGTTTCTTACCATTTCTATCCTTTAAAACCGTGGAACCAAACAGCGGCAAACTCTCGTTACCAAGGTTGCTAATAACAATAGTTTGCCGTTCCAACTCCGTCGCCTCAAATAGGGAACTATTCAAATAAGGAACTTTAGCAAAAGCATCTTTAACTCTGGGGTTTCTTTCCCCCGGTTTTTTCGCCAAGACATCAAAGAAAAGACTGTTTAAATCGTTGTAACTCTGGATTTTATCGAGGTTGAGGAAACTAAAAGATTTATCGCTTTTATGATAACCAATTAATTGAGCCTCCAACAGTTTTAAAAACAAAATCCGATTAATCCAAGTTAGGGCTAATTCCAAGGCAACGTTAAACAATCTTTCCCCATCATTTTCGCCGAATTGTTCTGGTTTGTTTAACCGAGAAATCTTATCCGAACTTTCCAACTGCCCAATCGCATTTTCGATTAAACTACCCAAAGAGCGATCGCCCTCTTTTTGTCGCTGGATGAGTTTTTTTCCGCCCTTTTGTCCGCCCTTTTGTCCGCCCTTGCTGGTTTCTTCCAAACCAATAATATGCAGCAACTCGCTGTAAAAACCTTTGTCTAAAGTATTGCTATCGTTGGCAAAAGGTAACTTTAATAAATGCTCTGGCGAGAAGATTTTAAATAAGGGAATTAAGTCGCGATCGCTCTCGGGATTAGAACTTCTTAAAATCTCCTCAGATTCCCGGATATCCAAATAAGTAAAACTCAAATCATCCTCTATTTGTTCGATAGCGGGGGCAGCTATCTCCTTATAAAAATCCGAAGTATTCTTACTGCTTAACCTCCCCTCCTCAAAATCATTAAACTGCTTGACAAGTTCTTTATTTTCCACAAAAAACTTCTCAAACAACTTAGAATCAAAAATAAACCACTCGTAAACATTAGTAACAATTAAATGCTTAACCTCCAGATTTTTCTCAACAATTCTTTCCCGCAAAAAATAAAGCACCAACTGTTGTAAAGCCTTAACATTAAGCTTATCAACCTTTAGCATTTCTCCTTTGGCGGTCGGTTTTTTTGCCTCCAGAATTACACCGACACTGCTTTTAGCATCTTTGCCGTTATGGATGACAAAATCTTTTTCTTTTTTAGTATTAATAAAATGCCTGTCGCCGTAATAGGTTTTATTGAAAAAATCGGCAATTAACTTTTTATGGAACTCCTCAGATTCCTTCTCGTTAACACCATCCAATAACTCAATTAAGTTACTTTTAAAAACATCAAACTCGTTGCGATTTAGTTTAACCTTGCGGAAAGCTTTATTAAGAGCTTGTATCGGTTTTATGGAGTTAGTTTTCATGGTTTTATTTTGACGTAAAATTCATCGGACCGGTCTAGAAACCCGGCGCAAGCCGAAATTACCGGGTTTCTGGGATACCCTGTAAAATCTATCGGTGGGAGGGCCCGCAGGACCGGTCTAGAAACCCGGCGCAAGCCGAAATTACCGGGTTTCTGGGATACCCTATATTATAGCCGATGGTGTTCGGTTTTTAAACTAACGTCTAAAACTCATTCCTAATGAGTAAGTGCTGAAAAAGCTATTTTTGAGTGTGAGTCATGAGTACTGGTCGTGAAAAGCGCAATTCCTACCCGCGTGAAGTATAAATGGAAAAATAAGGATAAAGCATCAAAATGACTAATGTTTTAGGTATAGATGGCGGCGGCACGAAAACTGTGGCCGTATTAACGAACCAAACCGGTCAACTTTTGGGGGCGGGGGATGGGGGACCGTCTAATTATCAAAGTGCGGGTATCGAGACTGCCAAATATGCTCTAGAGTCGGCAATTTTACAAGCTACTAAAAATCATCGAGAACCAATAACAGCAATTTGTCTGGGATTAGCCGGCGTGGGGCGGCCTGAAGATGTTCGAGTCGTCCGTAGTTTGTTAGAAGAGGTTATCCACAGCACTCCATCGGTGAAATGGTCCCTACAACCGAATACAGTTGTGATTTGTAGCGATAGCGCGATCGCTCTTACTGGCGGGGTAGGTCGTTCGACGGGTATTGTGGTTATCGCCGGCACCGGTTCGATGGTTTTCGGTCAAAATAGCCGGGGGATAACTAAGCGAGCTGGCGGTTGGGGCTATCTTTTGGGGGATGAAGGGGGCGGTTATAATATCGCCATTCGCGGACTCCAAGCAGCTTTGAGAGCTTACGACGGACGGGGAATGCCTACTATCCTGGTAGAAGAGTTTCAAAAAGAATTAGAGCTCCGCCACTTAGAAGATTTGGTAAAACTGGTTTATCGTTCGGGGTGGAAGGTTAAGGAGATTGCTGCTTTGACACCTGTGGTGGATCGGGCGGCGGTTAAAGGAGATGCCGTAGCTAATACTATTATTGATGAGGCAGTGGAGGAGTTGGTTTTGGGAACTCGGGTTGTTAGTTCTGCTTTATTTAGCTCCCAGGAAGAGTTCGAAATCGTGACTATGGGCGGAATTTGGCACGGCCAAAGTCATTTTCGGAGGCGGTTTGAAACGAGGATGGAGGCGATCGCTCCTCCAGCTAAGGTAATTTGGCCCCGCCATCAACCGGCCTTGGGGGCGGCGATCTTGGCCTTGGCGACTTTGGGCCAATATCCGCAACTTTAAGTTGGGTTAGCAACGGATTTTGTAACGGATTTAACGGATGGGTTATCGGTGGGGGAATTAGGGAATTGGGAATTGGCAGTTAAGGGAGTAACAGGCAGGATGCCTGTTCTACTGTTTTCCTTATCTTCCTTATCTTCCTCCAAGATTTTTGATTTAATTAATTATCTTCGTTAACTTCTTTAATTTCCTGATTTTCTCAGAAAAAATATCCATTTTTTAAGCGTAAAAAATATTTCCAGAAAGCCACAAAAAAGCTGGTAAAACGTCGTTGTAATCTGTAAGAAGAAAAAATAAATTTGAGGAGAAAATTGCCATGTTAAAATCTAATCGATGGCTTTCTGGAACTTCTATAGTTTTAGCCTTAGGCATGACCATGACGGCAGTAGCCCCCACTGTAAAAGTGACACCGGCAGTAGCCCAATCTTATCCGCCATCCTACCAGCAGCTAAAAATACCGGCGGGAACTTATATCGCGGTGGAATACGAAAAGGAAAAAATTGTCATTACCCCGGACGAATCTATGTCGGTAACTCTGAAGGTAAAACAAGATATCAGAAGCGTACAAGGAACGGTATTAATTCCTAAAGGCAGCGAAATTATTGGCGAGCTAAAACCGACTTATGGAGGTTCGCAGTTTTTCGCCGAACGAGTAATAGTTAACGATGCGAAAAAATATCCTCTGGATGCTGTTTCGAGGGTGATTACGGAAACTAGAAAGATTGAAAGAGGGGCCAGCGCCGGAGAAATTTTGAGAGGGGCCGCTATTGGTGGGGCGGCAGCTACGGCTCTTTCTGGTATTTTGGGCGATAAGGCGATCGCCACCGAAGAAGTTTTGGGCGGAGCCGGCATTGGGGCCATTGCTGGAGTCTTATTCGGTCGTAACAAAACGGAAGTCATTGTCATCCGTCCAGAGGAAGACTTAAATTTAAGGTTGCGTTCGGATCTAGTAGTGGTTCGCGGTTATTAAGAATGTCCAGAAAACTTGAAAAGCAAATAGCAATCTTTTTCTGCAGTTTTTGTTTGGCAATTGGCATCTATTATCTTTTTTATGGTGGCAGTAGCGAGGCGATCGCTCCCCCAGAACCGGTTAAACAAGTCGTCGTCCAAACGGCCAATAACCCCAAATTTGCCATACCCATCGACTGCCAGCTAGACAAAGACTGCTTTATTCTTTTATATAGCGATCGCGACCCCGGCCCAGGTGCTATAGACTTCGGTTGCGGTCGCCAAACCTACGACACTCATAAAGGAACAGATTTTGCCATCCCCGACGAACGAGCGATGGCCCGTGGGGTGGCGGTGACAGCGGCAGGCCCGGGGAAAGTGTTGCGAGTGCGGGATGGGGTTAGCGATCGCCGGGTGAGAAATCAGGCAGACAGAGATGCAGTTAAAGATACGGAATGCGGCAACGGTGTCGTTATCGATGGCGGCAACGGTTGGGAAACTCAATATTGTCATTTGCGCTCTGGCAGTTTGGCAGTTCAAGCGGGCGACACGGTGGAAACCGGTACGATTTTGGGGATGGTGGGAGAGTCGGGTTTGGCGTCTTTCCCCCACGTTCATATCTCTTTGAGCTACCAAGGTCGGGTGGTAGATCCGTTTGTCGGGCCCGAGGCAGGTCCGGGTTGCAATGTCGCGCCCGAACCTATTTGGCAGCAACCATTAAGTTATAAACCCACCGGTTTAATTCGGGCGGGTTTTTCTGCTGAAGTGCCGGATATGGACGCTCTCTGGGAGGGGCGTTTTTCGGAAACGGTTTTGCCCGCCAACAGTCCGGTTTTGTTGTTTTGGGTTCAGGCTTATGGGGTACTTGAGGGGGATAAAGAGTATTATCGAGTTTTCGACCCCAAGGGGAATGCGGTTATCGATACGAGTAAGGAAATTGAGTCTGATGCTAAGACGTGGATGGGTTATGCGGGGAAGCGAAATAATCCCCAACGCCCGTTACAGCCTGGCACTTGGCGGGGGGAATATCGTTTGGTTAGGGATGGTAAGGTTTTGGTGGATGTGAAAAAAGAGGTAGAATTGGGTGGAGCTTATCTCAATTAACAATTGAGGATAAGTAGGGTTTGCTGTCGGGAATCCCAAGCAGTCCCCAGGGCTAATTTGTGGCGATCGCCCGCCAAACCCATCGGTTTTTTAAAGTTACGAAAATGAGTATTTATCCTCCCTTCATCTTCTCTACGAGATTGCCACGGCGGGGCATAATTGCTCAAACCAATAACTTAACATTCTCCCACCCCCCCCTCGCAATGACAAATTGGGGTCTATTACCAAATGGTGGCTAAATCTAAGACAAAACCGGGCAAAACATTCTCTCCCGATACCGTCTGGGGATTTTCTAATATTTCTACTTCTCGGTTAGGGCGATAAATTTCTACTTGCCGCTTGGTTCGATTAATTAACCATCCCAATTGCGCCCCATTTTCCATGTATTCTTCCATTTTTTCTCTGGTTTTTGGCAGGGTGTCGCTTGGTGACATTAATTCGATCGCAAAATCGGGGCATAAAGGCAGAAATTTATTTCGTTCTTCTTCAGTTAAAGCATCCCAACGCTCCATTTTTAGCCAAGAAGAATCCGGAGAACGTTTGGCTCCATTTGGCAGTACAAAACCACCGTTAGAGTCAAACACTTTACCGAGATTATTTTGGCGACTCCAAGCTTTTAGTTGATAAGTCAAATCCGCATTGCGATCGCTCGTGTATCCTCCCGTAGGTGACATAATAATTAATTCTCCCCTAGCAGTTGTTTCAAATCTCAAATCGTCGTTATTGTGACATAATTGCCAGAACTGTTCGTCGGTAAGGTCGATTTTTAATTCTAATCTCGGGGGTAAATAAATTGTCGGTGGTTCCATAGTTTTTTTCCTCCTAAAAAGACAATTGTTAAGGGCGCATCTCAAGGGTGCATCTCAATGCAAGAATAAAGCCAAAAACGCGAAGCGTTGCGAGTGAAACGAAGCAATCTCGCTTTTAGGCAAAAGGCAAGAGGCAATAGGCAATAGTTGAGGAAAAGGCAAGAAGGGAAAAGGGAAAAGTAGATAAAAGACAGAATGCCCGATTTTTTTACTTTTTGAATTTTTGATAACCCCTAAACTGGTTGCTATATTTTTACAAATATGGGATGCTCCCCATTTCAATTTTGAATGAAACCAAGAGCTTAACGCTTTTTGTCAATTGTCAATTGTTAATTGCTCCCCTATTGTTTTTTTGCAAAACTGACCTGCTCCCAGTTAATCTCTCCCCTTTTGCCTGTTGCCTCTTGCCTCTTGCCTTAGGCAAGAGGCAATAGGCAATAGTTGAGGAAAAGGCAAGAAGGGAAAAGGGAAAAGTAGATAAAAGACAGAATGCCCGATTTTTTTACTTTTTGAATTTTTGATAACCCCTAAACTGGTTGCTATATTTTTACAAATATGGGATGCTCCCCATTTCAATTTTGAATGAAACCAAGAGCTTAACGCTTTTTGTCAATTGTCAATTGTTAATTGCTCCCCTATTGTTTTTTTGCAAAACTGACCTGCTCCCAGTTAATCTCTCCCCTTTTGCCTGTTGCCTCTTGCCTCTTGCCTTCTCCTTAAAATATAGCAATGCCCCCTGCTTATCCTTTAATCGGACAAACAGAGGGCATTACCTCTAGAGGATCGGCCTGTGAAACCCGGTATGCATGAAAAAACCGGGTTTCCGATCTACGAAGCAATTAATCTTCTTCCTCTTCGTCGTCGGCAGAAAAGACGAAACTGTGAGAACGTTCGGTTAAAACTGATTTACCAAGAGAAAGAGCCTTTTTGGCCTCTAACCTAGCTTTAGCTTTCCAGGTTGCTTTCCTCTTATTTTTTCTGGATTTGGAGGTTTTCTTCTTTGGGACTGCCATGACCTTAAAAAATAGATTGTAGTTTTTACAGACAAACGATTATTTTATCCTATTTCCGCCGCCGCTTCATACCAAAACTACACTCATACTAATCCTCATACTTGCGGCCCTACTCAGAAAGTTCGTGAAATTCAAAAACGACAACGCCAGTCTTGGGGTCGTTATCAACGCTGACATAACCAGATTTGAACATTTCCTGAAGAGTGACTTCCACCTCAGCAAAAGTCGCACCAGTGGCCATGACCCCTTGAGTAACAGATATTTTCCCTCCCCGATCCACCGCCGCTTTTAATAAAGCAACCATCAGTTGCTCCCGAGTTTGAGGAAGGGCAGTAGTGGCGATCGCTCTATTTACCAAAGATATCCCATTCTCAGAATCCCCCAATCTTGCCTTAATTTCCCCTTCTCGTTCCTCGGCCATGCCGGGAATTAAAAATAAATCGACAAACTGACCTATTCCCAACAGGCCCCCAGTGAACAACCAAATCAAACCCGTCACAATCTTGCCATTGTAGAAGCGATGAAGTCCGCTGACTCCTACCAACCCTGCTACCCAGAAAACGTAGCTCATTCCTACTCTATTCATGTTCTCCCGCAAATATTTTTTAAATTACTTGGCCTCTATTTAATATTTTGCCTTTGATATTGAATTTAAGCGCGGCAGCTTTCCGGTAGCCCACATAAAGGCCCTTTAAGTAAATTTTCTTTGCAATTCTTAAGGTAAGTAGATCCTTTTACTCTCAAATATTGATAAACTCGATCCTGTGGCAGAAAATTTCAGGCCTGTTGTTAAACTTCCGAATCTCAAAAAGGGACCGATGGTTAAGTCAGAGGCCCTAAAACTACCGCAGCCAAGCAATCATAAGAAAAAACGAAAAAATAAATATGGTAAATACTGTCGAAAAACCAGCTTTTGAAGAAATCCGGCCCGGTGTTAAAGTCCCGGCCAAAGAAACCATCCTCACCCCCCGTTTCTATACTACTGACTTTGAGGAGATGGCCAAAATGGACATCTCTGTAAACGAAGACGAATTAAAAGCAATTCTCGAAGAATTCCGTACCGACTACAACCGCCACCATTTTGTACGGGACGAGCAATTCGATAGCTCTTGGGACGATATGGATGAGGAAACTCGCCGCTTGTTTGTCGAGTTTCTGGAACGTTCTTGCACCGCAGAATTTTCTGGCTTCCTGCTCTACAAGGAATTAGGCCGTCGTTTAAAAGATAAAAGCCCCCTATTGGCCGAGTGCTTTAATTTAATGTCCCGGGACGAAGCTCGCCACGCCGGCTTTTTAAACAAGGCCATGTCGGATTTTAACCTGTCTCTGGATTTAGGATTTCTGACCAAGAGCCGCAAATACACTTTCTTTAAGCCAAAATTCATTTTCTACGCTACTTACTTATCGGAGAAAATTGGTTACTGGCGTTACATCACTATTTATCGCCACTTGCAAGCTCATCCAGAAGACAGGATCTATCCGATTTTTAATTTCTTTGAAAATTGGTGTCAGGATGAAAACCGCCACGGCGATTTCTTCGATGCGATAATGCAGTCCCAGCCAAACATTTTGAAGGACTGGAAGGCAAAATTGTGGTGCCGTTTCTTTTTGCTGTCGGTGTTTGCAACGATGTATTTAAACGACGTTCAGCGTTACGGTTTCTACGCTGCTCTTGGTTTGGACGCTCGCGAATACGATAAGTATGTAATCGAGAAAACTAACGAAACGGCGGCGCGAGTATTTCCGGTGATGTTGGATGTGGAGAATCCCGAGTTTTACGATCGCCTCGAAACTTGCGTGAAAAATAACGAGAAGCTGACGGCGATCGTTAATTCTAACAAACCCAAACCGTTACAGTTACTTCAAAAGTTACCTCTGTATCTTGCTAACGGTTGGCAATTCGTGAAGCTTTATTTGATGAAACCAATTCAAGCAGCTTCGGCGGCAGAAGGTGTCGTTCGTTAATTAGCTTTAACAAGCAAATCAAGCAAATTTTTGAACCTCCATCTAGCGGTTTCTGTTTCGTACAGAACCGCTTTTTTTTGGGAATGGGGAATGGGGAATTGGGAATGGGGAATGAGGAATTGGGAATTGAGAATTGCTAATCCGGTTTTTCGGTATCCCAGAAACCCGGTTTTATACCCCTCCCCCAGAAACCCGGTTTTATACCCCTCCCCCAGAAACCCGGTTTTATACCCCTCCC
>CAZSTZ010000183.1:0-81 GCA_964609515.1 uncultured bacterium | reverse complement strand
CCAGAAACCCAGTTTTTTGCCAACCGGGTTTCTGCTGGGGCCAAAAGCGCGAAGGCGATCCGCTGCGCGGCATGCAACATC
>CAZSTZ010000182.1:11410-14670 GCA_964609515.1 uncultured bacterium | reverse complement strand
TTTAGATGATGATTTTATCCCAAAATACGGTGAAAAACCCGATAACTGGGAACCATCTGGAAAACGCATTAAACGAGGTTTATATCAATCTGCTGCGGGTTATTTGATAAATGCCGATTGTAACGGTGCAGCAAATATCCTCAGAAAAGTATCTGGAAGGCTCAAGCTTAACTTAAGCCAACTAAGTAGAGGCGCTTTGATTACGCCTTTAAGAGTTCATTTTTGGACGAATTAAGAATCTGCGCGTATGCGCGACCCCAGAGTTTCAATCAATTATTCTCTATTAAAACTGTCATTAGAGCCATCATCAGGAAAATTTGTTAGTTCTAGATCGGTACCTTCCTCTTCTTCTAAATTTTCTTCCATAATCTGAATTTTTATTTGGTCTAAGCGCGGTCCTTCAGCAGCAGTAACGGTAAACTCAATATTTTGATATTGGAAAGTTTCCCCCTGGGAAGGAATTTTTTGTAACTTATAAGTTACAAAACCACCTAAAGTTTGATATTCTTCGCTCAGAGGTAAATCTAAATCTAAAAGTTCGTTAACCTCCTCCACGCTTAACTGAGCTTGCACGATAAATGTATCGTCCTCTGTCATTTGAAAAGTTAGTTCCTCCATACCAGTCACCTCATAACTATTGCCAATAATTTCTGCGATTAAATCCTCCAAGGTAACTAAACCGGCAGTGCCTCCAAATTCATCGACAACTATTACCATTTCTGGATGCTGACCGATGTTTGGATCTTGACGCATTCTTTGCATTAAAGACAAAAGTTCGCTCAAATACATCTGTTCTGAAACGAATCTTGCCGGGCGGAGCCAAGGTTGAATAGATGTTTCCGGGGATAAAATGCCTTCGGCAAGAGGTTTTGCCAGTTCTTTAAAATCAATAATACCGAGAATGTCGTCTAAAGATTCTCCAATGGCGGGATAGCGAGAATGACCGCTCTCGCTAATTTCATTTAGGAGGTTTTGAAAAGTACCATTGTTACAAATAGCGCGAATGCTGGTACGGGGAATCATTATTTCTTCCACCAAAACTTCCCCAAATTCAAAAACATTACTGAGCAACTGTCGCTCTTCTGCTTCTAAACCGATAGATTCGCTCGAAGTGGCGATAATTAGTTGTAGCTCTTCTGGGGTTACGGGTGCTTTCCAAGCAGTGCCGGTATATTGGATCCCCACCAGACGCAACAGCCAGCGAGTCGATTGATTTAAAATCCAAATAAAAGGGTTAAAAAAACGCGATATCGCCAAACTTAGGGGCCCTAAAAACCGAGCTAATTGTTCCGGGTAAAGGAGGGCTACCGATTTGGGACATAATTCCCCTAAGACTATTTGCAAATAGGCCAGGGTGAAAAAGGTGGCCATGGGGATGGCTAAAGAATGAGCGATGGCCTCCCGGAGCGAATCGGGGAGGGGCAGATAGGCAATACCTGCCCCCACCAGCACTGCCATTGTCCCTTCCCCGATCCACCCAAGAGCCAAACTTGACAGAGTTATGCCGAATTGAGTGGTAGATAGGAGGCGGTCTATGCTTCGCTGTAACTGTTGGACGGTTTTCGCTTGGATGTCGCCCCCATCGGCTAGCTGATTGATACGCGATCGCCGTACCGAGACGATCGAAAATTCCGCAGTGACAAAAAAGGCGTTGATGAGAATTAGCAGTAATATTGAGAGCAACCGCGACAGGATATCTGTCCCGGTTAAGGCGGGAAAGCTGTTTATTTCTGCCACCTGGGTTGATGGAAGGCAGAAGCTCCAGACCAAAGCGAAAGAAATAATACTGTTTTTTGGGATGATGGCCCTACTATTATCCAAAGAAAAATGAGGCCGTAATTTTTCTCGACCTCCAACTCCCTCTTTTTCCTGACTTTCTCGAATTAATCCCATTTCCCACCAGTCGATCGCCAGAATAATCTAGCTTTTAACATCTCAGATTTAATCTCCTTTCCTAACAATTAACAATTATCGAGCAGAGTATTACAGGGAGCATCTGGTGTTTTGTAAAAATACAAAGCTAAGAGCGCGCAATTAACAATTGACAAAAATCGACAACTGTTTGGCTTTCTTCTTTCATTGAGATGCACCTGCATTACATGTTGACTGGAATACCAGACATTTTAAGCTGCAAATTTTGGTTTGGATAATCGGTCAGACTTACGGACAGTTGTTTGGCATCGTCTAGCAATGCTACGGGAATTGTAACGATACCGTAATATCTTCTGCCATTGGGAGGCAGTTCCCCGGGTAAGTCTTCCGTACTGGCACTGAGAACTCTGCCTTGCTCGTCGGTTACGTTGAGGAAACTGTACAGAAAACGTACCGATTGCTCTCCTTCATTTTTTAAATTAACATCGAGTACCAAAGAGTTGCCCCACCTGCGAACTTTGTACACTTCTAGTACCACTCCGCGATCGCTGCTGACTATGGGCAACTTCTGCTGAGAAGATGCGGCTGTTTTGGCCTTTTCTTCCTTGGCCTTTTCTGAGTTCTCTTGAGCTTTTTTTTCTTCACCGGTCCCGCCATTAGCAATGGCTTTGTTGACGTTAACTAAAATATCTTTCTCTTTTAAAAAGACTACTTCTGCTTTCCCTGAGAGAGAGTTTTTTGTTACCGTGAAGTTGTTGGTGGGACGGACATCGGGTTGGGTAATTCCTTTGAGAGCTTCCCTGCCCAGTTTGTATCCCCAAGAACCAGTGCTTGCCCCGGCTCCAATCATCAGGGCCAGTAAGGCCAGACTTACCAATATAGTAGAATTCATATTTCCTTTCTTTTGCCAGTGAGAGATACTACTAATCTAATTTAGCGCCCTGGAAGGTGGGAAGTGGCGATCGCTTCTGATGTTTCCCAAATTTTTTCGCCGGAATCTTTGTCTTTGATTGTCAATTCTGCCAACATCTGTTATATTAGATTTTAGGCTGGTTTAGTTTTGGTGACATCCAAAAAACAGCCCAAATCTATAAGGGCCCTTGGCCGATTGGGGAGGCAGCGAACTCATAATTCGCCTTAAGGCTGGTTCGATTCCAGCAGGGCCCATATTTTTTTTAGGCAAAAGGCAAAAGGCAAGGATTCCTATAAAACAAGCAATTAAAACAAGCAATTAAAACAAGCAATGTTGCACCGAAACAAAGTCAGCTCAGCGCTTTTTTAGCGAGCTTCTGAGACTCTGGCCCAAAAGTAGAGAAACCA
Source organism: uncultured bacterium (assembly GCA_964609515.1). Classification (GTDB taxonomy): domain Bacteria; phylum Cyanobacteriota; class Cyanobacteriia; order Cyanobacteriales; family Microcoleaceae; genus CALKCV01. The sequence continues at coordinate 11,478 of CAZSTZ010000182.1, read as the reverse complement.
GGTAATTTCGGCAAAACCGGGTTTCTCTACTTGACTTTTGGGCCACCGAAAAACCAACGAAAAACCAA